>NZ_CP054139.1:1813229-2115433 GCF_013283875.1 Mucilaginibacter mali
TCTTTTTCCTTTATAACATGCTTGCTTTCCGAATTTTGCCAGAAGCCGGTGGCCGGGTTCAGGAAAACGGCAATAGCCGGAATATCGCCAAACTTGGTTTCCAGTGCCCAGATTAAAATCAGCGTAAAAATTACAGAGAGTAAAGCCTTGACCTTCATTGTTAAGGGTAGTTTGATAAAGCAAGATATATAATGCCTGTGCAATTTTAAAATTATATCAGCGCTGTTACAAGCGATATGATGATAATTTAAAATCAATGCCTAAATTTATAGTTCTGTTTACCGGCACGTGTATGAAAAGCTTGCTTATTGTTTTACTGGCCATACTATTTATGGGATGCAAGCATCACCCCGTAAATAACGCGGCTGTGAAAATGATACAGGTGGTGGTATACCGTAACGAGGTCGATTCGGTAACCTTTAACTATACCGACAGCAAAAAGATAAAGCGCATTGTGAACGCCATTAATCACAGCAAGCGCCAAAAGCTGCACTTTGATATGGACTGTTCGCTGCATTTAGTGTATCCCGACAGCACGGTGACGGTATTAGCCAACGGCACATCCATCAGTTGCAACGGTGTTACCTACCAAATGACCGACAGCATGAACGAGCTGATCAATTAGGCCCTGCCTTTATCTTCTCTGCTATTTTTTCGTCCTGTTACCCCTGCAAAACTATATTTGCAGCAAATGAAGATCCTTGTAGTTGAAGATGAGCCGCAGTTGGTATCCATCATCCAGCGCGATCTGGCCGCCGAGGGGCACCAGGTGAGTGTGGCGATGGATGGTGTTACCGGTTTAAAGATGGGGATGGATATGGATTTTCAGTTGATCATTCTTGATATTATGCTACCAGGCATTAACGGGGTGGAAATATGCCGGCAGCTGCGCCAGGCTAATAAAAGCACGCCCATTTTAATGCTGACCGCCCTTGGCACTACCGAGAATGTGGTAACCGGGCTTGACAGCGGCGCCGACGACTACATGGTAAAGCCGTTTAGTTTGGACGAACTGAACGCCCGGGTACGCACGCTGGGCCGTCGCGGCAGTGGGCAAGCAGCGCCTGCCAATATTTTGCAGGTGGCTGATATGGTGATCAATCTGGATGAACGTTCGGTAAAGCGTGGTGGCAAAGCCATCGAACTTACTGCTACCGAATATCGACTGGTGGAATTTTTGGCGCGCAACAAGAACCGCATGTTATCGCGCATTGAAATACTGGAGCAGGTTTGGAACATCGATTTTAATATGGGCACCAATGTGGTAGACGTTTATATTAATTACCTGCGCAAAAAGATCGATAAGGACCAGAATGTAAAACTGATACATACCGCCGTGGGCATGGGTTATATTTTAAAGGAGGGCAGGGTGTAGATGAGTATACAGCGCAAGGTGGCCCTATTGTTCTTCGCGCTTACCAGTACGGTGATCATCTTACTGAGCGGCGCCATTTTTTACTTTACCCACCAGTTTACCTTTGGCGATTTTTATAAGCGATTAGAGGCGCGTGTTAACCTGGCTGCCCAAATGCACCAGTTGAATGATAAGGACAGCCTGGGCGTATACAAAGAGATAAGGCACCGCTACCTTGAACGCTTGCCTAACGAACAGCAATACGTTTTAAAACAAGCCGATTATATCAACAAAAAACCGGTACATGGCGTCCCCGCGCCATTTATTGCCACCATTTTAGAGCAGGGCCAGGCGCGTTATAAACAAGGCAATGTATTTTATGCGGGTAAGATCACTACAATGAAAGAGGGGCGGCTGATCTTCATCGTATCTGCCGCCGACCCTTATGGTTTAGAGGAACTGGAAAACCTGGAAAAGGTGCTCATCACCGGCTTCCTGGTATCGCTGGTGCTGGTATATTTTATCGGCAGGCGCTTTTCGTTTGATACCTTCAGGCCGGTGCGTAATATCATTAAAAAGGTGAACACCATTACGGCCAGCAACCTGCACCTGCGCCTGGAGAATTATAACAGTAAGGACGAAGTAGGCCTGCTTACCCAAACATTTAACGATATGCTTGACAGGCTGGAAACCGCCTTCGAAACGCAGAATAACTTCATTAGTAACGCCTCGCACGAATTGCGCACCCCGCTTGCTGTGATCAAAGGCGAGGCCGAACTGGCGCTTAAACAAGCCGCCAAAACCGGTAACGCAGACGGCGAGGCTTTACAGCAGATCTTAAAAAGCGCCCAAAGTTTGCAGGATATTTTAACCAGTCTGTTGGGTTTGGCGCAAACCGGTTTCGACGGGAAGAAGCAAAATTGGGACCTGATACGGGCCGATGAACTGGTGTGGGAGATCAAAGCATCGGCAGATCAGATCGTCCCCGGGAATAATGTGCGCATCGACCTTTCTGCCTTACCCGATGATCTTGATCAATTGCAGATATTGGGTAACAGCAACCTGCTGAAGCTGGCCCTGAGCAATATCGTATTGAATGCCTGCAAGTACTCGGAGAATAAAGAGGTATTGGTAAAAGTATCAGGCGAAAATGACCGGGTGATCGTCAGCGTAAAAGATGAGGGCATCGGCATCCCCGAAAAAGACCTGGGGCACATCTTCGAACCTTTTTTCCGTGCATCTAACACCGGCAAGTTTGAAGGGCATGGCGTTGGGCTGCCATTGGCGCTTAACATTATCCGCCTGCACAAGGGCAATATCGCTATCGTATCTAAAGAGAACGAGGGGACGGATATACGGATTGTATTGCCGGTGTATGTTGCTTAATTTGTGCACGTGTAAACTCACCCCGACGTTGCTTCGCTCGTCGGCCCTCTCTTCGCTGCGCGGAAAGAGGGCAGGAGCAACATGCTATAACCTTTCCCCCCTCTTTCCGCACAACGGAGAGAGGGGGCCAGCGAAGCGTAGACCGGGTGAGTAAAATAGCCGGATGCGCGACCGGCTGCACGTATAAGAACTCCGTAATATATAAGTTCCCTCCTTGGGGAGGGGCGCGTCGGGATGTGTGTTGGCAGGGAGGGGTTTAGCCATGATGCATGTCGCTCCTGTGTCACAGCGTAGACTCACCCCGACGTTGCTTCGCTCGTCGGCACTCTCTTCGCTATGCGAAAAGAGTGCAGGAATTGTTTTTTCTGTTTAGCTATGGTTTCAAACCCATCGCTACCGTTGTGCTACTGCCCGGTCAAGCATGTTACTTGGCCGCATTAGTTTGCGAGCGTGTCGCTCACGACAAAGACTTTGGTTACATTGCCCTGTGTAGAAATACCTCCCTGCCACAGCGCTATCCACCGCACCCCTCCCAAGGGAGGGAACTATTGCTTAGTCCCTCTCCCTCGGAGAGGGGTTGGGGAGATTTAAAACTCTAATCAAATTCTAATCTCCCTCTTAAACCGTTTTAATGCGCGGTGCCGACTATTGTATAAAACAACAATAGTAAAACACAAAAAGCACCAGCGTTATGAAAACAAAAAACATCCTGATCCCAACTGACTTTAGCTTAGCCACCCTGAATTGTGTAAGCGGCTTCCTTGATAAAAATCCCGGCCAGAAATTCCGCGTAACGATGGTACACTTCCTGCAACTGTCCGATTCGATAAGCGAGTTATTGATGCTGAGCCGCCGCAACCGCGATTATCAGCATATCGGCAGCGAGTTTGAAGCGGAGATAGATAAACTAAGAAAAGGATATGCCAGTCAATTGGAAAGCCTGCACGCCGAGTTTTTTTATGGCAATACCATCGCCGTTTTCAAAAACTTTTTAGATCATCTTGAAATTGATGCCATCCTGATGCTGCACGGCCACACCTATGCAAAACTGACCGAAAACAGCGTAGACCCGCAACTGATGGTGCAGCGCAGCGGTTGCCTGGTGCATACCATTTCGGCCCCGGTAAAGCCGGTACGGGTGGAAAGGGCGATCCGCGTAAGCAGGCAGGAACTGGTGCTGTTGTAAGTCCATATTGCCAACGTCATTAAGCTGAAGGTAATTTGCCAACCGTAGGACTGGATTGCGGCCTGCGAGGATACAGACCACGGAAAATAACCCGGTGCCTGTGTCCTCACAGGTACCTTCAAACTTAATGACGTTGCTTATTCTATCATTATAAAACAGAAATTATGCTACTAAAAAAGAATATCCCCGTAAATTACGTGGTAGGGAAAATAAAGAACGAACTGATCATGGTGGCGGCCTATGCAATTATTATCGCTATGTTTCACCAGTTTTTCCCATCGCTGCGGATCTCCATCCCCATAGCTGTGCCTACCATTTTGGCCACCATTATATCGCTGCTATTGGCATTCCGATCAAACCAGGCTTACGACAGGTGGTGGGAGGCAAGGGGAATCTGGGGCGCCATCGTTAACGATTCGCGCTCGCTGGCCCGGGAGATACTGACCTTCCTTGATTCGGGAGAATCAGCCTCGCAGGAACTGGAGGGTTTTAAAAAACGCTTCATTAACCGGCAAATAGCCTGGTGTTACAGCCTGAGCCAAAGCCTGCGCGGGCAAAACAGCTATATCCGCAGTAAAGACCTGTTGGTTGACGAGGAGATCAAATTTACCCGCCGTTTCACCAATATGCCTAATAGTTTATTGAAACTGCATGGTTTAGACCTGCGCCTGGCCTACAATAACGGCTGGTTGAACGAGTATCAACAAGTACAGATAGACAGCACACTTAACCGCCTGTGCGATTCGATGGGGAAGTGCGAGCGTATCAAGAACACAGTGTTCCCGGCAACATATAGTTTGTATATCCATTTCTGC
The DNA here is from genome assembly GCF_013283875.1 of Mucilaginibacter mali. Classification (NCBI taxonomy): domain Bacteria; kingdom Pseudomonadati; phylum Bacteroidota; class Sphingobacteriia; order Sphingobacteriales; family Sphingobacteriaceae; genus Mucilaginibacter; species Mucilaginibacter mali. The sequence continues at coordinate 1,817,971 of NZ_CP054139.1, forward strand.
CTTTACCTGTTCATCGCGCTATTGCCTTTCGGACTGATCGAGTACTTCGGGATGTTCGAGGTGCCGCTCATCATCGCCATTGCCGCCGCTTTTTTGCTGGTAGAGAAAATGGCCATCCATTTGCAGGACCCTTTCGAGAATAAGCCTACCGATACGCCTACAACTGCCATATCGCAAACCATAGAGCGCGATCTGAAGCAAATGCTGAATGATAATCAGCACGATGATATCCTGCACCGTAAAGAGCAGCAGGCCCGCGAGGAAGCGAATTTGTATTATATACTTTAAGTAAAAGAACAAAGACCTGGTTTTAGTGATTAATTTGTTTTTGCGTTCCCCCGGTACTTAACGGTCCGGGGGATTTTTGTATTTTTAGGATATCAAATCATCTGCTTTGCAAGATCTCATCGCCCGTTTACTGCAATCACCCAAGCCTGCCATTAGCTGGAAGGTACGGGCTAATGTATTGGGCGAAGGTTTGACCTCCCCCGAAATGATCAGCCTGCAAAACGAAGTAAGGGATAGTCCACTGGTTAAGGAGTTGATGAAGGGGGTAAATGATCCTAAATTAAATCATGGCCGCGGGCTTTACGCCAAATGGCAGGGCGCGCATTGGGCGATGGCTTCACTGGCTGATATTGGTTACCCACCCGCTGATGAAAGCCTGTTGCCCATAAAAAATGCCCTGTTAGATTTTTGGTTGCAGGATGATTTCTACAACGAATTTGAGACTGATAGTAAAGCGAAGGCCTATCAAAAAGATGGTGTGCCGGTAATGCAGGGCCGGCACCGGCGTTGCGCATCGCAACAGGGTAATACCTTGTGGATATTACTGAAATTGGGTTTGCCGGATGCCCGCCTGGATAATTTGGTTGAACGCCTGCTCCACTGGCAATGGCCGGATGGCGGCTGGAACTGCGATAAACATCCCGATGCCAGCAATTCATCGTTTATGGAAACACTGTTACCCTTGCGGGGATTATCGCTATATGCGCAAATTACCGGTAATGCCGGCGCGGCAAAGGCAGCTGAACGCGCAGCCGAAATTTTCCTGAAGCGGCATTTATATAAACGGCAGGGGACAGGGGAGCTGATCCGCCCGGAATTTACTGCCCTTCATTACCCGCTTTACTGGCACTACGATATTTTGGCGGGATTGAAAGTAATGGCCGAGACTGGTTTTATAAATGACGTACGCTGTACCGCCGCACTGGATCTGCTGCAAAGCAAGCAATTGCCCGATGGGGGATGGCCGGCAGAAAAGGCTTATTATAAAGTATCGGGCGATATTGCCCTGAACGCCGACTTTGTGAACTGGGGCGGCACAAGTAAAAACCGTATGAACGAGTGGGTTACGACTGATGCGCTGTTTGTTTTGAAGCAGGCAGGGAGGCTTTAGGTTACCTCTAAAAAACCGTTAAAAAAGAATGTAACATGTTTTTCATTGATTTTGGTATTAATATATTGATAATCAATAAATTAAGTAAATTTTTTATTAAAATTGTGTTACATTGTGTAACCTTTTTTCGGTGCTTACAAAAGAGGCTTTATCACGTTTTTAACGCTAAGCCTGTTTCTTAAACCCTATTTTGTACCTTGCAGCCATATTGATATGAGCCATATAAAAGCCTGTTTATTCGATCTGGACGGTGTTATAGTAGACACTGCCATTTACCATTACCAAGCCTGGAAGCGTTTAGCCAACGAACTGGGTTTCGATTTTACCGAACATGATAATGAGCAACTGAAGGGCGTAAGCCGCACCCGTTCGCTCGAAATTATACTGGAACTGGGTGGTGTAACCCAAACCGAAGCCGAAAAAGAAGAACTGGCCGACCGCAAGAATAAGTGGTATGTAGAAATGATAGGCAAAATGCGCCCCGACGAGATACTGCCCGGTGCCAAAGAGTTTGTACAAGCCTGCCGTAATGCCGGTATAAAAACAGCCTTGGGTTCGGCCAGTAAAAATTCTATGATGATATTGGATAAGATAGGCATGACCGACCTGTTCGACGCTATTGTGGATGGCAACAAAGTCACCAAAGCCAAACCCGACCCTGAGGTATTTCTGAAAGGTGCCGAAGAACTGGGCGTTCAGCCGGTAGATTGCGTAGTGTTTGAAGATGCCATTGCCGGTGTGGAAGCTGCCAAAGCCGGCGGTATGAAAGCTGTAGGTATTGGCGAACCGGCGGTACTGAAACAGGCTGATATCGTTTTGCCGGGGTTATCGGCAATGACAGTGGATAAGTTGAACGAGTTGTAATACCCCTCTCTCAAATCGTCATCGTGAGCGATAGCGAATGATCCCCGTTAAGCAGAGCAGTAAATAAAGTACGCTTCACAGCTTTAAATTTTTCTTCAAAATTTAAAGCTGTGTTTTTTTGTAATCAACTATCAAACAATTGATTGTTGAACTTTTGCATAGCAAAAATGTTAAAAAAATCCCATCCGCGGCATAAACCTTTCCGAAAAAATAAAATGCTTCGCATCTTTACGGTGAACCAACACAGTTTGTCATTGCGAGGAGCGTAGCGATGCAGCAATCTCGTAGTTTGATATGTGGACTATGAGATTGCCACGTCGCCCCATTCATAGGCTTGCGCTTGCTCCCCGCAATGACAAAACTGATTACAAGACATGAAAGACTACATAAAAATTGACGAGTGGCGCATCATTGAGGAAGGCTTCGATCCGCATGTGCATAAAATATCCGAGAGTATCTTCAGTCTGGGCAATGGCCGTATGGGCCAGCGCGCCAATTTTGAGGAAGCCTACAGCGGCGAGACCCTGCAGGGCAACTACGTAGCCGGCGTTTACTATCCTGATAAGACCCGCGTAGGCTGGTGGAAGAACGGTTATCCTGAATACTTTGCCAAAGTACTGAACGCCGCCAACTGGGTAGGTATCGATATCCAATTAGATGGCGAGCAACTGGATTTAGCCAAATGCGAGGTAAGCGATTTCCGCCGCGAACTTAATATGAAAGAAGGTTACCTGAAGAGGAACTTTAAAGCCAAAACCTCTTCAGGAAAAGAGGTAGAAGTAGAAACCACCCGCTTTTGTAGCATGGCCGATGATGAGACTGGCGCTATCAAATATAAGATCACGTCGGTAAATTTTTCGGGGATCATTGCCATCACCCCATCGATAGATGGTGATGTAAGAAACCAGGACTCTAACTACGACGAAAAGTTTTGGGATGAAGTAAGCAAAGCTACCTGGGCCGATGGTGGCTATGTGCAAATGCGCACTAAGAAAACCGGCTTTGATGTGGCTACGGGTATGAAATTCAACATCACTGTTGATAGACAGCCTGTGAGTAACATACCCAAGCCTGCAACCAAAGATAAATATGTAGCCGCTACTGTTAATGTGCAGGTGCAAGGCGGGCAAAGCATCACAATATTTAAATATGCCGCCAACCTTTCATCGCAAAACCACCCGGCAGATCAGCTGGCCGATCTGACTAAAGCTACTTTAGAGCGAGTGGCCGCCAAAGGCTTCGATACCATGCTGGCCGAACAAGCTGCCGCCTGGGCTAAAAAGTGGGAGCATAACGATATTATTATCGAGGGTGATATATCGGCACAGCAGGCTATCCGTTTCAATATTTTCCAGCTTAACCAAACCTATACCGGCGAGGACGACCGTTTGAACATCGGCCCCAAAGGTTTTACCGGTGAGAAATACGGCGGCTCTACTTATTGGGATACCGAAGCTTATTGCGTGCCATTCTATCTATCAACCGCGCCGCAGCAGGTTACCCGTAATTTGTTGCTGTACCGTTATAAGCAGCTGGGCAAGGCGATAGAGAACGCCAAATTGCTGGGCTTTGATAACGGCGCTGCATTGTACCCCATGGTAACTATGGATGGTACAGAATGCCATAACGAGTGGGAGATCACTTTCGAGGAAATTCACCGTAACGGCGCCATCGCATTTGCCATATATAACTATGTGCGTTATACCGGCGATGAGGCATATTTAGGCGATTACGGATTGGAAGTATTGCTGGGCATCGCGCGGTTCTGGTCGCAGCGTATCACCTGGTCGGGCGACAGGCAGCAGTATGTAATGCTGGGCGTTACCGGGCCCAACGAGTACGAAAATAACGTGAATAACAACTGGTACACCAGCACCATCGCCGTTTGGTGTATGCAATACGCGCTGGAAGTTGCCAATAAAATGCAAGCAGCAGATAAAGCCAAATACGATGCGCTGATGGCGAAGATCGGTTTCGATACCGATAGGGAAGTTGCCCGTTTTAAGGATATTATCGCTAAAATGTATTATCCGTACGATGAGCAGCAGCAGATATTTTTGCAACAGGATGGGTATTTGGACAAGGAGCAGATATTAGTAAAAGACCTGCCTGCCACCCAGCGCCCTATCAACCAAAAATGGAGTTGGGACAGGATCCTGCGCTCGTGCTTTATCAAGCAGGCCGATGTGTTGCAGGGTATTTACTTCTTTGAGGACCGTTACGATATCGATACCATCCGCCGCAACTTCGATTTTTATGAACCACGGACGGTGCACGAATCATCACTATCGCCATGCGTGCACGCCATATTAGCCGCTAAACTGGGCGACGAGAAGCGTGCCTACGAGTTTTACCTGCGTACCTCGCGCCTCGATCTGGACGATTATAATAACGATACCGAGGACGGCTGCCACATCACATCGATGGCCGGCACCTGGATGTCGGTAGTAGAAGGTTTTGGTGGTATGCGCGTACGCGACGGTAAACTGTCGTTCCAACCTTTCCTGCCCGGGAAATGGGCATCGTTTTCGTTCCATATCGGTTTCAGGGGCATTACCATTAAAGTTACGGTAAGTAAGAGCGGTGTAACAGTGAAGAACCTCTCGGGCACGGATATTGCATTGCTGATCTACGGTAAAGAGCAAAGCGTAAAAGCAGGAGTAGAGGAAGTGTTTGGGCATTGATGGCGCGGTCACAGAACCGTAGCGAGGGGTTTGAAACCCCTCGCTACAATGAATACCGCTCTTGCCCGCTTTCCGCGCTGCGAAGAGAGGGCCGACCAGCGAAGCGTCGTCGGGGTGAGTAAGCCGGTGAGCAGAGCCACACTGCCGCGTTAGGGATGGCAGCGGATACCGGCCTTGTGGCTAAGGCCTGTGCAGTATGAGCGTACAGCCCGGGCCGCAGGCAACGCCATAATTATGAATAACCTAGACTTACGATTTTTAAAAACTTCGTAAGTCTTAAAAATAAAATACCTTGTCATTGCGAGCGATAGCGCGGCAATCTCGTAGTATGCAAATCAAACTATGAGATTGCCGCGTCGCCCCCCCATCGCACATACCCGGGCAGCTCCTCGCAATGACAACTTTTAAACGAAACAGATACCATATACATATAAATGACACCAACACTCCCAGATCATAAATTAGTTATTTACCAGATGCTGCCGCGCTTGTTCGGCAATACCAACAGCCGCAATAAACCTTATGGCTCGATAGAAGAGAACGGGGTAGGCAAGTTTAACGATATTAACGATAAAGCCTTGCAGGAGATCCGCCTGATGGGGTTTACCCATGTTTGGTATACCGGCGTGATAGAACACGCTACCATGACCGACTATTCGGCCGCCGGAATCCCTAATGATGATCCGGATGTGATAAAAGGCCGCGCTGGATCGCCTTATGCCATAAAGGATTACTACGATGTTGACCCCGATCTGGCCGTGGATGTAAAGAACCGGATGGCCGAGTACGAAGCACTGATAAAACGTACGCACGATAACGGCCTGCTTATGCTGATGGACTTTGTGCCTAACCACGTGGCGCGTACCTATCAATCGGACGCTAAACCATCGGGTGTGATGGATTTTGGCGAGGATGATGATAACCGCAAAGCCTTCGATCCACAGAATGATTTTTACTATATCACAGGGCAGGCTTTCGAGGTACCGCAAGGTTATAATCCGGGTGGCGATGAATTTCAGCACCCTTTGAAGGATGGTAAATTTATAGAGATCCCCGCCAAGGCTACCGGTAACGATGTGTTCAGCGCTACGCCGTCTATAAATGACTGGTTCGAGACCGTAAAGCTAAATTATGGCCGGGATTACCTGGACGGCTGGAAAACCTACTTCGATCCGCCGCCGTCGGTATGGAACAAAATGTACGATATCCTGCACTATTGGGTTGCGAAAGGTGTCGACGGTTTCCGATGTGATATGGTGGAACATGTGCCGATGGAGTTTTGGGGCTGGGTGATAGGTAGGCTGAAAAATGAATTCCCGCAACTGGTATTTATTGGCGAGGCTTACGATACGCGCGAGTACGATAACTATATCTATAATGGCAAGTTCGATTATCTGTATGATAAGACAGGCTTGTACGATGCCATTTTTAAACTGACCCGTAACGAGGGTACCGTTTGGGATATCAACAAAGTGTGGAACTATGATGCCCGCGGCAAAGACGACCATATGTTGCGTTTTATGGAAAACCACGACGAGTACCGTATCGCGTCGGATGTGTTTGCCGGCAACCCGTGGTATGCTATTCCGGGCATGATCGTTACAGCTACTTTATCTGTCGGGCCGGTAATGGTATACGCCGGGCAGGAGGTAGGCGAACCCGCCAACGATGCCGAAGGCTTTAGCGGCAGGGATGGCCGCACCACCATATTTGATTATTGGGGTATGCCCGTATTGCAAAAATGGGTGAACGGCGGCAAATATGATGGCGGCGCGCTGGATGCCGGAGCAAGCTCGCTGCGCTTCTTTTACAGCAAATTATTACAAGCCGCACGTGAAAACGAAGCCATCCGTTTGGGCGATTTTTATGAACTGATGCTGGCTAATCAGCAAAACAGCGGGTTCGACGAAAAAGTGTATGCCTACCTGCGCTATACTGTAAAGCAGCGCATTTTGGTGGTAGTAAACTTTAACCGCGATCAGCGCCAACTGAATGTAAAGCTACCCGATGATCTGCGCGAACGACTGAATATAAAAGGACAAACTGAGTTTACCGATGTGCTGAGTGAGGTGAAATTTACATCGAACGATATGACGAATGGACTGGATATTACGCTGCCGGCTACGGGTGGGGTGATGTTGAGTTTTTAGGTTTCCATTGCCCCAGCGTCATTGCGGGGTACGAAGCAATCTCTACGAAAGCAGAGCGACTTGCAAATCCGCAATACGTAGCTTAGAGATTGCTTCGTACCCCGCAATGACGTGGTGGCACATCCGGACGACAAACCAACACCTGCCAACTTTTTAATTTAAAGCCCGAATTTTTACTAAAATGATATTTATTTATAACTGGTGTACTTTTTACAAAAAGGATGGCCCGTTTATTGAACAAATATTGTTTATTAGCAATAGGAAAAATGCACAATTTACGCCGGCCCTTATTGCAACATTAAACGTAAAGACGAATTTGTGTACGATTTTATGGAAGAAAACATACTAAATACCGATCCTAATATTGTAGCCCCGGTAGTTGAAGAGGAAATTGAGGGCTTCCGCCACCTGAATAACCCTGCCGATGGTATAAAGCCCATTGTGAAAAAATACCTCGGTATCCCCAATAGTGTGGTGCAATCGGGCAATAAGTTCTACTTTACCGATGGGGAGGCCAAGGTTGAGGCTGTTGTGATCACCAACGAAATTATCCGTATCAGGGTAGCGCCACATGGCGTTTTCCTGGAAGACTTTTCGTACGGTGTACCAAAGCTTGAGGCCCGCACCACCGAGTTTAAACTGACCGAAGACGCTGACGAATACCGCATCAGCACGCCCAATATCCGTTGCCATATCAGCAAAAAGAACTTCTTTATCGCCTTTTCAGATAGCGATAATAAGGTAACCAGCGTTGACGCTGTCCCTATGCACTGGGAAGAGAATACCCAGTTTGGCGGCTATTATGTATTCGGCACCAAGGTTTGCCACCCCAGCGAGACTTTCTTTGGCCTGGGCGATAAACCTACCGAATTGAACCTGCGCGGCAAACGCTTCACCAACTGGAATACCGACGCCTATTCGTTCCAGTGGGGGCAGGACCCGCTTTATCGTACCATTCCGTTCTATATCAGCGTGAACGAGGGTATAGCTCACGGGATCTTTTTTGATAATACCTTTAAATCGCACTTTGATTTCGGTGCAGAAGATGCCAGCAAGACCAGTTTTTGGTCGGACGGTGGCGAACTGCAATATTATTATATCCATGGCCCGCACATGATGGATGTGGTGAAGCGTTACCATATCCTTACCGGTACGCACCCGATGCCACCTATGTGGGCGCTGGGTTACCACCAATGCCGCTGGAGTTATTATCCCGAGTCGAAGGTGCGTGTAATTACCAAAGGCTTCCGCGACAGGAAGATCCCTTGCGACGGTATCTATTTAGATATCGACTATATGGATGGCTATCGCTGTTTCACCTGGAACCGCAAATACTTTCCCGATCCGAAAAAGATGATAGCCGACCTGGCTGCCGACGGTTTCAAAACGGTGGTGATCATTGATCCGGGTATCCGTGTGGACGATAGCTATCCTGTATTTAAAGAGGGTAAAGAGAAACGTTATTTCTGCCGCCGTAGCGACGATTACTTTATGGAAGGCCACGTTTGGCCGGGCCGCTGCCAGTTCCCCGATTTTACCAACCCCGAAGTACGCGAATGGTGGGGCGGTTTGTTTGACGAACTGGTGCAACTGGGCGTAGCCGGTGTGTGGAACGATATGAATGAACCCGCCGTTTTCGGCGCGGGCACTTTTCCCGATGATGTGCGCCATCAGTACGATGGGCACCGCGGTTCGCACCGTAAGGCGCACAACGTATACGGGATGCAAATGGTACGCGCCACTTACGAGGGGCTGCGTAAAATATTGAAGAATAAGCGTCCGTTCACCATCACCCGTGCAGGTTATTCGGGCCTGCAGCGGTATGCATCGGTGTGGACGGGAGATAACGTAGCATCGTGGGAGCATCTGAAAATTGGTAATATCCAGTGCCAGCGCCTGTCAATGTCGGGCGTGCCGTTTTGCGGTACCGATATCGGCGGCTTTAGCGGCGAGCCGGATGGCGAACTGTTCACCCGCTGGATCCAGTTGGGTACGTTCTCGCCCTTTATGCGGGCGCACAGTGCCGGCGATACCAAGGAGCGTGAGCCATGGAGCTTCGGCGAGCCGTTCACGGCCATCAACCGCAAGTTTATTGAACTGCGCTATCGCCTGATGCCTTATATGTACTCTACATTCTGGGAGCATCACCGTTACGGTTTCCCAATTTTACGGCCGGTGGTAATGCAGGAGCAGGATGTACAATCGAACCATTTCCGCCAGGACGAGTTTACCTATGGCGATAAGATACTGGTTTGTCCTGTGCTGGAGCCGGGCATACAATTCCGCACTGTTTACCTGCCTAAAGGCAAATGGTATAACTTTTGGACCAGCGAACTGGTTGATGGCGGTAAAGAAGTACAGGTTGAAACGCCGCTGGATACCATCCCGATCTTTGTTAAGGCAGGTTCAGTAATCCCCGAATATCCGGTGCAGCAATACGTTGGCGAACTGGAAATTGAAGAAGTGAAGCTGAATGTTTATTATAGCGACATCGAAGCTAACTCGTTTGTTTTTGAAGATTACGGCGAAACTTTTGCCTACGAACAGGATATTTATCTTGAGAAGAAATTCCAGGTTAACGGCACCCAAACAGCAATGACCATTCAGCAAAGTTTGGAAGGTTTATACACGCCACGGTACGAGAACTATAACTTCTCAATTGTCGGACTGCCGTTTAAACCGGCCAATATAATGGTTGATAATAAGTGGGTAACTAACTTTACATTTAATAACAGCAAGCTGGAGTTTAGGCATAATAAAAACTTCAAGATGATAAAGATCATGAAGTAGCAAGGGTATTCTGGTAATTTAAGTAAAAAGAGCGCCAAATTTGTTTGAACCAGAATTTGCCGAATTTTAGAGTTTCAGAATTCTGTACATTTTTAAATTCCGGAAATTCTGGTTCAGACATTTGTGGTTACCTCACCACTAAAACCATATTCCCGCGCTGCTGTTCTATTACCATGAAAACAATTATCCTTGCAGGAATTGCCATACTTGCCATCGCATCCTGTTCCTCACCATCAAATAAAACCGGCAGTATCGATACGATGAACGCCGGCGATACCGCTGCCAAAAAATCACTGGCGCCTAAAACAGGTGATACCACGGCCCTTACTTCTCTTTGCTATGTACGCACCGAGGGCAATAAGAACCAGGATAGCACCACCGTGCAACTGGTAATAAAAGGCAATACCGTAACCGGCGAAATGAATTGGCTACCCTACGAAAAAGATGGCCGCAAAGGCATACTGAACGGAACCCGATCTGGCGATACCATTAAAGCTGTGTGGACATTTAAGCAGGAGGGGATGACCGATACCATGGCCGTGAACTATAAACTTGATGGCGATAAATTAGCGCAAAAGCCTTTAAAAGTAAATACCAAAACAGGACGCCAGCAAACCGATGAAACGGCTGGTTATACAGTGATTTATCACCCCACAGTCTCGGTTAGGCCAAATAAATAGGTGTATTTATTTGCAGGTATAAATATTACTGAATGTATGGAAACGCTCCCCGGCTGGAAAATAGACATTAATGAAATAGCTAATAATGTATACAGGGTAACGCTTACCGACGCTTACGGCAGGCAAGCTGGTGCCACCGGTACCGATTTGGGTGAAGTAATTAAGCAGGTTGAGGGTTATGCGATAGATATTGAAAAACAGATTAGAGAGAAATGATATTAATCGGTTTACAACCTGATCTCTGATTAACTAATCTCTAATCACTCACTTTCGCATAGATATACCGCTCCATCTTTAAAATCATAAAGGCGGGTCAGTTTTTTATGCTCTTGCAACTCCTTTAGGCCCACCAGTTCGGGGCTTTCCATCTTTTTAAAATCGATGAGGTAAAACTTCTTTTGCTGGTAAAGTTTTTCAACGTCCTTTTTAAAAAACTTATGCGGCATCAGGGTGCTGTGCATACCGGTAAACATATATACGGCTTCGTCGGCATCGCTGTAGATGGGGTAGCCGGGTTTAAAGATATGCTTGTGCTGTTTCAGGAAAACAATAAAGTCCGATTTGTTCCAGTCATCATCAGTATAACCGGGAATGCCGTATTCGCAAAAGTCGTCGTAGGTTTGGTAATCTATACGGGCGATGGTGTATTCGTAGGCCAGCATGGCAATTACAAACGGTGTAGCCAGTAACCACTTTTTACGGAATTTGATGTATTTGATCAGATCTGGTATCCAGCAGGTGAATGATAGCAGTAAAGGCACAAACATGGGGGATAGCAGGCGGCTATTCATTCGCTCGAAACGGGATATGGTGGCAATTACCAGTATAAACAATCCATATGTAAGCGTGTAGCAGATAATGATATTCTCGTAACTGTTTAAATGGTGTTGCGCTACACGGACAATAAATAGGGTAGCTAAACCCAATATCACAATTACCGCGAAGGCCACAGCAATCGGGTCGAAACTGGCAGGCAGGCCGGCCCAGTCTAATATCACAGTACCGAAGTAGTACAGATTTTCTTTAAATGGGGTGATGGATGGCTCGCGGGTGCCGGTGCTTAAGCCGGTAGATAACTTATTCAATATAAAATTGCCCACCACCAGTGAAATGCCTATAGCGCCGAATGTTAGTAGATGGATGAACTTTTGCTTCGGTTTTAGCCGGCCATCTATCAAGATCAGCAAGCCACCCGCTGCTACCAGGGTAACGCCTGCATAGCGGGTAATACAACCAATAGCAGCCACAACCGATACGATAATTAGTGCTTTAGTACTATGGGTTTGCAGGTATTTATGATAGGCGATGACAAAAATGAGTATTACCAGGATAAACAGCGTCTCCGACCACAGGTACATATAGATCTCCTGTAAAGCCGGGCTTAAAACTACCGCAATAAGGATCAGCCATTTATATACCAGCGATGGTGCTTTAAATTTAGTGGTGATATATCCCGTTAAATAGATAACAGCGCCAAACAATAAACCGTTTATTACTGGCCCGGCGCTAACAGGGTCTACCCCGCCTGAAATGAAGATACAGATACTTAAAAATGTAGGGTAAAATACCGGGAAGAAGGTAAGTGGCAGATTATTAAAGGTGATAAGCGAAAAATGATCGTGTATATTTTGCGCCGTGCTGGCATACATGATCGAATCGGGCGAGATACCGATACCGCTATACCGTGCGAACATGTGGATGATGTAAAAGCCGGCCAGCGCGGCAATTAGGCAATCTATGTTCCAGCCCCCCAGCCCCCTGAAGGGGGAGTTGGTAGAACGTGCGGTATCTTTTTGTATTTTACTCATCGTAATATTTCAATAAATTACTCCCCACTTTAGGGGGCTGGGGGGCTTTACGCTATCATATCCAGCACCGTGCTGATCGGCTGATCGCTGTCTATTAGTATACCGGTAACACCTGCGGCAGTACCTGCTATCACATCGCGTTCACGGTCGCCGATAAAGTAGGAGCGGGCCGGATCGATATCATATTTGGCTATACCTTTTAGTAAAAGGCCAGGTTTGGGTTTGCGGCAATCGCAATCGCCGGTATATTCGGGGTGATGCGGGCAGTAAAAAAAGTCGGTTAGTTCTACGCCATGTTGCTGGTAAGTATCCTTTAATAAGGCGTGCATCTTGCCCAGCTCGTCTTCGCTGTACCAGCCTTTGGCTAAACCGCCTTGATTGGTAGCTACCAACAACAGGTAGCCGCGGTCCTGCAATTCTTTTAAAGCGTCAAAATTATCAAGGATGTGGAAGTCTTCAATTTTACAAACATAGTCGCCCATTTCCTGGTTCAGCACGCCATCTCTGTCTAAAAAAACTGCTTTGTTTTTGCCCGGCATTTTTCTTTAATTTTTTGCAAAGATAAAGGTTTAAGCAAAAAGGCACTGTCCGAACCGGAATTTTCAGGGATGGTTGGTATGATGAAGTTCTGAAACCACTGGTTCGGACAAAAAATCCTTTGTGTACTCTGTGTAAACTATCTGTGAAATCTAATGTTAAATCGGGGTATTCCGGGTAAATCTCAGCCCTAAAACTATAATCTGTATCATATTTTGTTCAAAGACTACCAAAATGGTCAAGAAATTTATTATGCCTGCATATTAAGCATGACATTTAAATTGTGAAATTCTTAATAATAATGCCAATTTGATAGGTGAAAATCAAATAACGATACAATTTAGCTAACAAAATTTAGATAAATTAAAAAATTATTAAAATAATTAGGTTTTTTTTGCATTTTTTATATCTTCGTAAATACGCACTATTTATAAACCGGCGATTATTATGATGGACCAGACCGATAGCGATCAGCAGGGCCTGTACAGGCCAGAATTTGAACACGATGCCTGTGGTACAGGCTTTATTACCCATATACATGGACACAAGTCTAACCAGATAGTTACCGATGCGCTTACTATTTTAGAAAATATGGAGCACCGCGGTGCCTGCGGATGCGACCCCGATTCGGGCGATGGGGCGGGTATACTGATACAACTGCCGCACGAATTCCTGATGGAAGAATGCGCTAACTTGGAGATCACACTGCCCGAGCCAGGCGAATACGGGGTGGGGATGCTGTTCTTCCCTAAAGAATCGGCACTTAAAAAAGCATGCCGAAAAGTAATTGTTGCCGCCGCCGAGAAATTAGGCTTGCATATATTAGGTTACCGTAAACTACAGGTAAATAATTCGGTAATTGGCGAAACCGCCCGCCAGGCCGAACCGGATGTGGAGCAGATCTATATATTAAGGCCGCACCACATTACCAATACCGACGATTTTGAGCGTAAACTATACGTATTGCGCCGTTATATCACCAAAACCGTAAATGAAACTGTTCCTGCCGCCGGTGAACATTTTTACTTTACGTCGTTATCGTGCAAAACCGTTATTTATAAAGGCCAGCTGACCACTTACCAGTTGCGCCAATACTTTGCCGATCTGGCCGATCCGCGTGTTGCATCGGGCTTTGCCATGATCCACTCGCGGTTCTCAACCAATACTTTCCCATCGTGGAAACTGGCCCAGCCGTTCCGCCTGATCGCGCACAATGGCGAGATCAACACCCTTACCGGTAACTTAAACTGGTTCTACTCGGGTGTGAAATCGTACGCCTCTACTTACTTCACCGCCGAAGAAATGGAGATGCTGCTACCGGTTGTGGACAGCGCGCAGTCTGATTCGGCTTGTTTGGATAATATCATCGAGATATTGCTGCACTCGGGCCGTTCGCTACCGCACGTAATGATGATGCTGATCCCTGAAGCATGGGACGGTAACGAGCAGATGGACCCGATCAAAAAAGCCTTCTACGAGTATCATGCTACCCTGATGGAACCATGGGATGGCCCGGCCGCTATCTGCTTTACCGATGGTAAACTGGTAGGTGCGGTATTAGACCGTAATGGCCTGCGCCCATTGCGCTACGCCGTAACCAGTGATGGCCGTGTGATAGCCGCTTCGGAAGCAGGTGTGTTGACCATTGACGAATCGACCATCATCAAGAAAGGTCGCCTGCAACCCGGCAAAATGCTGCTGGTAGATACCGAGCAGGGCAAGATCATTGCCGACGAAGAGATCAAACAAAAGATAGCTTCGCAGCAGCCCTATGGCCGCTGGCTGGATAACTATAAAATTATATTAGGCGAATTGTCTGAACCACGTTTGGCTTTCGCCAGCCTGTCGCCCGATTCGGTATTCCGTTACCAGCAGGTATTCGGTTACACCCGCGAGGATATCGATACCATTATCAAACCAATGGCCTGCGATGGTAAAGAGCCGGTAGGATCGATGGGTACCGATGTGCCGCTGGCTATCCTTTCGGATAAACCGCAGCACCTTTCAAGCTATTTCAAGCAGTTCTTCGCCCAGGTTACCAACCCGCCTATCGACCCGATACGTGAACGTTTGGTAATGAGCCTGAATACCTTTATCGGTAACAACGGCAACCTGCTTGACGAAGACAAGATGCATTGCCATTGCGTAATGCTGAAACATCCGATACTAAAGAACCACCAGTTAGAAAAACTGCGCAGTATCGATACCGGCCTGTTCCACGCCAAAACGCTGCAAACTTATTTTAAGGCCGATGGGCAACCCGGCAGCATGGAAAAAGCTCTGAACAGGCTTTGCCGCTACGCCGAGGATGCTGTGGAAGATGGCTTTGAGGTACTGATTCTTTCGGATCGTGCTATCGATTCGGAACACGCTCCGATACCATCTTTACTGGCCGTATCTGCTGTTCACCATCATTTGATCCGTAAAGGATGCCGTGGTGCGGTAGGCCTGGTAGTTGAGGCCGGCGACGTTTGGGAAGTACACCACTTTGCCTGTCTGCTGGCATTCGGCGCGAGCGCTATTAACCCTTATTTGGTGCAATCTACCATCGAAACGGTTAAAGCAAACGGTAGCCTGGAGACCGACCTGGATATCAAATACCTGCTGAAGAACTACGTTAAAGCCGTTAACGATGGTTTGCTGAAGATCTTCTCTAAAATGGGTATCTCAACGCTGCAATCGTATCATGGTTCGCAGGTGTTCGAGATATTGGGTTTGAACGAAGCCGTGGTAAGCAAATACTTTACCGGCGCGGTTACCCGTATAGAAGGTTTAGGACTTGACGAAATTGCCCGCGAGGTAATGACCAAGCACCAGGCCGGTTTTGCCGCTAATTCTAAAGAAGATAACAAATTACTGCCTGAGGGTGGTATCTACCAGTGGAAACGCAGGGGCGAAGCGCACCTGTTCAACCCGCAAACGGTGCACCTGTTGCAACATGCTACCCGTACCAACGATTACGAGGTATATAAAAACTATGCTAAGCTAATTAACGAGCAAACCGAGAAACATTACACCATCCGTGGTTTGCTTGATTTTGCCCATCACCGCGAACAGATCTCTATCGACGAGGTAGAACCGGTTGAAAGCATCCTGAAACGCTTCGCTACAGGTGCTATGTCGTTCGGGTCTATCTCGCACGAAGCGCACAGCACTTTAGCCATTGCTATGAACCGCATTGGCGGCAAAAGCAATACCGGCGAGGGCGGCGAGGACGAGATCCGTTACGAAAAACTGCCTAACGGCGATTCGATGCGTTCAGCTATCAAACAGGTGGCATCGGCACGTTTTGGGGTAACATCAAACTACCTGACCAATGCCGACGAGTTACAGATAAAAATGGCGCAGGGTGCTAAACCCGGCGAAGGTGGCCAGTTGCCCGGCCATAAGGTGGATGACTGGATCGCCAAGACCCGTCACTCTACACCGGGTGTGGGTTTAATTTCGCCGCCGCCGCACCACGATATTTATTCGATTGAAGATTTAGCCCAGCTTATCTTCGACCTGAAGAACGCCAACCGTGCCGCGCGTATCAACGTAAAGCTGGTATCAAAAGCAGGCGTAGGTACTATTGCTGCCGGTGTGGCTAAAGCCCATGCCGATGTGATCCTGATAGCCGGTTATGATGGTGGTACAGGCGCGTCGCCAATCAGCTCGATAAAACACGCTGGTTTGCCATGGGAGCTTGGCCTGGCCGAAGCGCACCAAACATTGGTACGCAACAAACTGCGCAGCCGTGTGGTATTGCAAACAGACGGTCAGTTAAAAACAGGCCGCGATATAGCCATTGCCGCCCTGATGGGTGCCGAAGAATGGGGCGTAGCTACTGCTGCCCTTGTTGCCGGCGGCTGTATCATGATGCGTAAATGCCACCTGAACACCTGCCCTGTAGGTGTGGCAACGCAAGATCCTGAACTGCGCAAACTGTTCAGCGGTAAGCCCGAGCATATCGTTAACCTGTTCCATTTTATCGCGCAGGAATTACGCGAAATTATGGCCGACCTGGGCTTCCGTACCGTGAATGATATGGTGGGCCGTGTGCAGTTCCTGAAAGTAAGGGACAACATCAAAAGCTGGAAAGCTAAAAAGATAGACCTGTCGGGCATTCTTCACCCGGTAACCAACCAACGTGGTGTAACGCTTTATAACAGCGAGCAGCAGGATCACGGCATGGCCGATATCATCGACTGGAAACTATTCGAGACCGCTAAGCCTGCATTAGAAGATAAAACACCGGTATACGCATCATTTGATGTAAAGAACACCGACCGTACCATCGGTACGCTGTTATCAAACGAAATATCAAAAGTTTATGGCTCAGCCGGATTGCCGGATAACACCATCAACTACAAATTTAAAGGTTCGGCCGGGCAAAGCTTCGGCGCGTTCACTACCACAGGTTTGGCCTTTGAGTTAGAGGGCGAAGCGAACGACTATGTAGGTAAAGGCCTTTCGGGCGCTCAGTTGGCCATTTATCCATCGGCACAAGCCAAATTTGTGCCTGAAGAGAATATGATCATTGGTAACGTGGCCCTGTTCGGCGCTACCGCCGGCGAATTGTTTATCCGCGGTTTGGCGGGCGAACGTTTCGCTGTACGTAACTCGGGTGCTACTACCGTAGTTGAGGGCGTTGGCGATCACGGTTGCGAATACATGACCGGTGGCCGCGCGCTGATACTTGGTAAAACAGGCCGCAACTTTGCCGCGGGCATGAGCGGCGGTTTAGCCTGGGTATATGATGCCGATGGTACCTTTGCCGGGAACTGCAACCGCGAAATGGTGGATCTTGACCCACTATCGCCGCAGGATGAAGAGCAAATTATTACCCTGCTGCGCAAGCATGTACAGCTTACCGGCAGTACCGTAGCGCAAGACCTGCTGAATACCTGGCAGGTGGCCATGACCAAGTTTGTTAAAGTATTCCCGCAGGAATACAAGAAAGTATTATTAAAGAACCAATACCAGGCAACCAATTAATATTATGGGAAAACCGACCGGATTTCAGGAATTTGACCGCGAACTGCCAGCTAAAACGCCTGTGGCAGAAAGGGTAGAGAATTATCACGAGTTTGTAGGCTTATACAGCGATGAAAAGCTGAACCACCAGGCCGCACGCTGTATGAACTGCGGGATACCTTTTTGCCATAACGGCTGCCCGCTGGGTAACGTTATCCCCGAGTTTAACGATGCGGTTTACCGCAAAAAATGGGACGAGGCTTACCAGATCCTGTCATCAACCAATAACTTCCCCGAGTTTACAGGCAGGATATGTCCCGCGCCATGCGAATCGGCTTGTGTGCTGGGTATCAACAAACCGCCGGTAGCTATCGAAGAGATCGAGAAACACATCAGCGAAATTGCCTGGAGCAAAGGCATGGTAAAACCTACCGCGCCCGTATTGAAAACAGGAAAAAAAGTAGCCGTAGTAGGTTCGGGCCCGGCTGGCTTGGCCGCTGCCGCGCAGCTGAATAAAGCAGGCCACCTGGTGACTGTTTACGAACGCGACGACCATGCAGGGGGCTTGCTGCGTTACGGTATCCCCGATTTTAAACTGGAGAAAACCGTAGTTGAGCGCCGTATCAAACTGATGGAAGAGGATGGCATCACCTTTAAATATAATACCGAAGTTGGTAAGGATATCAGCGCCGAAGAATTGGTGCGTAGTAACGACGCCGTTGTTTTGGCCGGTGGTTCTACCATCCCGCGTAACCTGCCTATCCCGGGCCGCGAGTTAAAAGGTATCCATTTCGCGATGGATTTTCTGAAACAGCAGAATAAACGCGTTAGCAATATCGAAGTTACTGCCGAGCCTATTTTAGCTACCGGTAAAGATGTAGTGGTGATAGGTGGTGGCGACACAGGATCCGACTGTGTGGGTACATCTAATCGCCAGAAAGCGAAATCTATCCGCCAGTTCGAGGTGATGGTTCAGCCGCCCGCATCGCGTACTACGGCTATGCCTTGGCCAACTTACCCAATGGTGCTGAAGACCACCTCATCGCACGAGGAAGGGTGCGAACGCCACTGGGGTATCAATACCAAAGAATTTTTGGGCGATGAGAACGGCAACCTGCGTGCCCTTAAAGTAACCGATGTAAGCTGGGAGACCGACTTTTTAGGTCGCCCGATAAAGTTTACCGAGGTTGAAGGTTCGGAACGTGAACTGCCTTGTCAGCGTGTTTTCCTGGCCATGGGCTTTGTTAACCCGCAATACGATGGTATGCTGGAAAGCCTGGGCGTTGAACTGGATGGCCGTAAGAACGTTAACGCCGCCGAAGGTGTTTACCGTACCAATGTAAGCAAGGTATTTGCCGCCGGCGATATGCGCCGCGGCCAATCGCTGGTGGTATGGGCTATCTCCGAAGGACGCGAATGTGCCCGCAAGGTAGATGAGTTTTTGATGGGCCATACCAACCTGGAAAGCAAAGACGCGGTTAACGTGTTCGAGCAGGTTTATTCTTAATTGGTTATTAGTCATCGTCATTGGTCATTAGGACTATGATTGGTGGAAAGGATAATGTTTGTTTAGTTTTATCCTCTTCTGCGTAATGTGGGAGGGGATTTTTTATGCTCATCAAGACACTGGTCGAAGTTTAGCGATAGCGTAACTTCGACCTATCATGTGATAAGCTTCCAGCTTATCGCAAAAAATATTTGTTGATTACTTACGCAAGCAGGATGCTTGCTGCATTTTAGGTCGAAGTTACGCTGCGCTAAACTTCGACCAGACTACTTGGGTAATTACTTCTCGCCCGGGTTCTTCTTTCCCGCTTCCAATTTCTCCACCATTTTCACCAACCTATCGGCCTTAGTCTTTTCTTGTTTAGCGGTGAGTATCCACAAAACATATTCCTTACGATTGCTATAGGATAGCGACTGGTAAGCATTCATTGCTGCAGGATGCTGCTCAAAAACGGCAGCTATTTCAGGTGGGAGGGTGATCTGTTTGTTGGCTACATCGATATATTGGGCGTAGTCGTTCTTAGGGATCTCGTCGTTGCAGGTATCCGACTTTTTGGAGAATTCATTTGGGCGGAAACGCAGGGCCGTCCAGGTGGCATCAACCGCGGCAGCGGCAACGCCATTCAGGTCATATTTGGCCAATTCGTCCCAACTGCTCATCATCTCCAGGTCGGTCGGAATGCCCGATGTTTTTTTAGGATAGATCACCCAAAAGATAATATCGCCTTTAAATGCAGGCGATACAACCTGTAGTAGTTCTACCAGTTCGGCACTATTTTTTACAAATAATTGCACACCGTTAAAATCGCCGCTAACCGCATCTGATGTTACCAGGCCATCGGGGAGAGGTTGCAGCAGATCCATATAACCTGCGGGGGCGTTATAGATCAGCCAGCGGCTGCCTGGCTTCATCATTAGTTTTTTGGCGAGTGCATTCATAGTTTGAATCTATTTTAGATTCAATTTTACATAAAAATCCCATAAAACAATACCCGCCGATACCACAATATTGAACGAGTGTTTAGTGCCGAACTGCGGTATCTCTATACAGGTATCGGCCACAGCCATTACCTCATCACCAACACCGTTCACCTCGTTACCGAAAATTAAGGCATATTTTTGGGTAGGATCAGGGCTAAAAGTATTCAGCATGGTGCTGTTCTCGGCTTGTTCAATGGCTATAATGTGGTAGCCATCGGCACGTAGTTTCTCTACAGCCTGTATAGTTTCGGTATGATAAGTCCAATCAACAGATTGCGTGGCGCCCAGGGCTGTCTTCTCTATCTCCCGGTGCGGGGGCTGCCCGGTTATTCCGCAAAGGCAGATCTGCTCCACCGCGAAACCATCGCTGGTACGGAAGATGGAACCCACGTTATGCATACTGCGCACGTTATCCATCACCACGGCTACCGGCAGCTTATCGCCGGCCTTAAATTCGCTTACGGTGGCGCGGTTAAGCTCGTCTAATTTTAGTTTACGCATGTTCGGCAACCGCTTTCAGCAAACCCACACCATCGCCAATCAATGAGCTGTAAACATCGGGGGCATAGCCAACTTTGGCGGTATAATATTCGTTCAATTCTTTAGCAAAAGTATCAAAAGCACTGCCTTTTACCAGCGCTATGGCGCAGCCACCAAAGCCGGCACCTGTCATACGGGCACCTGCAACATTAGGGTTGGTTTTGCTGTATTCAACCACGGCATCCAATTCCTTGCCGCTAACTTCGTATAGTTCGCGCAGCGAATTGTGCGAGGCGTACATCAGGCGGCCAAATTCGGCCAGGTTATTTTTAGATAGGGCATCAGCGGCCAGTTTTACCCGGTCATTCTCTTCAACTACATGTTGCGCGCGTTTCAATACCGTTGCATCGGTAATTAAATGTTTGTGTTGATTAAAAGTAGCGGTATCAATATCGCACAGATTCTTAATATCCAGTTCCTGCTGTAGTTCTTTCAGCGCTGCCTGGCATTCCTGTACGCGTTCGTTATATTTAGATTCGGCCAGTTTGCGCAATTTGTTGGTGTTGATGATGGCCAGTACATATTCGCCAAGGTTGCTGTCCACCGCTTTGTAATCCAGCGTTTCGCAATTCAGCATCAGGGCTTTGTTCTCTTCGCCAAAGGCAACAGCAAACTGATCCATAATGCCGCTGGCCAGGCCGATGAATACGTTCTCTACCCATTTTGATAATAATACCAATTGTAGCTTAGTGTATCCGGCATTAAAAAGATAGTTCAGCGCGAAGGCCGTTACTACTTCGATAGATGCCGACGACGACAAACCTGAACCGATGGGGATATTGCCAAAATAAAGCATATCCAAACCGCTTACTTCATGTCCGTCATTTTTGAAATGCTGGATAACCCCTTTGGGGTAATTGATCCAGATCGTGTCTTCTTTCTGATAGCTTTCGTTTACAGGAATAGTATAATGATCATCAAAATTTAAGCTTTTGAAGCGAAAAACGCCCTCGTTGTTTGGCGATACCAAAAGGTAGGTGCCAAAGGTAATGGCACAAGGCATTACAAGGCCGCCATTATAGTCGATATGCTCGCCTATCAGGTTGACCCTGCCCGGCGAAAAAAAGGCATTTTCTGCCGGTTTATTATACAATTTTTGGTACTCAGCGTGCAGCTTCTCAGTGATGTTTGACATTATACTTGGTGTAAAAAACAAATATTGTAAAAAATACACTTATTAAGTGTTTTTTATTTAAAAAATAAAACGAATTATTGTTTACACTTGTTCTTTAAACATCATTAAAACCAATTAACCATGAACCAATATATTATAACCGCTTACGATTTTACCGATGCCGACGCGCTGAAGCGCCGTATGGATGTGCGCCCGCATCACTTTGACGCCGCGCACGAACTGAAGTTTCGCGGGAACTTTATTTTAGGCGGCGCCATACTGAACGATGAGGGCAATATGATCGGCTCGACAATGATCATGCAGTTTGAAAGCGAAGAGGAACTGCAAGCCTGGAAGCAAACCGAACCCTATATTACCCAGGGTGTTTGGGAAACAGTGGATATTAAACCTTTTAGGGTGGCGCAGGTGTAAGCCCCCCGGCCCCCTAAAGGGGGAGTAATTAAACAAACAGCCCGGTTATCTTTAGATAGCCGGGCTGTTTTAGTTAACATCGGTGGATGGTTATTTCTTTGTAAAGTCGCCGGTTAGCAGGTCAACAATATATACGGTGCCGTTAAGGGTAATTGTGGCTTTGCCGTCGCCGGTGAAAGTGGCATTACCTGTAAAATTAATAGCCGCGTTTTTTGTGGTAGTGCCGTTTACCGTTACTGTAGCCGAACCTGAGGTTACTACTTTGGTAGATTTATTGATGGTGAGGTTGGTAATTGCAAGTGTGACGGTTGTGGTGCTGGTATTTTTACTTTCAACCTTCGATGCGAAAGTGCCTACGCGCTTAAATTCGCCATTAATAACATAAACTGTGGCGGCCGGCGTTAAGCCTGCAACCCTGAATGTAGCGGTACCTGTATTTGTTGCCGAAGAACGCGGCCCGTCAAACGTGCCTTTTTCTGATGCTGTACCAGTAATATTATCGGGTTGGTTATTGGCATTACAGTTTAATGTATAACCGTAGCTGAAAGTATCACTGTAAGAAATATTGGCATTTGCCGGGCTGGTATGCGTGGCAGTGAAATTTTTTGTATTGCCACAACCAATGTTCAGATCGAACACGGACTGGGCGTTAACGGTGATATCGGCTGTCGACATAATTAGCCCGCTGGAGTTTGCGGAAAGCGACGAGGCTACCATATCGGCAACTTCGGCATTGGTTACCGGAGTGGAAACGGTATCGTTTGATTTTTGACAGGCAGCCAATGCCAATAGAAGCACCAGCGCAGGGGTTCTGAACTTTTTCATCTGATTAAATTAATAGTTGTTATTTTATTAGGTTAAATAAAGGTAATATAAATATTAATATTTAACAATATTTTTATATACGTATTAGCAGTGTTGAAAGTTTGCTAATTTGTATTAAATTATTATCGCTGTTTTTGATGATCTATCAATATTTAATATTATTGCTATTGGTTAATCAGGCGCTATTCTACATTGCTGTAACATCGGCCGTGGTTAAATTTATGCTATAGTTATTGCCCTCTAAAGTTAATTGCGCCGTATTAGCATCTTTAAAAACTATGGTGCCGTTATAGCTAAATGTATTTTTGTTTTTCACCGTCCCGGATACCGAAACATTCCCCGTGCCGCTTATGATAGCCCTGGACGATTTATTGATCACCAGGTTGACAATATCAATATTAAGGCTGTTGTTACCGGCCAGTTGGGTAATATCTACGGTTTGAAAGGTGCCCGTAGTTTGATAATTGCCGTTGAGCGAATAAGTAGCATCGCTGCCCGAAAGCGAGGCCAGGTTAAAGGTGGCATTTGCCGAGTTAACGCTTGTTAAGTTAGCTGCATCAAAGCTGCCATTGTATTTAACCGTGCTCGACAAGTTATCCTGGATATTATTATTGCAATTAACCATATAATAGTAGCCCAGCGCATAGTTGTAATTGATGGTAGATGTTGATGCCTCTTGCCGGGCCAGCGCGAATGAATCGATCACACCGCAGCCTTTTCCGGCATTGGTTACATTTTTAGCATAAAGGGCAATATCATTTTTAATGTTTGCAAAGCCATTGGCATTTACCGAAAGTGCGGCCCCAACCATGGTAGCGGCCTGGGCATTGGTAATATTGGTGGTTTTAACCGCATTTTCCTTTTTGCACGATGCAAATAAAATAACGGCCGCGGTAGTTAATAGTAGAAAATTTCTCATAGTGGTTGGGGTATTGGTCTCCCTTTTGATTACGAAAAACTAAAAAGGTTTAAGTTTATATTAAATATTATACGCCAATAGTACAGCAATTGTTTTAAAATGGTTGCTTTTTACACCAGATGCACTAATATTATTACATAAGGCCCCAATAAAAAAGCCTGAGAACCGACCTAAACGGTCAATCTCAGGCATTTAAAAAATATATGTCTGTTACAATGTTGCAGATAGTTTATTCATGGTCTCCATATCCTCATCCGTCAACTCAATATCGGCAGCTTTTACGTTTTCTTCCAGGTGTTTTACTTTGGATGTTCCCGGTATAAGCAGGATATTATTGGAGTGGTGCAGTAGCCAGGTAAGGGCAATTTGGTGTACGGTAACTCCTTGCTTGCGGGCTATCAGCTGTAGTTTTTCCTGCACGGCAACATTCCCGGCGTTTAGCGGGAACCAGGGGATGAAAGCGATATTTTGTTCTTCGGTATATTTTAGTACCTGTTCCCATTTGCGGTTATCAACACTGTACATATTTTGCACCGATACCACATCAAAAAATTCCTGCGCTTTTTTTATTTCGGCCACATTAACTTCCGACAGGCCAATGTGCTTGACTTTACCTTGTTCCTGCGCTTTTTTCAAAAATTCAAACGATGCTTCGGCTGGTACTTTTGGGTCGATGCGGTGCAGCTGGTACAGGTCTATTTGTTCCAGTTTCAGGCGCTTCAGGCTGCCTTCAAGCGCTTCCTGTAAATGTTTGGGGCTGGCATCTACCGGCCATTGGTCGGGGCCGGTACGCAGCAGGCCACCTTTGGTGCCAATTACCAGGTCGGTTGGGTAAGGGTGCAGGGCTTCGGCAATTAATTCTTCCGAGATATGCGGGCCGTAACTATCGGCTGTATCAATAAAATTAATACCCAGATCGATGCTGCGTTTTAACACGCGGATGGCTTCGTCCTTATCGGCCGGAGGCCCCCAAATGCCTTTGCCGGTAATGCGCATGGCGCCATAACCCATGCGGTTTACGGTAAGATCTTTGCCTATGGTGAACGTTTTGTTGAATGGTGTGCTCATGGTGTGTTTTTCTGTTAGGTAACAACAGCAAGTATGGCAAAAATGTTCGTATGATATCATCTGCACAATGTCAATTAATCGTTATTAAATAATAATATTACACTTATATTTAATGTGTTAATTCTAAAACGGCTCAAAAACGCGGTGAGATGCTCTGCCAGGGGTTAAAGCGGGCCGTACAATATCAACCATATATCTAAAAAAATAATATTGTTTGTAACGGAACGCGATGTTCTGGCATCTTATCAGCTTTAATACAAATACCTTATTACCAAAATGAAAAAGTTTAAAAAATGGATAGCGGTCACGGTGATCGTTATTGTAGTAGCCGTTACGGCGATGGTAACCTACGTAACCATGGTCCTGCCTAATGTAGGCAAACCTGAAGCAATAAAAATAGATTATACCCCGCAACGTATTGCTCATGGTAAATACCTGGCCAATCATGTAACTGTATGTATGGATTGCCACTCGGACCATGACTGGACCAAGTTCACAGGCCCGTCAGATACCAGTAAATTAGGCATAGGTGGGATGAAGTTCGATGCCGCGGTTGATCTGCCCGGCGAGATCTATGTGCCAAATATCACCCCATTCAATTTAAAGGATTGGACCGATGGCGAGATCTTTCGTGCCATTACTACGGGTGTTAAAAAGGATGGTTCGGCTATTTTTCCGATAATGCCATGGCAATCGTACTCAAAAATGGATAGGGAAGATGTGTATGATATTATTGCCTATATCCGCACCCTGAAACCGCAGCAAACCAGTTATCCTAAAGCTAAATTGGATTTTCCGCTGAATATCCTGGTGCACACTATGCCGCAAAAGGCAAATTTAGGCACCCGCCCGCCCGAAAGTGATACTTTGAAATATGGGCAGTATTTAGTGCAATCCGCCGTCTGCCAAGATTGCCATACACAGGAAGAACATGGTACGCAATTGCCGGGAATGGCCTTTGCCGGTGGCCGTCCGTTTACGCTGAACGGGGGAGTAGTAAAAAGTGCCAACATTACAGCCGACACCAAAACAGGAATAGGCGCATGGACCAAGGCGCAATTTTTGGCCCGTTTTACCATGTATGCCGATAGTGGTTATAAGCCAACTTCGGTTAAACCTGGCGAATTTCAAACCGTGATGCCATGGTTGATGTATGGCAAAATGAAGAAGACCGACCTGGAGGCTATTTACGCGTATTTAAAAACGGTGAAGCCGGTTGATAACACGGTGGTGAAGTTTAGTAACAAATAAGTTATAAAACCACGAATTTAGGCAGGCGTGCAGTTTTGTTTGGATATCATATTCAATATTTTATAGATTTATATTAACTATTAACTGATCAAATATTATTGAAATGAAAAAACTATTACTTGCATTATTTTGCTGCTTTGCTGTTGGCGCCTATGCGCAGGATACAGTAAAAAAAAGCAACAGCGTTGGTAAGTTCGATGAGCAATTTATGGTGCTCAAATCCGACAAAAAGGTGCGCCAGGGATCGTACCACCTTTATACCGAGAAGAAACTGGTAGCCAGTGGAAACTACGATAAAGGAAAAAGGGTAGGTGTTTGGAGTTTTTATAACGGTGATGAGCTGGAGCAACAGTACGACTACACCAGCAATAAAGTAGTTTTAAACCATGGTAGCAAAGCCATTAGCTGCGAGGTAGAAAACACACAACCCAGCGATTCGGTAAAAGCGGCTGTAAAAATTGGGGGTTATAATGGTTTGAGTATGCTGGTAGCCAGTACCGATTTTTCGAGCAATGCCGATGTGGGTAACAACAAGGTGATACACGTGTTCACGCTTGATGATAAGGGCGAAGTGCAATCGTGGATGGCTACCATTAAAAGCGCCGATGGTATAAAGGTAGTAAACCAAAAAATTGTTGATGTTGACCCTGAAGTGGTGAAATTTATTCCTGCCATGGTAAATGGTAAACCTGTGGCCTGTACAGTAACTTTTAACAGCGATATGAAAGGTATAAAAGGCGCGGGTACTGATGGTACCGATACTGGAAAGGCCAAAACACGCGGTAGCGGCTTTGGTGGCCGCAGAGGCGGGGAGTAGTAATTTTAGTTTTTGATTTTTAGCGTTAGCCCCAACTCTGGCTTATAAATAAGCACATTTCTTTAAAAAAATATTTATACCTTTGCGCCCTAATTTAATGGTGCAAAGGTATTTTTTTATCCCTGCGCCTGTTATCAAAAAAATAAAGACGGTTTTAAAAAGATGAACATCTCACAGGAAAAAAAAGACAGCCTGAACGCAGTTATAAAGATCAACCTTGATCCTGCTGATTACCAGCCACGTGTTGAAAAAGCGATAAAGGAACAAGCTAAAAAAGCAAAAATACCTGGCTTTCGCCCGGGCATGGTGCCGCCTGCACACATTAAACGTATGTATGGCAAAAGCATTTTGGTTGACGAGATCAATAACCTGTTATCAGATACGCTGAATAATTACCTGAATGAGCAGCAACTGGAAGTATTAGGCCAGCCACTGCCGAAGATGGATGACGAAAAGGAATACAACTGGGATTTTGCCGATAACTTTGAGTTTAACTACGAAGTTGGCCTGGCACCGGAATTTGCTATCGACCTTTCATCGAAAGATAAAGTTACCCAATACGAGATAAAAGTAGATGACCAAACCCTGGCCGACCGCACCAAAAACCTGCGTAAAAGCTATGGCAAAATGTCAAACCCTGACGTATCGGCAGAAGATGACGTGCTTTATGCCGAATTAAAACAACTTTCTCCGGATGGTTCTGTTTTTGAAGGTGGAATTGAGCATACAGGTTCTATCCGTTTAGACCAGGTTCAGGACGCCAAAGTGAAAAAATCGTTGGTAGGCCTGAAAAAAGGTGATAATGTAACCCTGGATGTGCAGAAAGCTTACAATAACGATGCAGCGCGCATTGCCGCTGTATTAGGTATTGACGAGGAAACTGCAGCAGCGTTGAAATCGAACTTTAGCCTGACCGTTAAAAACGTTAACCGTTTGGAAGAAGCCGATTTGAACCAGGAGTTCTTTGATAAATTATTTGGTGAAGGCGTAGTAACTACCGAAGAGGATTTCAAAGCTAAAGTTACCGGTGAAATTGAAATGATGATGGCGCAGGATTCAGAACGTAAACTGCAGAACGACATTTACAATTACGTGGTTAACAAATTCAACTTTGAATTGCCCGACGAGTTCCTGAAACGCTGGTTAAAAGCTACCAACGAGAAGATCAGCGAAGAAGAATTGGAAGGTGGCTACGCCGATTTTGCTAAAAACCTGAAATGGACCTTAGTAGGCAACAAGATCATTAGCGAAAACAAGATCGAAATTAAGTACGAGGATGTTTTCCAGGCGGCTAAGGCACGTTTAGATGCACAGTTCCGCATGTACAGCCCGCAGCCCTTAGGCGAAGAGCAATTAGGCCAGTACACTGTTCAGTTTTTACAGAACAAGGAGAACGCTAACCGTATCTTCGACGAAGTGAAAGGCGCTAAAGTGATCGATCATATTAAGAGTGTAATTACACTTGATAAAAAAGAGATAGCTAATGCCGATTTCGCAAAATTAGCCTAAAGCTGAAAGCAAAAGGCAAAAAGCTTTTTGCTTTGGTCTTTTCGCTTTAAGCTTATAAAAAGCCAAAAAAAGCAACGTTGTACACAGCGTTGCTTTTTTATTTGCAAATATTTTTACTTTGCGCAAACCATATGCTTAATAAAGTATTCAACTAAAAACTATATTTACCGGGCATACAAAACCCAAAAAACAAATTCCAAAATGGACAATATCAATAAAGACGAATTCAGAAAATACGCGGTAAAGCACCACCGCATTAACAGCCTTACTGTAGATAGATATATATCAGGTATCGACCGCTCTACCACGCCACAAGGCATAGTTACCGGTATGACGCCTTATATTATTGAAGAGCGCCAGCTGAACATATCTCAGTTAGACGTATTCTCTCGTTTAATGATGGACCGCATCATTTTTTTAGGCGATGCTATCTACGAGGGCATTGCTAACGTTATCCAGGCCCAATTGCTGTTCCTGCAATCGGCAGATGCCAAGCGCGATATCCAGATCTACATTAACTCGCCTGGTGGTTCGGTTTATGCGGGCTTAGGTATTTATGATACCATGCAGTTCATATCAAACGATGTAGCTACTATTTGTACAGGTATGGCCGCATCTATGGCTGCCGTATTATTATGTGCCGGTGCCGATGGTAAACGTGCCGCTTTGCCGCACTCAAGGGTGATGATCCACCAGCCGATGGGTGGCGCGCAAGGCCAGGCTTCAGATATCGAGATCACCGCCCGCGAGATCGCTAAACTGAAGAAGGAATTGTACGAGATCATCTCTAAACACAGCGGTACACCGTACGAAAAAGTTTGGGACGCATCAGACCGCGACCACTGGATGATAGCTGAAGAAGCTAAAGAATTTGGTATGGTTGATGAAATATTGCGTTCTAACAACGAAAAATAATTGCTTATTGGATATTAAATAAGGGTAAGTGAAACCATTTGCCCTTATTTATTGTATATTCAGCAATATTTATATAATTTTGAGTAAACCAATCTATAAGTATGACTAAGAACAGCAAGGAAATCAGGTGCTCATTTTGCGGTGCAGGTAAGCAGGATTCTCTGATGCTGATAGCAGGGTTAGATGCGCATATCTGCGATAAATGCGTTAACCAGGCTAACGAAATATTGGCTGAAGAATTAAAGATACGTAAGGTTAAGTCTTCACCATCTGCGCCATCCATATTAAAACCCGCGGAAATTAAGCTGCACCTTGATCAATACGTTATTGGCCAGGATGATGCTAAAAAGATACTTTCGGTTGCGGTTTATAATCACTACAAGCGCCTTAACCAACGTGTGGAAAAGGATGATGTGGAGATAGAAAAATCGAACATAGTAATGGTAGGCGAAACCGGAACGGGTAAAACCCTGCTGGCTAAAACCATCGCCAAGATATTGAATGTGCCTTTCTGCATTTGCGACGCTACTGTGCTTACAGAAGCAGGTTACGTAGGCGAAGACGTGGAAAGCATCCTGACCCGCCTGCTGCAAAGCGCCGATTATGATGTAACCGCTGCCGAAAAGGGTATTGTTTACATTGATGAGGTTGATAAGATCGCCCGTAAAAGCGATAATGCCTCCATCACCCGCGACGTATCGGGTGAGGGTGTTCAGCAAGCATTATTAAAGATACTGGAAGGTACCATGGTGAACGTACCACCCCAGGGAGGCCGTAAACACCCCGATCAGAAGATGATATCGGTAAATACCAGCAACATCCTGTTTATTTGCGGTGGTGCCTTTGATGGTATCGACAAAAAGATAGCCAGCCGCCTGCGTACCCAAACCGTTGGCTACAAAATGAAGCGCGACGATAACGGCGAGGTGGATATGAAGAACCTGTACAAGTACATCACCCCGCAGGATCTGAAATCGTTTGGCTTGATCCCTGAACTCATCGGTCGTTTGCCGGTGCTGACTTACCTGAATCCGTTGGATAGGGAAGCCCTGCACAATATCCTTACCGAACCGAAGAACTCGCTGCTGAAGCAATACAAGAAATTGTTTGAATACGAGGGAGTTAAACTGGAGTTTGAAGACGATGTGCTTGACTTTATTGTTGACAAGGCGATGGAGTTTAAATTAGGCGCCCGCGGCCTGCGTTCTATCTGCGAAGCGATCATGATCGACGCCATGTTCGAGTTCCCGAGCAAGAAAGATGTGAAGCGCCTGGTAGTTAATCTGGACTATGCGCGAGACAAGTTTGAGAAATCGGATATTAAAAAATTAAAAGTAGCATAATATTAATACGACATAAAATTCGTACATTTGCTATGCAAGCATAATAAACCCTGGTGAAACGCCGGGGTTTGTTGTATCCGGTATTTTGGGTTCGGGACGGTACCCCGCAAGCAGACCCTCATGTCATTTCGATAGAGCTGGGGTGGACAAGCGAAGTGGGGGCGAAAGAGAAATCTTATACGCGCGATAAGTATAGCGTATAAGATCTCTCCTCACGCCAGCGCACCACCCAACGCTGGTTCGTTCGAGATGACAAATTGTAAGTGCGGGGCGATAAACTGTAACAAATAAAAACAACATATAATTAAAACCCCCGAAAGGCGGGGGTTAAGGAGAGAAAAATTATGAACGAAGAAAAAAACGTAAAAAAGGCCGCTATCGCTAACGAAGCGCCTAAAGTGAAAGAAGTATCGACCCCGGTTAAAGCGGGTTTGAAAACAAAGGACAGCATTGTAGCTAACTGGCTGCCACGCTACACCGGCCGGCCGCTGGAAGAATTTGGTAATTACATTATCCTTACCAATTTTTCTAAATACCTGAGCATGTTTTCGGAATGGCATGATAACGCGCCGATAATGGGTTTAGATAAGCCGATGCAAAGCGTAACCGCCAATGGTATTACCATCATTAACTTTGGTATGGGCAGTTCGGTAGCGGCTACCGTAATGGACCTGCTGACGGCCATTCATCCCAAAGCGGTTATCTTTTTGGGTAAATGCGGTGGCTTAAAGCGGAAGAATGCCGTAGGAGACCTGATACTGCCGATAGCGGCCATCAGGGGCGAAGGTACATCAAACGATTACATGCCTGCCGAAGTGCCCGCGCTACCATCATTCGCACTGCAAAAAGCAATATCGACCACCATACGCGATTATGGCCGCGATTACTGGACCGGTACCTGCTACACCACCAACCGCCGTGTTTGGGAGCACGATAAAGAGTTTAAAAAATACCTGAAAACCCTGCGTGCCATGGCGGTGGATATGGAAACAGCAACCATTTTTACTACCGGCTTTGCCAACAAGATACCAACCGGCGCGCTGCTGCTGGTATCCGATCAGCCAATGATACCTGAAGGCGTTAAAACAGCTGAAAGCGATTCGAAAGTTACCGAGCAATATGTGGAAACGCACCTGCATATCGGTATCGAGTCGTTAAAGCAATTGATCAACAATGGTTTGACGGTGAAGCACCTGAAGTTTTAAGCTTAGGATTAACCACAGAGGTCACAGAGAAAGAAACACAGAGAACGCAGAGGCATATTTTAAAACTAATTTATCTCCGTGTCCTCTGTGAAAACCTCTGTGACCTCTGTGGTTAAATAACTAAAATGAAAATAATCTACTAAAATTATAGATTAAATTTAGACATTCGCACCCGGAACGGAAGCCCGCCAAATTGGGCTTTAATTTTGAAAATTATGTGGTACAATAATATACTGGAAACCATTGGCAATACGCCCATGGTGAAGCTGAACAAGATAGCTAAAGATATTCCCGCCACTGTGCTGGCCAAAATAGAGACCACCAATCCCGGTAACTCTATTAAAGACCGCATGGCGCTTAAAATGATCGAAGATGCCGAGAAGAGCGGCAAGCTGAAACCCGGCGGAACGATCATCGAAGGTACATCGGGCAATACAGGTATGGGCCTGGCCATTGCGGCGGTTATCAAAGGCTATAAGTGTATCTTCACCAGTACCGATAAACAATCGAAGGAAAAATTTGACGCCCTGCGTGCCTTTGGCGCCGAGGTGATCGTTTGCCCTACAAACGTCGATCCCGAAGATGCACGTTCATACTATTCTGTGTCATCGCGCCTGGAAAGGGAAGTGCCTAACTCGTGGAAACCTAACCAGTACGATAACCTGTCGAACTCGCAGGCGCATTATGAAAGCACAGGTCCCGAGATATGGGAGCAGACCGAAGGCAAGGTTACCCACCTGATAGCGGGTGTGGGCACCGGCGGCACCATTAGTGGTATAGCACGCTACCTCAAGGAAAAGAACCCCGCCATACAGGTGCTGGGTATCGATACCTACGGTTCGGTATTTAAAAAGTACAAGGAAACAGGGGAGTTTGATAAGAACGAGATCTATCCATATATCACTGAAGGCATAGGTGAGGACTTTCTGCCGCAAAACGTTGATTTTAACCTGATAGATCACTTTGAAAAGGTGACCGACAAGGATGCCGCCCTGATGACCCGCGAGATAGCCCGTAAGGAAGGCATCTTCTCAGGCAACTCGACCGGCTCGGCCATCGCTGGCCTGCTGCAAATGAAGAATAGGTTTAAGGAGGGGGATGTGGTAGTAGTGATCTTCCCTGACCACGGTACCCGCTACCTGGGCAAAATGTATAACGACGACTGGCTGCGCGACCGCGGTTTCCTGAAAGATGAAAAGCTGACCGCACGCGATATCATCGGCAAAAAAGAAGCCCAGGATATCGTAACCATCGACAGTGAAAAGACTGTACTGGAGGCGATAAATACGATCAAATCTTTGAATATATCGCAGATACCGGTTACCCAAAAAGGTATGGTAGTAGGCAAGATAACCGAAAGTGATATCCTGACAGCATTGCTGGAAACCCCGTCGCTGAAATCACAGCCGGTAAGCACCATCTCTACCGCGCCGTTCCCATTTGTTGATCTGAATACTTCGATAGACCGGATCTCGGCCATGATCAATAAAGATAACATCGCAGTGCTGGTAGAAGATGGGCAGGGGAA
The DNA here is from genome assembly GCF_013283875.1 of Mucilaginibacter mali. Lineage (NCBI taxonomy): Bacteria > Pseudomonadati > Bacteroidota > Sphingobacteriia > Sphingobacteriales > Sphingobacteriaceae > Mucilaginibacter > Mucilaginibacter mali. Next base: position 1,851,792 of record NZ_CP054139.1, read on the forward strand.
GATAGAGATCATTACCCAGTATGATATTATTAATGCGATTTCGGCTTAGTACTCCCATTTACCAAAGCAAAGGAGGGCGTTCGATAAAATCAAACGCCCTCCTTTGCTTTAATCACCTTGTCATTGCGAGCGATAGCGCGGCAATCTCGTAGTTTGATTTGCATGCTACGAGATTGCCGCGTCGCGCCATCGCACAATTCTTACCCGCAAGCTCCTCGCAATGACAAGCTTTTATGCAGACTATACCGGCAATCTGCTATTCCTATCCCTCAACCAATGATCGGCCAATACCAGCGCGGCCATAGCTTCAACAATAGGCACAGCGCGAGGCACTACACATGGATCATGGCGACCTTTGCCACTGATCTCGGCGGCGTTGCCATCGCTGTCAACCGTTTGCTGATTGTGCATAATGGTAGCCACCGGCTTAAAGGCCACGCGGAACTCTATCGGCATACCATTACTGATCCCGCCCTGTATCCCGCCCGAGAAGTTGGTAAGCGTACTGATATCGCCCAGGTGATTCTTCACAAATATGTCGTTATGTTCGCTACCCAGCATCTCGCTGCCCGAAAAACCTGAACCGAACTCGAAACCATGTACGGCGTTGATGCTCAGCATGGCTTTACCTAATTCGGCGTGAAGTTTATCAAATACGGGTTCACCCAAACCAACCGGGCAGTTTTTGATATAGCAGCTTACCTTGCCGCCAACGGTATCGCCGTTTTTGCGTACACCATCTATAAATTCGATCATTTCTTCAGCAGTGGCCGGATCCGCACAGCGTACGATATTCTTTTCCCTTTCGGCGATAAACTCATTGGCATCGTTAATAAATACGTTTGGCGCATCTATTTTACCTACGCTGCTTACATGGGCGACGATCTCGATACCCTGTGTTTTCAGCAACAGTTTGGCCAGCGCTCCGGCAGCAACACGGGCCGCTGTTTCACGGGCTGATGAACGCCCGCCACCACGATGATCGCGGATGCCATACTTGGTTTGATAAGTATAATCGGCATGCGAGGGGCGGAACACGTTGGTATTGTGGTTATAATCCTTAGATCGCTGATCTTCGTTAGGGATGATCATAGCGATAGGGGTGCCGGTGGTTTTCCCTTCAAAAACACCCGACAGGATCTTTACCGTGTCGCTCTCCTTGCGCTGGGTGGTGATCTTGCTTTGTCCGGGTTTACGTTTATCCAGTTCGCCCTGTATGTAGTCAAGGTCAACCTCCAGTTGTGCCGGGCAGCCATCGATGATAACGCCGATCGCCTCGCCATGTGATTCGCCAAAAGTGGTGATCCTGAATAATTGCCCGAATGAATTGCCAGCCATATATCTTTATGATTTCACCGATGGGGTTTGATTACATCGATTTTAGGTAACTAAGTTATATAATTTATGTCATTGCGAGCGATAGCGCGGCAATCTCGTAGTTAGCAGAGCAAAGCTACGAGATTGCCGCGTCGCCCCACTTCACAGGGCCTTCACCGCTCCTCGCAATGACAAAAGAGGAGACGTGGTAACTCCCCCTTTAGGGGGTCGGGGGGCTAACAAAGCCCACCTTTTCCAGGTCAGTCCAAAATGCCGGGTATGATTTTTCTACCACGTTAGCATCTTCAAACTCTACCTCGGGTATCAATATCGCCAGCGGTGCGAAGGCCATCGCCATACGGTGATCTTCGTAAGTGTGGAACAGCACCTTTTCAGGGATAAATTTTCCGCTACAGTCAAGTGTATATGCTTCGTTATTTTCTATCAGTTTAACGCCAATTTTAGCCAGTTCGTTTTGAAGGGCGGCAATACGGTCAGTCTCTTTGATCTTTAAAGTTTCCAATCCCGTGAAGGTAGCTTCATGACCCAATGCTGCGCATACCACCACTATGGTCTGTGCAAGGTCGGGGCATTTCTTCAGGTCAAATTCCTTACGGATGATCGGTTTCGGTTCCTTGGTCAACAGCACCCCTCCATCCTTAAATTGCGATGTGATGCCAAAGTTGGCCATGATCTCGGTGATCACGCTATCGCCCTGCAGGCTATAGCTGGTTAGTCCGGGTAGAAACAACTCGGCTTCGTCGCTCAGGGCCGCAATGGCATACCAGTAACTGGCCGCGCTCCAGTCAGGTTCAACCCAAATGCTGGTCTCGCTGAAATCCTGTTTGGCAATGCTGATCACATTGTCTGTCCAGTTATGCTTTATGCCAGCCTGTTCAAGCATGGCGAGGGTCATTTCTACATATGGGCGCGAGGTTAGGTCGCCAATTATCTCCAGCCCCAGCCCCAGAGGCAGATTAGGGGCGATAAGCAGCAGCGCGGTGATATACTGGCTGCTGATATTTCCTTTTATGGCTATGCGGGCAGCGCTTTGCTGTATATTCCCCGTAATCTTAAGCGGGGGATAGCCCTCGTTCTCTACATAACTGATATCGGCGCCCAGTTCGCGCAGCGCGTCAACTAACACGCCAATAGGGCGCTGCTTCATGCGTTCACTGCCGGTTAGGATCACCTCCTCATCCTGCAAAGTAAAATAGGCGGTAAGGAAGCGCATAGCCGTACCGGCGGGGCCGATATTGACGGTTTTTAGTTCATGGTTCATGGTTGATGGTTCATAGCTATCTTCGTTCGGACTATGATCTATGATCAATGAACTATGAACCTCTTGCGCTCCGCGCAAGATCCCCGCAAGCAGCACCGCGTCGGCAGCGTCTGATACGTTCTGTACCTTTACTTTACCTTTGCTTAATGCCTCGATAACCAGCGCGCGGTTGCATTCGCTCTTAGATCCGGTAAGCTGGATGGTGCCTTTACTTACACGCGATGGTTTAGAAATAACGATGTTAGGTTTCATTTATAGTATTTTACGCCTCACCCTGCCCTCTCCAGAGGAGAGGGTAAAGAATTTTATAGCCCCTCTCTGTTGGAGAGGGGTTGGGATGAGGCTCTTTACGCGTGCGTTAATTTTTCCTGCGCTTGTCCTTCAGCCTGGCCTGCGCTCATGATCTCGGTTTGCTTGCGGATAGATTCGGCGTGCATCAGTTCCAGCAGTTTTTCAGCAAAATCGGTATGCAGGTTAAGCGCACGTGCGTAAGCGGTACGTTTTTGCAGTATCTCGTCCCAGCGGTTAACCTGTAAAATGGTAACGCCGTTGTCTTTTTTGTAAGTGCCAATCTTCTCCACAACTTTCATGCGCTCGGCCATTTTTTGGAAGATGCTGTCGTCGATCTTGTCTATCTGATTACGCAGTTCATCCAGTTTGCTGCTCAGTTCTTTGCTGCCAACATCAGCCTTACGCAGGGTTAGGCGGTCTATCAGTTCAGCAAGGGCAGATGGCGTAACTTGTTGCTTGGCATCAGTCCATGCTACCGACGGATCGATGTGCGATTCGATCATCAGGCCCTGCATATCCAAATCCAGCGCTTTTTGAGCTACGTATGGCAGCAGGTCGCGGTTACCGCAAATGTGGCTTGGGTCGTTAATGATCGGCAGATCAGGTACCTGAGTTTTCAGCGCGATGGCCATATCCCACATCGGTTCGTTACGGAAAGCTGATTTCTCGAACGATGAGAAACCACGGTGAATAGCCGCCAGTTTAGTGATGCCGGCACCGTTAATGCGCTCCAATGCACCGATCCATAATGACAGATCAGGGTTAACCGGGTTTTTCACCATTACCGGGATATCCACACCTTTCAACGCGTCGGCAATTTCCTGTACAGTGAAAGGGTTCACCGTTGAACGTGCGCCAACCCAAAGGATATCTACACCGGCTTTCAGCGCTTCTTCAACGTGTTTACCGGTAGCTACTTCAATGGCGGTAGGTAAACCGGTCTCCTGCTTGGCGCGATCCAGCCATTTCAGGCCGATGCTGCCAATGCCCTCAAACTCGCCCGGGCGGGTGCGTGGTTTCCAGATACCGGCGCGTAGCGCGGTAACTTTACCGGTTTTAGCCAACAAATGCGCGGTGGCCACTAACTGGTCTTCCGTTTCGGCGCTGCAGGGGCCGGCAATTAAAAGTGGTTGCTTGCCCGTGTTTATCCAGGTATTAAGCGGCTGTATGTTTAAATTCAGTTTCATCGTTTTGTGTTATTTATTTTGAGGGTTTCTTATTTACTTAACTAATTTTTTTACTTCGATATATGCTCTTTTCGATTTGTCTTTTTTAACGGGCAACTTATCAGTCAACCCTTCTTCCACATGCCGCTGATACTCGCCCAGGATATTAAAATTATGGGTGTATTTCAGTATCTGCTTAATGGTAAGGTCGTATTTGCGGCTTTCTTCCCACTCCACATCCACATAAAAGTTGTACTCGGCAGGTTTCCCCAGCACGGGCATACTCTGTATCTTGCTCATGTTTATGCCCTGGTCGGCAAAAATGTTCAGCACCTTGGCTAATGCGCCTACTTCGTTACTTACCTGGAAGCAAAGCGACGCTTTGTTAGGTTTATCCGTCTTCGCATTCTCGTGCGTGGTCAGGATCAGGAAGCGGGTGAAATTCTTCTTGTTCGATTCGATACGCCGTTCCAGTACATCCAACTCGTACAGTTTGGCGGCCAGTGTATTGGCAATGGCTACGGTGTCTGTCAGCTTTTCATCGCGGATGCGTTTGGCGCAGGCGGCGGTATCGTTGCTTTCAACGATCTTTAAATGTGGATACTCATCAAAAAAATCAACACACTGGCGGATAGCGATCGGGTGCGAGGTTACGTACTTGATCTGCTCGAACTTAACCCCCGGCAAGGCCATCAGGTGCAGCTGGATAGGCAGGTAAACTTCGCCAACCACCGGGAAGCTGTAGCTTAACAACAACGAGTAGTTTGGCAAAATGCTGCCGGCAATGCTGTTTTCAATCGCCATTACCACGTAATCGGCATCACCGTTCTTCAGCGCCTCAAACGTTTGCTTAAACGAGTTGCACTCCACGGTCTCAATGTCCTCGCCAAAATAGCGGAACGCTGCTTCCTCGTGAAACGAGGCCCGGATCCCCTGTATGGCAACTCTTGGTTTTTTCGGTTTCATATGTGTGTTAAATGCAGAAAGTCCCGGCTTTTAGGCCGGGACTTTCTGATCTTGTTTATGTCTTTTGTTAAGCATATCAGTCCCGGCTCTTACCGCTAAAGTAAAAGTAGAAACCAAAATAAAATGCTTTGTGTGCGTTCATTGTTATTGTTTACGATGGTAAATATACGGTAAGAAATCTGTTTGTCAATAGATAATTTTTATTTTTCTTAAAATAATACATCAAACCAAATAAAATTCTTTAAAAATGGCTTTTGGCAGATGCTGGGTAAGGGGTTTGTTACAAAAACCGTCACGTCATTGCGAAGTATTTCCCCTATCTACGTCATGTTGAGCGATAGCGAAACATCCCCGGGTAATAGATGTGTATTGTATGACCGTTCTGCTAATTTGGGATGTTTCGCTATCGCTCAACATGACGGGTTGGGAGGACATCACGAAATCAAAATGATCAACATAAATCAGTGGTTCAGACAATTTGTAAATGTACGTTCAGCATTCCATGGCAGCCGGTAGCCCTGCTATCCACTCCAAATCCTCGTTCCGCTGCGCTACACTCCGGGTTTTCCGTTGCTATCAGGTTTAGGTTGAACGGTAGTGCTGAATAAACCAGACTTACGAAGTTTTTAAAAACTTCGTAAGTCTCTAAGCGCTTTAAACCCTACTTTTGAATATCTATCCCCCGTATCTTATGAAAAACACCATCCTGATATACCTGCTACTATGCACCTTAACATACGCGAATGCCCAAACCAAACCATGGCAGTTCGCTCATATATCAGACACGCACATCAACCTCACGAGCCAAACACCCGTTGAAGATTTGCAACGCACCGTGCGCGATATCAACGTCAATCCCGATCTGCAATTCGTCATCATCTCCGGCGATATCACAGAGTTTGGTGCCGACGAAGAATTGAAGATAGCAAAGTCGATATTGGATAGCCTCCACAAGCCCTGGTATATTGTTCCGGGTAACCATGATATGAACTGGTCGGAGAGCGGGGGTAACAGCTTCAAAAAAGTGTTCGGAGCCGAGACGTTCGCGTTCAAAAATCATGGTTACCTGTTCATTGGCACTAATTGCGGGCCGAATATGCGCATGAGCCCGGGACAGGTACCGCGTGAAAATTTGGTTTGGCTGGATTCGGTGCTGAAAGCTACGCCGAAGGATATGCCGGTCGTTTTCGTCAATCATTACCCCATCGATTCGGCCTTGAACAATTGGTACGAGGTGATCGACCGCCTGAAGACCCATAACACCCAGCTCATCATTTGCGGCCACGGGCATAATAACCACAAACTGGATTTTGAAGGCATCCCGGGCATTATGGGCCGGTCTAACCTGCGGGCTAAAGACCCGGTGGGTGGTTATAATATCGTAACCATTGGTAACGATTCGGTTTACTATACCGAACGTACACCGGGCATAGCAACAAAACCCATATGGGCGAAAGCGCGGCTATACCGGCATAATTACCTTAACGATAAATATCCAAGACCCGGCTACACGATAAATCAGCACTTTAACAATGTAAAAACCGCTTGGACGATACAGGACAACAGCGATATCGGCGCGGGGACTACAATAGCCGGTAACCTCGTCATGGTTACCAATACCGCAGGTTGGATAAAAGCTTACGATATTGCTAACGGGAAACCCAAATGGGCAGTTAAAGCCGGAGGGAAGATCTACAGCACGCCAGCTGCTTCGGGCAATTATATAGCTGTTGCCTGTAGCGATGATTACCTGTATTGCCTGGATAGGAATACCGGGAAGATCAAATGGAAAGCCAAATCAGGTAAGCCAGTGGTCGCATCGCCGGTAATTAAAGGCGACCGTGTTTTCTGCGGCGGCTCGGACGGGCATTTTCGATGCTACGATCTTGCATCGGGTAAACTAAACTGGGATTTCGACCAGGTGCAGGGCTTTGTAGAAACTAAGCCACTGTTATATAATGGCATGGTTTGCTTCGGCAGTTGGGGTAACCATTTCTATGCGCTCGATCAAAAATCAGGCGCGTTGAAGTGGAATTGGACCGATGGCTCCATCAACCGCATGTATTCGCCAGCTTCCTGCGAACCAGTGGCAACGGCTAACCGACTCTTTATTGTTGCGCCCGACCGCGCCATGACCTGCTTCGATGCCACAACAGGCAAAGTGATCTGGCGCAAACTCGACCCGAAGATCAAAGTTCGTGAAGCCATGGGCCTATCGGCCGACAGCAGCCTGGTATACGTAAAAACCATGGACGGCGATGTGCTGGGTATGGATGCAAAAGCCGATAGCATGATGGTAAAATGGCAAGGCAAGCGCAATATGGGTTACGATATATCGCCATCGGTATTAAAGGAAAACGGCGGTTTGGTATTCGCGCTATCTAATTCGGGACTAATCTATGCTTTCCGCCGTGGTGATGGCGCTTTAGTCTGGGCTTATAAGATCTCTAACTGCCTGGTAAATCCCCTGAGTTTTATTAATGATCATGAACTGATCGGTACGACTATGGATGGCAAGATTGTTTGTTTGCGGTATTAGCAGATTTATTAAGTTTAAAAGATAGTAAATCTAAGGCACAGCATTAATTAAGAAAATTCCAGCGCGACAGGTATTCTATGCGGTATTTTGAATAGTTTGTGATTTAACCACAAAGTACACAAAAAAGAACCACAAAGATCACTAAGCCTTCGTGGTTCTTTTTATGGAAGAAACTTCAATTGAAAATCACTTTGTGATCATTGTGGTTAAATCATCACTTAGCCGGTACAGTTGTATACAACTCGTTAAATAACAACTTAAACGTACCATGCGATTGCGCCCTGAAGTTGATCTCCGGCCCGAATACATACAGGTTGCCTTTACCCACCTGTGCCGAGAAAGCGGTAACATCATCCTTCAAATATTTCTGGCCGAAAGCCCAGCCGCTGCGCAGTGGTTTATCGTTAGGGAACCACATCAGCGGTTTAATGCCTTTTGATGCAGCATCGGCGTCCAGTTTAAAGGCAGGGCTGTTATCAAACAATACGTCGGCTTCTTTTTCCATACCCCATGTTGCAGGCTGGGTGTTGTCAACCGCTACACGCAATACCGAACCCGGGATATAGTATTTATCGCCAGATAAGGGGTTACCTTTATCGTCAACTATAGCGTTCTTCACCGGCAGGTTCAACTGGTAGGCTAAATTAGCGCTGCTGCCAATGGTTACAATAGTACCGCCGGCCTCTAAAAATGCTTTTAGTTGAGGGATGGTCTTATCGGGCGTGATACGGCCGGTCCAGGTTTTAAATTCGTCCGGAACGTTATCCTGCCCGAAACCACCTCCGCCGCCACCAAAACCACCGCGACCGCCTGCACGGGCAACAGCAGGGATAGCGCCGCCAACAAATACAATTACATCATATTTGCTTTTCAGGTCGCCGGCATCAAACTCCTGCGGGTAAACCAGTTTAAATGGATAGTGATATTGCTCAAACATCCAGCGTGTCCAGCCCGATGCCATCGAACCGCCGTAGTTATCCCAAAGGGCAATACGGGCAGCAGCAACCGGCGCAGCAGTTTTAGGCTTGGCCGATGCGGTTGCTTTTACGCCCCAGTCGGCGGCATCTTTATCCAACACAGCTTTAGCTTTAACCGAATACGGTACATAGAAATCACCACCATCGGTAGTGCGGAACACCTGCGCGCCGGCACTTAGCAGATCATTCATGGCGATGAACGAGTTGTTGGCTTTTGCGCTGATGGTATAACCTTTAGCTATTGCCGGTGCGGCTACCGATGGCATTGGCTGCAATTCGCCGTAAGGGATGCGTTTGAAAGGGCCATTAAAATCATCCAGGATGCGGTCGAACTTCACGCCCATTTGGTACGATAATGTCCAGCCGGTCATATCATACGGACGGATAGGAGGGCCCCCCGGGTATTGGAAATCATTCGGGTGATCTTGTGGTTCAAAGCGGTCTAATACCTCCGGCCGGAACGCCTGCGCGGTTTTCATAACAAACGAACCTGCCGGATAGCTTTTACCGCCAACGGTGAATGCGGCAGTCGCCTTTTCAACGATCAAGCCGCTGCGGATACAGGTATTGATGAACCTTACGGCTGTAGCAAAATCGGCCTGGTCGGCCGGAATGATGTAACCACGCGGATCACGAAGGGCCGGGTTTTTCAATACGGTATCATAATACTTCATCGACATGCCGCGACCGAAACCGCCACCGCCACCCAAAGTAACCGCGCCACTGGCACCACCACGACCACCGCGTTGCGCGGTTGAAGTATCGCCGCCACGGGCCGCCGCGTTAATTTGCTCAATACGTTTCGGCGATAGCGTCCAGTAATCCTTGCTGCCGCGCTCTATCGAGTTTTTCCCCATGCGGTAGCTGTTGAACAGCATTTCATCGGCATTGCGGGCGGCGTAGTTTAGCACCGCGTAGTTAAGCGATACCGAATAATCTATCGACTGTTTAAAGTGCCATACCTGGGGCGTAACCGGGAAAGGTGTCGCGCCGCTTGGTATCAAACGGTCTGGTACCAGCGGTACGCTTGACGGGGTAGGGCTGCCGATGATCTCGGTAAGCAAACCCACCATGTTGTGGAAATAAGTAGCCGTACGTAAACCACCATTCCACCAGGTAGAGTATTCTGAACCCTGGCGTTCGGTATAGCCTGGTTTGCCTTCCTGGTTTAGGCGGCTTACCATGGCGGCACCAACGGCGTCCAAACTGGTTACCATCAGCGGGTCGAACACATAGTTGAACGGATCGCGGTATGGCGGGCCTGAAAGCACCGTACCGGCCGGACCGGTTTGGTGATGGTTGTATACGATCTGCGGCAACCACTCCAGGTATTGCTGGCGGGTAATGTTTTGCGTTTCCTTCATATTCATCATATAAAAGTCGCGGTTATTATCGTGGCCGATGTATTTTTCCCACAGGCGGGGTACGTTGGTATTGCGCTTCTTCACATCGGCATCCTTCATGTACCAGTTAGATACCAGTTCTTGTCCGTCTGGATTGGCGTGGACGAACAGGATGATGTCCTTATCCAATATACGCATGGTCTCCTCGTCGGTGCGGGTAACCAGGCTGTAGGCGGTTTGTATCAGTTGGTGCGCGCCAACTACCTCGCTGGCGTGCAGGCCGCCGTCTATCCAAACTACGGCTTTACCCTGCTCGGCCAGCTTGCGGGCCTGGTCGTCGGTCAGGTTTTCGGCGCGGGCCAGTTTTTGCGAGATATCCTTATACTGATCCAGCTTTTTCATATTCTCGGGCGACGACACGATCAGCATTAGCTGGTGGCGACCTTCCTCGGTGAGGCCGATATCTACAAACTTAGCCCTTGGCGATGCCGCCAGTTTTTTAAAATAAGCTTCGGTTTGGGTATAGTTGGCCAGTTGGTAATCATCGCCAATGTTAAAGCCAAAATGCTCTTTGGGCGATGGGATGGTCTGCGCTTTTAGCGTAGCGGTGCCCAGCAGTAAAGCCGTGCACAATGTGCAAAGGTTTTTACAGGTCATATATACGGTTGTTTAGTTTTGTTTGATCAGTTAATATGACCAATTTATGCATTTGCGCCAAATGACCGATGCAATTTGTTGACCGTATGCACGATGTATTTAAGAAGTTACAAAGCGGTTTGATCGCCCATTGTAGAATCTTATCATTATTTACTCGTTTTGTTATTTTTTTAAGACCTTTTAATATCTGCCTGTTTCAACTGCTATCTAATTGGTTTTGAAGATTTAGATCCAGGCGAAATCTTGCTTAATTGCTTGTTTTTAATGTCAATGAACTTGTGGGTCAAATTTGATACGATGTATTTCGATATGTTTTCATCTATAAAAAACGCTCTGATTTGATGTGAGATCAGCAAATGTTAAAAATATGATCGTACAATTTATGAGGTAAAATGGGCGGTGGAATGCTTAATGGAAAAAAACCGGAGCTTCATCACAATATACGAAAAACCGTCCTGATCTGCAAATAATTATGGCCGGGTAAGGCCGTTCGCTTACCTGTTGTTTTTTTCTTAAATTAGTCTGAACCTTTTACCTGCTTAACCTGTCGCCATGAAAAAACTTCTCGCCGTCTGCCTGTTTTTGTTAGCCGCCACTTGTCTGTACGGACAATCGGTAACGGGCCGTGTGTACCGTGGCGCGGGTGATACCACGGTTGCCAATGCCGTTGTTTACTACAGCGGATCGATGAACGGCGGCACCATGACCGACGCCCACGGCCAGTTTGAACTTGCGGCGCGTTCGGCGCAGATCCCTATTGTGGTAAGCTGCGTGGGTTATTACTCAAGCACGGTGTATTACCGGGATGGGCAGCCGCTGGTTGTGCGTTTAAAGCCCAAGCAGGAGATGCTGAAGGAGGTTACCATCACCGTAGACGGGATGAAGCGCGAAGACGAGGTGGCCATCTTTAAACGCGAGTTCCTGGGCGTATCGAAATATGCGCTCAGTTGCGTCATCACCAATATCGACGACGTTAACCTGCACTACAACAAAAAAACGCGCACACTTACCGCCAGTTGCTACCGGCCCATCATTATCGAGAACCAAAAGCTGGGCTACACGGTTTCTTACTATCTTAATAAGTTTGAGAAAAACCCGGAGACTGTATCCATATTCGGCACTTATATTTTTAAGGATAATGTTTTGCCCTTCGATAAAAACTTTAAAAAGACACAGCAAAATCGCGAGGATGCTTACGACGGTTCGCGCATGCAGTTTATACGAGCGCTATGGGCCAATACGCTTGATAAAACCAATTTCAGGGTCTACACAACTTTTTACGACAAGCTTACTGCCGCCGAGATCACGGTTCAGGATAGCCTGGGGCAAAAATATGTGCACCTAAGGGGACGTATTTACGTGGTTAATACCGACAATATGCACCAGGATAATCCCCTCACGCAGCGCAGTAACTTTACATTTATTGACAGGGACGGCTATTTTGGCGAAGGCCTGATATGGGCAGGCTCAATTAGCACGCAGCGCATGGGCGACCTGCTGCCGTTCGAGTATCAGCCTGCAGCTGAACGCGACAGGAAGCCTGCAGAACAGATAGCAAAAGCACAGGGCCCGGCCGATGAGAACGCCACCTATGCCGACTATCTACCTGCCGGTAAAAAACTGACGCCGGCTGAGAAAGACGCCATGATATTTAAACGAATGGTATTAACGCCGCTAAGCCCTATTAACAACACAATGGTGGTTAAACGATGGCAGCGCCCCATCCGGTACAAAGTATATGGCAGCACTGGCAGCAAAAGCTATGATAAAGCAATAGCCGCCAACCTGAAGGGTTTGTTTAGCCAGATGACGGCGTCGGCCGATTTTTTGATGGAGGAAGCTGCTGCCGACAGCGCTGTTAACCTGAGCATTTTAATTGGCAAGCTGCCGGATTTTAAAGACCAGATCAGTATCGAAGCCATGGATTACTTTAACCGGGATATGGACAGATCGGGGTATTTTACTTATGCCGAAGATGGTTTTAAGAACATGGTGCAGCTGATAAATACCGACCGGCTGATAAACGGCGCCAACATTGTGAGAACGGAAATGGTATGGCCCCAGCTGAAATACCAGTTGATGGCCGGGCTTGGTTTTTTTGGCAAGCTGGGATACGCGCGCGAAAATGGGCATAGTATTTTTAACCCCGAATTTAGCTGGCTGCCTTATAACGGCTTCAAACCCTTCGATAAATACCTTATCCGATCACTTTATCACCCGCTGGTAAAGGCAGGCATGCAGGAAGCAGAGTTGGATGAAGCCATCAAAGCGATGAGTTTGTAATAATATTGCCCACCAACGATATGGTGAACGACAATGAACAATAAACTTTGACCAGTTGGTGGAAGGATAGTGATAATAGGTTGGAGATTAGAGATTAAGCGGCGCAATGGGTTAATGACAGCGCAGCCAATGGCTAATGACCAAAATGGCGTTGCCTCCGGCCCGGGCTGTACGCTCATACGCCTACAGGCCTTAGCCACGGGCCGGTATCCGCTTCCATCCCTAACGCGGGTGAGGTCGGTGTATCACGTGCGATTGTTGGATATACAAGCAAAGTCATCATCAAAAGCGATAAAGTAAAAAAACGCTTTTTCATTATTCTTCATGTGGGTCTGGGTAAAACTTAACTTTATAATAGTGATAGCGGTGTTCTTTGGTATCTTCTATAATATAGATGTTGGCAAAATATAACTCCCGTTCTTTAAACTGAGACCAAACCTTGTTGGCAACTTTTGCAAACTCCATCATAGTATAAACCTTTGTTGGTAGGGTGTCTCTTAGGTAGTTTTCATCAGTATTAACAAAATTGAAATGCATGTTTTTTTTGTTTGCATGGCATTCACATAAATAATCTATCGATGTATATTTTTCGCCACCTTCTTTACGGAATAATTTATCATGTGGCTGCACATGTATGTAATACAAAACAACCGGAGGTGTTGGCCTTTGAATGTTTGCTGCCATAAGGTAAAGAATTAACAATACATTACTCATAATTAGCCAATGCCAACTTTAATCATCATTTTCCTCGGGGAAAAACTGTACCCGATAGTATTTATAATTGTGTTTTTCTCCATCTTCTATTATATAAATTTTGCCATGCCAAAGCAGACTGTTTTAAAATTCAGATCGTAGTTTATTGGCTATGTCTGCAAACGAGCTCATGGAATAATATTTTTTAGGCAATGTATCCCGATAGTAAATTTTACTTGTATCAGAATAATGAAAGTCAAGATTATTCTTTCGCGCATAGCAATGACAGACATAACTAATTGCCACCGCATGCGGGAAATTCTTTTTGGCTAATAACTTGTCATTAGCTTTTGTGTAGATAAAATATATGTTATTATCAGTTGTCTTAATTTTATCATGACTAACGATAATTATAAGTATAAATATAATTGCTGCTTTCATCGTAATGCTCCTGTATTGTTAACATTATTAGACCAAACAAGATATACAGCATATATAAATACCATCCGACGCGCAAGCGGAGGGTAACACTAAATATGATTATATAAAAAAACTATTCTATTCCCTCAATAGGATAAAAATGTACCCTATAATATGAAAAAGCTTTTTGTTTGCCTTCTATAATATAAATTTTAGTATTCCAAAGATCCCTGTTTTTAAAATCGGCTCTGAATTTATCTGCAATTTTAGCGAACTCTGTCATAGAATATGTTTTGGTGGGCAAGTTCTTTTTACTATAAGTATCTATTGTATCGGCATCGGCACCTGTAAATTCAAGGTTATGACCTGTAGCATAGCATTTACAGGTGTATGTAATAGATACCCCGTTTTTAAAAACCGTTTTATGGAATAAAGTATCGCCGGGTTTAACATAAATATAATAGCCGGACTCTTGAACTTTTTTACTTACAGAGCAGCTGATTCCCGTTATAACTGACAAAATAAAGATTATTATTCTCATCGTAGTGGTCCCAAATTAGCTATGTTATTACTATATACAGAATTTATGTATTGCGTTAATGTTATGGCTCCTCCTTGTGTATACCCAGGAAAATACTGTAAAAAAGAGTTTTGATTAGCCGAGACTTGAAAATAAGTCGAATATGCCATTAACGTACTTAAAGCCTCAGCGTATATAAATTCCCTATTGTTAGCCAAAGGAGATTGCGTGCTAATTAAAAACAGGTTAATACCTTTAGCTAAAACGTCGATATTTTTTACCATGTAATTATGTTGCTCAAGTTGACTCCAATTGGTATTTGCTGTAATAAGTGTTCCTCCCAAATTTACCTGATTATTTTGATCGACGGCTAAAAGATCAATAAGCTGATGAATTGTAAGATCGTGAATATTTGTTATATTATAACGTTGCTGTATGATTGTAATATTTTGCTGATTGTAAATGGTTTTTAGTAAATAATCCAACTCGGCATGCCAGGTTTCGTGCAAAATGGTTCGCACAATATTAATATAAGCAGTATTGATATCTGTACGAATAAAATTCCTGTTTAGTGAAACAGTAGCTGTTCCGTTTAATGGCGCATTTGTACTTGTGGAGCCTCCATCAAAACGGGTGTGTCCCAATTCGTTGGTGGCAAGTGTGTCCGAGACCTTATACCTAAGATTATAATTCAACGAATTTTTATAAGCCCGGCTTAAACTATCAAATACCTGATTATTGTTGATCAGCTTTTTAAATATCGAATCGAGCCGTGGTATATTGGTGATGGATGTATCCCGTGTTATAATAGAGGCAACAGCCTCCTCCGGCAATACAACCTGTACGGGTTCCCAATGCCCCGAAGGTGTAGGGCAGCCATCGGGCGGTGGCACATGGTTAATCACTAAATGATTGCTCGCTGGGTTTAGGTCGGGCGGGCAATCAGGGTCTTGCGCATCGGGTACGTAAACAGATACCCACGGCGCGCCGCCACCACCACCGCCGGTTATGCCGCCAATAACTACCCCCGGTATGCCACTGCCCGAAAATGTCCAGTAATCGGTCCAGGCACCATTGCTCACTTCGTCCAATCCTTCATAATCATCGTATACGCAACCACCTACATATCCGTAGCCGCTGTCTGTATATCCCCAACTGCCACCTGTTATAAAGCACCAGGCCTTGGATATTGCTTCGCCAATATCTGCCAGTATATTGTTATTCTTCAATTTTTCGCTTTGTGTACTCAACGCGCTTTTTGTTGAAGATGTACTAACACTTTGCTGATAGGCGTTTGTAACGCTTCCGTTCTCGTAAAACATTGTTCTTATCGTGTAGTCCTGGAAGCTGAATGATGCTATTTTGCCAGTAAATCTTTTTGCACCGGGTTTGGCATCCAGCCATTTATAAGCAAACACTAATAGTTTCCCCTCTTCCCTGGTAAAAAACAGGGCGGCATTGTCTTTAAGCGGCACTTTTATCACATGCTTTTTATTGATAACTGATTGCTTAGCAGTACTCCAGTCAATTTTGTAAGGTAACCCGCCGGGTACATTAGTTATCCATGTGGTAATATCTGCCGAACTGACCTTGTCCGCGTCTGCAAGCTTATCCACGCCTGTAACTTTACTATACGTAATTTCGGCAGTAGGCTTCAGGTCTTTTTTACATGAATTAATGCAGATCAAAAAGAGAACTAAGGAAAAACAAATTTGAATTGAAAACAGTGAGGATAAGGAAAAAGGTTTTTTCATTGTGAATAATAGTTAAGGCTGGAAACAATTATACGCAATAAATGGGAGAAAGGTTATGCATGCAATTTTTTACTCCGCTCCGGCGCCCCTCTATCGCAGGTTTAGCGCAGCATAACATGTGGTAACCATCGCGAAAGTTTCAAACTTCGGCCAGCCAGTATTAGAAAACTCACGATGACAGGTTGAGGAAATTAAACCGGCTCGTTTTGCTGATGCGCGGGCATATCCTGCAGCATAGCCATCAGGGCCTCGGGTTTCATGGGTTTGGCCAGGTAATTATCCACGCCGGCGGTGTAGCAGGCTTCGCGGTCGTCTACCATGGCAGCGGCGGTGGTGGCTATGATATAAGGTTGCTTGCTGTGGTTTTTCCGGATAAAGCGGGTAGCTTCCAGGCCGTCCACTTCGGGCATCTGGATGTCCATCAGTATCAGGTCGTAATAATGCTGGCCCGATCGCTGGATCACCTCGGTGCCGTTGGCGGCAAGGGTTGGCGAGTAGCCCAGCTTGTTAAGGATGGTCATGATCAGCTGCTGATCGGTCTCCATATCTTCGGCCACCAAAATATCCAGCGGGTGCCCGGCGGCGAAATTGTTGTTCAACAGTCCCTGCGCGCGCTTGCCCAATTCTTCCTGCTGTTGTTGCAGCATGGCCAGTATAGCGCGGTTTAGGTGCTGCTGCTTCACAGGCTTGGCCAGCACATCGCTAAACAGGCCCGGGTATTTCTTCTTGGTGTCGTCGCCAATGCTGCTCAGTAAAATCACCGGCAAATGCGGGTGGCTTTCCCTGATGGCTTGGGTAAGCTGCACGCCATCCATTACCGGCATGCGCATATCGGTAATCACGGCGTCTATATCGGTTGTGCTTAAAGCGTGCAGGGCTTCTTCTGCCGAGGCGGTGATGACCGGCTTCAGGCCCCATTGTTTTAGTTGTTGTTGCAGCAGGTGCCGGTTGATCTGGTTATCATCAACCACCAGTATCTTTTTATCTTCCACATCCAGTATACCCAACGTATCGGCAGGCGTTTTATGGTCGGCATTTACCTCACACAGCATGTCGAACCTGAAAGTAGAGCCCTCGCCCGGTTTGCTGGATACGCCGATCTCGCCGCCCATTAGGCCAACCAATCGCTGGCAGATGACCAGGCCCAGACCAGTGCCGCCATAATTGCGGGAAGTAGTACTATCGGCCTGCGAAAATGCCTGGAACAGGTTGCTCAGCTTATCGGCCGGGATGCCGATGCCGGTGTCGATCACCTCGAAGCCGATGGTGATATTATTGCCCTCGTTACGGCTGATGAGTTTAATATCGATAAAGATCTCGCCCTTGAAAGTGAACTTCATGGCGTTGCTCACCAGGTTGATGAGCACCTGCCTTAGGCGCAACCCGTCGGCAATTACCTGGGCGGGTATGCGGGGATCTATCTGGTACAGCAGGTCGAGATTTTTTTGACCCGCATGGCCGGCAAACATCTCCAGCACATCCTCTACACAGCCGCGCAGGTTAAACACGTGCGGGTCCATATCCATCTTGCCCGATTCGATCTTAGAGAAGTCGAGGATATCGTTTATCACACATAACAGGGCCTCGCCACTGTGAACGATGGCCTGTGTGTATTCCAGTTGTTCGGGGTTAAGTTCGGTTTCGCGCAACAGGCTGGCCATGCCCAGCACACCGTTAAGCGGCGTACGGATCTCATGGCTCATGGTGGCCAGGAAAAGGCTTTTGGCTTCGTTGGCATTTTTTTGGCGCAGCGCATCTAACTGCTTCCGGTAAATGACCACCAAAAAGCAAACCACAATGGTAAACGAACCCATCATGGCCATAATAACCAGTGCTACTATATTATCTTTTATCTCGCCCATAGCGTATCGCTACAAAAAACAACAGGTACATGATCAGTACAAAGGTATCATGTATATCCCATATAATTAACTTAATGTTCTTCGGCGCGCTTTTGCTGATCACGTTTGAGAAGATAAACTGGAACAGCGAACTGAAGAAGTACATTAAAAAACCGCCGGCTACCCATCGGCCCGGGTTATGGCCGGGGCCGTCTTTATCGCCGGGGTGCTGCCCGGCCAGGTATATGCCGCTGAACATGATGATGATGAGCGCCTCCAGCGGGCGGGTATAGGTATTAAACTCGTAAATGCTTTGCAGAAAGGTGAAGTTTAGCACGCATAACACCGGGTAGATGATCATAATGGGCATTATCCACCCGTCCATCCTTTTATTGGCAAAGGCATACTTGTAGTACAGCATTACCGCCAGCAATTCAAACATAGTATAAAAATGCAGCAGCGGCAAATTGTTCTGGCGGTGATTGGACATTATTACCGCCACAATATTTATCAGCAGCACCACAATCAGGTAACCCGTTAAGGTATGCAAGGCCTTATTAAGGCGCTTGTAATAAATAATGCCGGCAGTAATTGGTATCAATGTACTGCCGGGCACTATATATCCTTCGTAAAAACTGGATAGGGTCATTTACGTTATTTACAATTATACAGTAGGCGGATTGCTGTTATCGTACAGCGGGCTGGAAGGGTCGCAGCAATCAGGGCATGGTTTGGTGAAATCGTAAACGTTCGAGTCGTCAAAATCGCCGCCATCTGGTGATAAGGCCTCCATTTCAGAACCGGCTGGGATGTACATCAGGTCTTGCCCGTTAAAATAGCCCGGTGTGTCCTTTACCAATACCATTACAAATTTTACCTGGTTGGTTTCGGTTTCTTTAAATTCGTTTTCCAGGGTAAAATAGGCACGTACACCTAATAAAGAGTCGTCGTTTTCGCAGTATTTAGCCAGGTCCATAATATCGTTCCTTGAGATGTAAACGGCTTTAGGTACGGTTTTTACATCGGCAGAAAACGTTTCTTCCATAAATTTACGCCAGTAGGTTGTTTTGGCGATGGCGACATCCACAGGGATGATCACACGGGTAGAGTTAATGAGCGGGTTTGCCATTGTGATTTAATTTAATTTGATTACGATAAAAGTAATGTAATTCCCGGGAAAAAATAATGGCAGGTTAAAAGAAACCGCAATTAAAAAACAAATTATGCCGCAGGTAGGGGTGTTTAGTTACATAAGTTAACTGACAGATAAATGTTTATAATTTAAAACATTTTTAATGGTAATGATGTTAGGTTGTATTTAGCAGTCTGCCTGTAATAACATCATGAACCATACCACTAAGCCCCTAAGCGATAAACAGCTATTGGATGTTTTATCATTATATCAATACGGTATTGCCGTGCACATTGGTCCGGATAGCGTGATCCAGTACGCCAATGATGCCATGATAGCTATTTGGGGAAAAGACAGGAGCGTGATCGGCAAATCGCTGGAAGCGGCCCTGCCCGAACTGGAAGGCCAGCCTTTTATTGATATGTTTAAGCAGGTTTGGAACGAAGGTATTACCATATCCGGTACCGATACACCCGCCGATCTGATTGTTAACGGCACCTTACAGACGTTCTATTTCGATTTTGAATACCGGGCCGTTTTGGGCGATGATGGCAAAACCATGTGCATATTACATACTGCTACCGATGTTACGGCGCGTTATGAAAGCAAGAAACGCGAGCAAAACATGGCCGAAGAAGTATTGGCCATCAACGAAGAACTTTCCGCATCGAACGAGGAACTGCTGACCACTAACGAAGAATTGCTGGAGGCACACGAACAGCAACGCCTGCTTTACGAGGAATTGCAGCAAAGCAGCGCCCGTTTCCGCAGCATGGTGCAGCAGGCACCGATAGGGATCTGCATCATCCGCGCCGAAGACTTGTATATACAGGATGTGAACGATGCTTACCTTGAACTGGTAGGCCGTCATCGTAGCGAACTGGAAAATAAAACGATATGGGAGGCCATCCCCGAAGCCGCCGACGCGTACGCGCCGATTATGAGCGGAGTGATCGCCACAGGCATTGCCTTTGTTGCCAAAGAGCATGAGGTAGTGCTGGTGCGCAACGGGGTTCCCGAAGCTGTTTTTTTAGATTTTGTGTACGAACCTATTAAATATTACGAAGGCACGGCCGATGCCATTATGGTTTTGGTAATTGACGTTACTGAAAAGGTACTGGCCCGGAGAAGCATAGAAGAGGTGGAAGAACGCGTAAGGCTGGCGGTTGAAGCGGCAGAAATAGGGACCTACGATGTTGACCTGTTAAAGGGAACCTTATTAACATCAGGCAGGTATAACGAGATATTTGGGTTTGATAAGCCGGTGCCCCTGCAGATGCTGATAGACGCGATACACCCCGATGACAAGCAGATCAGGCAGGTGGCTTATGATGAAGCCATGAAGAACGGCAAGCTGTTTTACGAAGCCAGGATCATTCATCCTGATGGATCGGTACACTGGATCCGCGCACAGGGCAAGGTGGTTTATAAGGATGGTACCCCGGCCCGGATTTTAGGTACAGTGCTTGATATTACACGTGTGCAGCGCCTTAATCAACAAAAGGACGACTTTATCAGCATCGCCAGCCACGAGTTGAAGACCCCGATAACCAGTTTAAAGGCATCCCTGCAACTGATGGACCGGATGAAGGAAGCACCATCGCCGGATATGATGCCTAAACTGATTGAACAGGCCAACCGCAGTATGCAAAAGATCAGTTCGCTGATAGAGGACCTGCTGAATGTGAGCCGCGCCAACGAATCGAAGCTGAGCCTCAACAAAACCAACTTTACCGTTGCCGAACTGCTGAACAGCTGCTGCAGCCACATCAGGGCCGCCGGCAAATACCATATCATAGTAAAAGGCGATGACCAGGTAAAGATAAATGCTGATGAGCACGCTATAGACCAGGTGGTGGTTAACCTGGTAAACAATGCCGTTAAGTACGCCCCCGATTCGCTGATCGTTACCCTGGGCGTTGAAAAATTGGATGGCTCTGTAAAAATATCCGTTACCGATAAAGGCCCGGGCATTGCCAGCAATAAGATCCCGCACCTGTTCGATCGTTATTACCAGGGTGAGGTAGCCGGTTTCCAAAACTCGGGATTAGGGCTTGGCTTGTACATCAGCGCCGAAATTGTGAAGCGCCACGGTGGTAAGATAGGCGTGGATAGTGAAGTGGGTAAGGGCAGTACGTTTTGGTTTACCTTGCCGGTGGAGTAAGGTCTTAGATCTGCCCTCTGTTAAATTAATTAAGCAGGTTTGCCTTCAATCTTTTTTCCCGCAGCAAGTAGTTTATCTAAATATGCCCTTTCTTCTGTGTAGGTCATGTCTTTTATTTCAAGGCTAAAATCGTCTCTTATTTTTGACGCATTGTTTTTATGGCATCGAATATTTTTTCCTGTTGTTTAACTTTCGCAATCATAAAGCCTATTTGTAAATATTTTCAAAAAAATATTTTGCTGATACAACAGGCAACGATGGTGTTCCCTCTTTTTGAAAATCTTTATCTTCAGATATAACTATATCTAACTGATGACGCAAAGCACTGTAATATTGTAATGCGTCCTCAATATCATCAATTTTCGAGTGTAATGCCAATAAGGTTATTTCATGATCAATATCTATCACGGTGACATCTGCCAATACAATTAAAAGCATTTCTTTTGCTTTTGCACTGCCATACGATTTAGTAAGCCAATGACCCACTAAATGCACAATGGATGGTGTTATAAATGCTTTAACCCTGCCACTTACAACAAGATTAAATACTGCTTTGGCATTCTGGTAATTACTGCGGATCAATAAATAATCAAGCAGAACATTGGCATCAAGAAATATGTTAAAAACCATATTTTTTTGCCTGGTCTTCGTAAAACGCTTTCTTCAGATCAACAGGCAGCTCAATATCAGGTGCCTGCATTTCATTCATGTATTCAACGATATTTTTGTGTTTAACCGGTTTGGAAATATTTTTAAAATGATTTTCCACTAATGCTGATATGCTGATCTTTTTTGATTCCGCATAGGATTTTATATTTGCCAATATCGCTTCGTCGATAGTTAGATTGAGCCTTGCTTTCATGAAAATAAATATACGCATAAATATTAAAAAATGCGCATAATGAAAGATGTTTTTATTCCCGCTCCAACTTCGTCGCAAAAAACTGATCGCTAAAATTCACCAGGTACAACTCCTTAGTAGCCCGCGTGCAGGCAGTATAGAACCAGCGTAAAAAATCAGTATTCACCATTTCGTCGGTCAGGTAGCCCTGGTCAACAAAAACAGCATCCCACTGGCCGCCCTGGGCTTTGTGACAGGTAATGGCATAAGCAAATTTAATTTGCAGGGCATTGTAATAAGGGTTCAGTTTCAACTCGTCGTGCTTCGCCTTTTTGCTGGTGAGGTGTTCGTAATCTTTCATCACCTCCAAATAAAACTTCTTTTGGTCGATGGGTTGCAATGCCGGCGATTCGGAATACAACGTATCCATCAGCACCTTGCAGTTAATGGTGGTATCCTCGGTATAATCGGTCAGTTCTAGTTGTACATCAGCAAAGCGCATGCCGTACATCTCTTCAAAGCGGCGCACCTTGCGTATGCGGCCAATATCGCCATTGGCAATAAACCCGGTGCTCCCTTCTTCGTTCTCCTGCAGCCAAAAGTAATTGTTCTTCACGATCATCACCTGGTCGCCCCCGGTCAGTTCTTCCTCCCGAAAGAGGATCCTGCCGCGGATCTGCCGGTTATATAAATTAGCGTTCTTATTGCTGCGGCATATCACCAGCGTATTTTCATCGCTGTATTTGTTGTAAGCGTAATTAAGGCCCTCTTCCAACCGCTCGCTGGTCATACGGAAAACATCTTTATAACCTTTGGTAACGATGCTGGGCCGGTGTTCCTGTCCCTTGCGGATGATCTCGCGGATGCCGGTCACATTCAGTAAAATACCCGAATCCTTTTGCTGGCGCAAAACTTCGGTCAGCTCATATTTAAAAATCGTCAGGCCAAACTGGTCCTTCATTAGTTTGGGATCCAACGCCGGGCTATATTCCGATCCTACGGGTGGCAACTGCGCCGTATCGCCCACCAGCATCAGTTTGCAGTTGTTGGTGTTGTAAACGTAATTGACCAAATCGTGCAGCAGGGTCTCGCGGTTATTGCCGCTGATCTCGTCGGATATCATCGAGGCTTCATCAACAATAAACAACGTTTGCGATGCCATGTTATCGCCCAGCATAAAGGATTCATCCACATTTAACGCCGATTTTTTGCGATAGATGCGCTTGTGGATAGTAAACGCCTTTCGCCCCGAATAGCTGCTCATTACCTTGGCGGCCCTGCCGGTAGGGGCCAGCAGCACATATTTAAACTGGTAAAAGCGCAGCGCTTTCACTAATGCCCCAATAATGGTTGTTTTGCCCGTGCCGGCATAACCACGCAATATGAAGCATTCGTCGCCATCCTGGGATAGTAGGAATTTGTGCAGCAGGTCGAACAATTCGGCCTGCTGGGCGTTGGGCTGATGCGGAAAAGCCTGGTGTATATGGTTTGCTGAAGACACTAAGCAAAAATGGCGATTAGAAAATGAATGGTGCGTAAAAAATATTACTTTTGTTGATAACCCGTATATGAGCGAATACTCTTTTACCTACAAAAGCGACAGCTTTAGCGTGGCTAAGGCGCATGATAGCGTGCTTTTTATAAAAGCCTGTAAAGCCGAATTTTCGATACTGATTGCCGAAGATGGCCGATTGCTGGCCTGGAAGGATAAATGCGCGTTGGCCGATTTAGCCGGCGACGAAGACCTGGGCGAGATATTGACCGCGCCATTTAAAAAAGCAGTGGTAGGTTTAACACCCGAAGCGCTTACACTGGTACCAACCGAACTATACGATGCCGATAACGTTTTGGATTATGCCCGCTACCTTGATGTGAAGGCCGAAGACCGGGTATTTGCCAGTCAGTTGGATGCGGAGAACCAGGTGATCTGCCGTATAGACCACGCCGTTACCGACGCGCTGGCATCACGTTTTAACCTGCGCGATACCGTGCCCGCCTATCGCGGCTGGCTGGCGGCTATTGCCAAAGGCGAGCCGCTTAACCATGGTATTTATTTAGATGTAAATTGCGGACAGGTGACCATGGCCAACTTTAACGGTGGTAAACTGCGTTTTTATAATACCTTTTCGGTAAGCGATGTGAATGATATACTTTATTATGCGTTGTTTGTTACCCAGCAACTGGATCTGCAAGCCGATTATACATCACTTATTGTAAGCGGTGTTTGCCCGGCCAGCGATTTTGATAAGCTGAACGAGTTTTTCAGGATGGTGAAGTATAACGACCTGAAGGCTATTGATGTACCCATGGGCGTACCTGCACACCAGGTAATGGCCTTAGCATCGCTGGCCTGATGCGTATCATAGGCGGCCGTTTAAGGGGGCTGCGGTTAAACCCGCCGCAAAATCTGCCCGTGCGCCCAACTACCGATCTGGCCAAAGAAGCCCTGTTTAACATCCTGCAAAATCAAATTGATATAGAGGGCATTAAGGTGCTCGATTTGTTTAGCGGTACCGGCAATCTTTCGCTCGAATTTGCCTCGCGCGATGCGGCCGAAGTGATCTCGGTTGATAAAAGCATCCGTTGTGTGCATTATTTAAAAGATATGGCCAAACAGCATGGCCTGGAGCAGATAAAAACCTACAACGCCGATGTTTTCAAGTACCTGCAAATGGAAACGGAGGTTTACGACCTCATCTTCGCCGATCCGCCCTACGACCTGAGCCGCATCCCCGAGATCGTCAAGATCGTTTTCGAACGGAAGCTGTTATCGCCCGATGGTATCCTCATTGTAGAGCATCAAACCATGCAAAACCTCAGCAATCACCCGGCCTTTACCGAGCAGCGGAAATATGGGCATTCTTCGTTTTCGTTTTTTAGGGCTTAACCGTTAAGTTATTGCGAGGTACGAAGCAATCTCTATGTTGGGTCAGTTAGTGCTTTTATGAACGTTAGCCCGGCTCAATCGCCGCCGGTTGGGCTGTTACTTTTTCTTGATAAAAAGTAACCAAAAATCAAGACAGCAAAAATGCTTCCCTTGCCGCACAAGGCCACTGCCCTGCAAAACAAACAGAACCACAGGGCTGAACCTTGATGCCTCCGCTTCGCACGCTCGTACCCGCCGCTTCAGGCACCAAGCTAATGCCCTTTTCCGCACACAAGCCACCATTGTTCTGCTCGTTTTCGCCCGGAAGCCGTTTTGCTGTCGGAGTGGTGACGAAACAGCGCAGATTCTGGCAAATCCGAGCAGGGCAAAGCCCTGCTCGGATTTGCTTTACCTTTCTTCTTCCCGACAGCGGTTTGCTTCTGGCAAGATCAGGCAAAACGATGCTGGCCTGTGCGCAGGAAAGGGGAAGCGGATTTGCCTGATGCGGGCAAAGACCCTGTGCGGCAAGGGAAGCATTACCGATGTCTTGAATTTTTGCTACTTTTTTTTCAAGAAAAAAGTAGTAGGCCCCTGCGGCTATGAGCAGACTGACATTAATAAGAGCACAAACTGAACATAATCCATCCGCCGAACATACGTAGAGATTGTTTCGTGCTGGCAATCAAGTAGCGGGAAGCAAAGCGGTTTTTACACCATCCGCTTAATAATCCGCAACTTATGCGTATACTTCTTCAACTCGCCGGAGTAAATCCCCTGCATGTCAATCTTATCAATCTTCACCTTGCCCGAGGCATGAATAATTTGCTCATTGTTGAGCATAATACCAACGTGGGTAATGCGGCCCTCGTCGTTATCAAAAAAGGCAAGGTCGCCTAATTTGGCTTCCTGTAAAAAATCGACTACTTTGCCTTGTTCGGCTTGTAAATAAGCGTCGCGTTTAAGGGTGATGCCCTGCAGGCGGTATACGGCCTGGGAGAAGCCGGAACAGTCGATACCGAAGTGTGTGCGTCCGCCCCATAGGTAAGGCACATTTAAAAACGATTTGGCGGTGTTCAACAGATCACCTTTTTCGCCAATTTCGCCAATGATCTCGTAACGGTCATTACGGATATGGCATATGGTGCCCTCTAAAAACGAAAGCGAACTGCCAACTGGCAGGTACAGTACGCTGTTATTATTAGCAATGTTCCATGCCTGTGTTATCGGGCGGTAGGTGAGCGGAGTTTTTTTCTTTTGTAACGATTTATAGGCGGTTTGGCTCAGCGGCGCAAATTGCAGCCCGTTTATCCAGCCTTCGTAGCCATCCATAGTGGTAATAATGCGGGCCCATTCGCCCTGCCATTCCATAATTTCAAACGCTTCGCCAAACAATACCTGCGATACCATTTCAGCGCGCGATGCTGGTTCGGCACGCAGGGGGACTATCGCAAGGTTACAAATTCCATATTCCATAAAGTTGTAAAAATGCCCCTTATACGCAGGGAGATATCAATTGGTTATAACAAAAAAAGGAATGTAATTAATTACATTCCTTTTAATATCAAATACAATTATATGTAATTATTAGCTAATATGCAGCCAATCTTTTTTAGCCAGCAATTCTTCTTCAGTTTCGCGTACGTCTTCGTCGTCTACACAGCAGTCAACCGGGCAAACGGCGGCGCACTGTGGCTCATCGTGAAAGCCAACACACTCGGTACACTTATCCGGAACAATGTAATAAATATCATCGCTCAGGGCAGCCTGTGCTTCTTCAGCGTTAAGGGTGTTGCCATCGCCAAAATCAATAACGCCTTTAAGGGTGGTGCCGTCGCTAAAACGCCATGCGGCGCCGGCATCATATATGGCATTATTAGGGCATTCCGGCTCGCATGCCCCGCAGTTTATACATTCGTCGGTGATCTTGATCGCCATTTTTATAAAATATCTTAGATTCTAAATTATCTTTGCCTTATCAAATAAGAGCGCAAATATAACAAAAAATGAGTTACGGGGTTTTAAAACCTCAACATCAATATGTCAAAATTAAAAAAAGATCAAATTATACGGGCTTTCAAAGCTTTGGGGCAGCAATTAACAAGCCCTGATGAAGCCTTGTCGGCCCTCATCAATACCGAATTTCATCATAACGCCTGGTTTACGCCCGAGAATACACTCGGCGCAGTTACTGCCATCGGTCAATCCTTAAACGAGGCCGACCTGAACACCTGGCTAAATAAATATCCTGATCTTGAAAGTGGCGGCGGTAAAACAGTAGGGCTGATACTGGCCGGTAATATCCCGCTGGTAGGTGTGCACGATGTATTGTGCGTGCTGGCATCAGGTAACCAGGCGCTTATCAAAGCATCAACCCAGGATGCCCGTTTAATAAAGCAAGTACTGAAAACGCTGGTTGATATAGAACCTGCTTTTGCCGATAGCTTTATCTTTGTAGATCGTTTGGTTAATTTCGACGCCGTGATAGCTACCGGCAGCAACAATTCGTCGCGGTATTTTGAGTATTACTTTGGCAAGGTGCCAAACATTATCCGCAAAAACCGTAACAGCGTAGCTATACTGACGGGTAACGAAACCGCGGAGCAACTGAATAATTTAGGCAACGATATTTTCGATCATTTCGGTTTAGGATGCCGCAATGTATCTAAACTGTTGGTGCCGGAGGGATATAACTTCAATTTCTTTTTCGAATCGATAGAGAGTTACCAGCCCATTGCCAATCACCATAAATACAATAATAATTACGATTATAATAAGTCGATTTACCTGGTGAACGGCGATAAACATTTGGATAACGGCTTCCTGCTGCTAAAAGAGGACAAGAGGATGGCATCGCCGTTGGCAGTATTGTTTTTTGAGTATTACAAAGATGACCAGGCAGTTAACGATCTGCTATTGGCCGAAAGTGAAAATATCCAGTGTATCGTAAGTCAGATAAAGATGAACGTACCTAACCAGGTAGTAACCTTCGGGCAAAGCCAGCACCCGGCCCTGTGGGATTACGCTGATGGGATTGATACGATGGATTTCTTGTCAAATCTTTAAATAAACAATACATTTGAAAAGTGATCATGGTTCATAGATCATGGTTCATGGAAGCAAATCCGGCTATGAACTATGAACCATTAACCATGAACTAAAGAATGTACATTATAAAAGTTAAAGGCGTTGCCAAAATACCCGACTATGTGCAGCTGCGCGACGAGCAGTTTACGCTGCTGGCCTACTTTAGGGTTGACAGGCCCGAGAAGCATTTAGAAAAGGCGGGGCTGGGCGATAAGCAGGCATACATTATGGGTTTGGTTAAGGATTTGCCCTTTGGCCGTATTATAAAACTTGAGCTATAAATTACCATGATAGGAAATTCCATTATAAAATTACAGGGGGTAGACGTGTTTCAGCAGAAGCACCTGGTGTTGTCGAACGTTAATTTGCATATTGATAAAGGCGATTTTGTATGGCTGATCGGTCAGACAGGATCGGGCAAAAGTAGTTTGCTAAAGGTAATTTATGGCGATATCAGCATCCCTAACGGCGAGGGCCATGCCGGCGGTTACGATCTGCGTAACCTGGCTACCAAAGATGTGCCTTACCTGCGCCGTAAGCTGGGTATTGTTTTCCAGGATTTTCAATTGCTGACCGACCGCTCGATAGAAGAGAACCTGAGATTTGTAATGCGCGCAACCGGCTGGACGGATAAAAACCTGATCACCGAGCGTATACTGGATGTGCTGGAAAAAGTTGGCCTGCGCAGCAAAGTGAAGAAAATGCCGCACGAACTTTCAGGCGGCGAACAGCAACGTGTGGTAATTGCCCGCGCCCTGCTGAATGACCCCGAAATTATCCTGGCCGATGAACCAACCGGTAACCTCGATCCGGATACATCCGAAGAGATTGTAATGCTGCTGAAACAGATCAGCCAATCAGGTACCGCGGTACTAATTGCTACACACGATTATCATATCATCCGTACCTTCCCATCGCGCATTATTAAGTGCGAAAACGGTAAGGTGCTGGAGGATGTGGAGATATAAGTTAAAAGTCTAAAGTCAAAAAAATAAAAAGTCATGCCGAACTTGTTTCGGCATGACTTTTATAATTGAACCTTCAACCCGTCGATCAGCGCCGTTACGGTTTTCAGTATCGTATCTAAACTGGTAGGGTTGTTAGTTATTTTTGATATCATCACGCCCCCTTCAATCAGGGCAATAATAGATAAGGCCGTTTGCTCCTGGTCAATATCATGCCTGAATTCGCCTGCTGCAATGCCGGCTTTTACCAGGTTGATGATGCTGTTCTTCCAGTTCAATATCGCTCCGGCCGCCTTATCACGTAGCGGGCCGTTGGTATCATCGGCTTCAATGGCAGTGTTCAGCACCGGGCAACCACCCTTCACAAAGCCCGATTTGCGGGTAAAACTATGATAAACCGTTGCGTACACCATCAGTTTATCATGATAGGTTTTCGCCTGGTTTACCTTATCTACAATTATCTTTTTAATGTAGCCATGGTTATGATCAAACGCGGCCAGCGCCACTTCCTCCTTATTTTCAAAATTACCGTAAATGCTGCCCTTGGTAAGCCCGGTAGCCTCGGTAATGTCGGACATGGAGGTACCCTCGTAGCCCTTTGTATTAAAAATAGGCGCCGTAGTTTCGATAATAAACTGCCGGGTGCGTTCGGCTTTTGATAATGTTTTGCTCATGATATGTAAATATACCAAAAGGTATTTGTTGTGAGAAATTTAACCACAGAGGACACGGAGGTTTCACAGAGAACACAGAGGCTTTTCTAAAATATTGAAAATTATCTCTGTGTCCTCTGTGATTTTTTCTCTGTGTTCTCCGTGGTTAATTTAACCACAAACGAAATTAATTCCCCCTCGCCTGGTTCATCGCATAAAATGCGTCTTCGGGTTTAGTGCGTGATAGTTCATATATGGCCGCTGTTTTGCCGGTATGGATCTCATAGATGTCGTTTTCAAACGCTTCTACCAGGCTGTCCGCAACTTCAGCGGGAGGGATGCCATTCGCGCCACCTATCGCGCTGGAAAATTCGGTATTAACCAACGGCGGCATCAACTCAAATACTTTAACAGCAGTTGTTTTGCCCAGTACATATCTTAACGATTGGCTGTACGAATGTAGCGCTGCTTTGCTTGCACTATAAGTAGGGATGCCGCTGTTGGGTACAAATGCGGCTATAGATGATACGTTAACTATCGCGGCCTCTTTCGATGCTTTAAGTAGTGGCAATAACTTTTCATTAAGATTGATGATGGCCAGGTAGTTGGTTTGGATCTCTGCTGCTGCTTTGGCGGCAATATCGCTATCCTCGTCTAATTTGTAATAGCTGGCCTGGCCTGCGTTGTTGATCAGGATATCCAGCCCGCCGAAATTATCCGACAGGTATTTCTCCAGTTTAGCCACGTCACCAGCATTATTTACATCAGTTGCGATGTAATGCACACCATTCAACGTTTCTGTCGCCTTTTTTAGTTTTTCTTCTGTGCGACCGGTAATGATCACTTTATTGCCTTTGGCTAACAATTGTTTGGCAATTTCTAAACCTATACCCGAGCCACCACCGGTAACCAGGATCGTTTTGTTGTTAATATTCATGATATTGATTTTTAATTGTTTATATATTTTAATAATTAATGATCGGACACAATAACTGCCGGTCTTTTCACCGGCGATCTCTTAATCACAAACAGCAGCAGCGGCAAAGCCAATGCGAATAGCAGGCCGATGAGCAAAAAGGCATCGAGATAACTTAACAGGGTCGATTGCTTTACTACCGACAGATCTATCAGGCCCATGGCCTTGTGTTTAGCATCTATCAAACTGATGCCCTTACTTTGGAAGTAGTTGGTATAGCCGTTCAACCTACTGGCGGTTGCCGGGTCGGCAGCAGTGATGTTGGTGATCAGGTCGGTACGGTGCAGGGCGAAACGCCTTGCGCTATAGGTGTTTACAATAGATATCCCGAACGAGCCGCCCAACTGCCGCATCATATTGTTAAGCGCGGCACCCTGGGGGATGTCTTTAGGATCTAAGGATGATACGGCCAGTGAAGTAAGCGGCACCGTTAAACAAGCCATCCCGATGGCCCTGAAAATGAGGTTAACACTGATAGCCCCTGCGGATACTTCGGTATTAATTTGGCTCATGTTCCAGCTAAACAGCATAAACATGCCGAACCCGGCGGCTACGATCAGTATGGGGGATATGCCGGCCTGTAATAGTTTTCCGGCTGTCATTAGCGCAAACAGCGCCAGTATAGCCCCTGGCAGTAGCAACAGGCCGCTTTCGGTAGGGGTGAAGCCCAATAAACGCTGCGCGATAACCGGTACAAGGAATATGGAGGTGAACATGCCGATCCCCGTAACAAAGGTGAGCACCGCCGCCACACTTAACGATTTGCTTTTCAGCACCCGCAGGTTAACCACCGGGTTAGGCACCCGCAATTCCCAAAATATAAAGGCGGTAAGCGAAATGATAGCGATAATGGTAAATACCACGATATATCCTGTGGCAAACCAGTCCTCGGTTTCGCCACGCTCCAGCACGGTTTGCAGGGTGCCCACACCAATAGCCAGCAGTGCTATGCCGGTCCAGTCTACCGCGCTTGCTTTGGGTTTAACAGGTGGCTCGGTAAGCAGAAAGTAGCAAGAAATAGCTGTGGCGATACCCAGCGGGATGTTGATGTAAAAGATCCATGGCCACGAATAGTTTTCGGTGATATAGCCACCCAAAGTTGGGCCAATGGTTGGCCCGATAAACACACCGATACCAAATATAGCGCTGGCAATGCCTTGCTTTTCTTTAGGGAATACCTCAAACATTACCGCCTGTGATACAGACAGCAAGGCCCCGCCACCGATGCCCTGCAAAAAGCGGAAGAACACCAGCACCCAGATATTATCGGCATTGCCGCACATGAACGAACAAAAGGTAAACAGCACAATAGACCCGATATAATAATTGCGCCTGCCCAAATTGGCAGTTAGGAAGCTGGTGATGGGGATGATAATTACGTTGGCGATGGCATAAGAAGTGATCACCCAACTGGTATCCTCGATAGTAGCGCCCAAATTACCGCTCATGTGCGACAGGGCAACGTTTACGATAGAAATATCTATCAACTCCATTACCGCGGCGCAAAGCACGGTTAGTATCAGTAATCTTCGTTTGATCGGGTCCATATTGCTTTATTTAATACCAATCGGTATATTTATAATCAAAAATATAACCGGCAAACCGGTTGTTGTTTCTTTGAAAATGTGGACAAATGTAATATCTAAAATATACCAAATGGTATTTTGATTGTCATAAAATACTCTTCCAATTGCGGAGAACAAAGCAATCCCGAACTATGCAAGGCCGCTCTTTGGGTGTGCGATTGCTTCGTGCCCCAATGACAAGGTGGATTATACGACAAAAGAGGCGCTGATGCGCCTCTTTTGTCGTAATCTCTAATCTCTAATCTCTAATCTCTAATCTCTAATCTCTAATCTCTAATCTCTAATCTCTAATCTCTAATCTCTAATCTCACTTCACCACTACCTGCGCTGTGTTACGACTGGTCTGTTCCAGTAGCACGGTCTTATCGCCGATCAAATCGCGTAGCGCGTTTTGCTGAAAGTGGCGTATGGTATACAGCGTAAGGCCACTGTTGTATTTTACTTTAAAATCCTTTTTCAAATCGGTCAGTAGCTGCTCAAAGCGTTCCTCGTGCACGTTAAAGCATACGCTGAAGCTAAGGGCCGATGTTTGCATGATATTGATATGCACATGATGTTTGGCAAACAGGCGGAAAACATCGCTCAGGTGATCTTCGGATATAAAGGAGTAATCCTTGGCCGATACTGATAGTAGCGTTTGTCCCGGCTTAACAATTATTACCGGTTTGGGAAAATGTTGATTAGCATGCTCTTTAATAATGGTACCCGCGCCGTTTACATCGTTAAAAGGTTTAACCAGTAGCGGGATGCCGGCGTTTTGCAGGGGTTTAATGGTTTTGGGGTGGATAACCGTGGCGCCGTAATAGGTCATTTCTATGGCTTCGTTATAAGTAAGTTCATCAAACTTAACGGTATCGCTAAACAGCTTTGGGTCGGCGTTTAAAATGCCGGGTACATCCTTCCAGGTGGTAACCGATTTTGCCTGCAGGCACGATGCAAATATCGCAGCCGTATAATCAGACCCCTCGCGGCCAAGGGTGGTGGTAAAGTTCTCGGAAGTGCCGCCTAAAAATCCCTGTGTAACTACAACGCCCTTTTGCAACAGCGCTGGTATTTCCTTTTTAATAATGGCGCAGCTTTTATCCATATCTACCAAGCCCTCGCGGTAGGTATTATCGGTATGGATATACCCGCGCACATCAAGCCAGGTACTGTTGATGCCAAAATGATTAAGATAGGCGTTTACGATTCGGGTTGAAGCCAGTTCGCCAATCGAGACGATCTGATCGTAAATAAAATCGAAATCATCCTGCGGCTCATCCTCCAGCATCCAGTCTATCTCTACAAAAGTGTTGTTCAGGTCGATGAATACCGGATCCTCATCGCCAAAAAGATCGTGCGCAATCTGGTAATGATATTGCTTGATATCTTCAAAAATATCGTGCATATCACTGTCCTGCTCGTAGTAAGCTTTGGCCAGCTTTTCCAGCGCGTTGGTGGTTTTGCCCATGGCCGATACCACGATGAACAACAGATGCTGCGCGTTATGTTGAACAATATTGGCGAGATTCTTTACGCCCCTGGCATCCTTTACCGATGCGCCACCGAATTTAT
Organism: Mucilaginibacter mali; assembly: GCF_013283875.1. Lineage (NCBI taxonomy): Bacteria > Pseudomonadati > Bacteroidota > Sphingobacteriia > Sphingobacteriales > Sphingobacteriaceae > Mucilaginibacter > Mucilaginibacter mali. The sequence goes on from NZ_CP054139.1 coordinate 1,885,662, forward strand.
AGACCAGCATTTATTTAATAAATTGAGTAACCACGGTATTAGGCCGCAGCAAATGTTTAATTGATGAATAAGGGACCAGCAGTTCGGTAGGGCCATACGCGTAGGCTTGTATCTCGTAACTGTTATAATAAAACCTAAGCCCCTTCTCAGTTATTTCAAAGTTATTATTAAGCGCAAATTCGCCATTATCAAAATTGTAATTAGTTAATGGCGCCCGGGGACCAAGTTTAGCGTCTTTCCTGAATATGCTTTCCGCCACCTTATTTAAACCGGTAGTATGATCGTTTATCAAAATATCGTTAAGTGTAATTCTCCTGTCGGTTTTAGGGTTCCAGTTAATAAAACCGGTATTGGTATTTGGGTGTGTTCCGCCGCTGGTTTCTTCAGACCAGGTTAGCACCACCAGGTTTGCGGCCTGCAGCGAAACGCTGATGTTGAGATCTAAGGTACTGGCATGAATATTTTCGGTATCGCTGCTGTCGGGTTCGGCAAAACTCTTTTGGTATTCATCGAAATAGGCTTTGAAAGATTGGCCGGCCGGCTTTTCATCGCCAAGACTGTTAAGCATCGCTTTTTCTATCTCCCGGTTTAAGGCCGGCAAGGTTTTAAATGCCGGATAATTTAACTGGCTGTAATCATAATTGCCCTGCTCATCCTTGCGTAGGGTATCTTGCGCCCGTAAAGATTCATTAGCGTAGGTTATCGTATCGGTGCTGATGGTAGCCGGTGATACCAGCGTAGCCAGGGTATCTGTGCGGTTGCCCGGCTTTTTTTTATGTGAGCAGGCCGATATGGTGATGATGGCTGGTAGAAGGCAGAAATAGTAAGTTATATCGCGCACTATATTTTACAGATGGTATTGGGTGATGACGGTATTTACCCGCAGCAATGTTTTAATTTGCGCGTAAGGTATAAATAATTCTGTTTTTCCCGCCGCGTATGGTTTTATCTCATACTCGTTATAAACAAAACGCAGGCCGGTAGGGGTAACAAGGAAATTGTCGTTCAGGCTAAATTTATCCTTAGCAAAAAAGTAATTATTCTTCAGCGGCTCGGCATCGCTTAAATTTTCCTGCTTGCGGAATATCTTCTCGCCGATAGAATCCAGCGGCTGCTTGTAATTATCTATCAGCAGATCGTTAAGCCTTAGCTGTTTATGTGCTTTGCTGTTCCAGTTTAAAAAAACGGTCAGGCTGCTGCCATGTGCCCCTCCCTGGAAACTGTATCCCGATAACTGCAAGGCCACCAAAGCCGAATCCTGCCTTACAATGGTTGTTTGCGCCTGCAGGGTATAGATCATTTTGGTATTCCGGTTCACCATATCCTGTTGATAGGCTTTCATAAACCGGTCGGCAAACTGGCGGAAACCCGTATCAGCCTTTTTGTAAACGCCAAATAGGGTGGCTGTACGGTGCCTCACAGTATCGCTCAGGGCAATATCGGCCGGGAAGACCGGGTATTTAAACATCACCACCGTGCAGCCGCTGTCGGGTTTGGTACCACAATCGGCAGCGCGCTGTTTAAAGGTTTTGTATTGATATCGTAAAGTATCCTTCGCGATATCGGCCACACTTTTCCCTCCGCTATTCCACGAGCAGGAAGCCGCTACCGTAAGTAAACCAACCATTAAAAAGAAGAAGTATTTCATAGCGTTTAGTCCTCTTACCATATAATACAGTTTACGGGCCGCTTTGTTATATTTTTAGGCGTTAAACGCGGCCAGTTGCTCCTTTGATAACGAGGCGTTTAACCAACCGACCTCGATACCGGCCCCATACAGGTGATAGAATTTTATAGCCGGCTCGTTCCAGTCAAGCACCTGCCAGGTCATCCCGTTAAAGCCCATTTCGTGTGCTTCCTGCACACAACGGTTAAACAGCAGCTTGCCGGCACCTTTGCCACGGTAACTTTCGGTTACGATCAGATCTTCAAGGTAAAGGCGCTGCCCCTTCCATGTTGAATAACGGATGTAGTACAAGGCCATACCGATGATCACGCCATTGTCTTCGGCTACAAAGGTTTTCCAAACCGGTTTGGCGCCAAAGCCGGCTTCTTCAAACTCGGCCAGGGTAACGGTTACTTCATCGGGCGCGCGTTCAAATACAGCCAGTTCATGTATCAGCTCCATCAAACGCGGGCAATCTTCTTTTTTTGCTATTCGTAATTGTATTTCAGTCATTGACACCTTGATTATTAATATTGGACCATGATTTAAAGGATTTAAGGATTGCCAGGATCATGGGTAATCATGTTAATCCTTAAATCCTTTAAATCATGGTCAATTGTTTCTGAAGTGCTTGATCACCCTTGCCCCAAACACCGTGCTGCCCACGCGTATCATGGTGCTGCCTTGCTCCATGGCTATTTTGTAATCGCTTGACATGCCCATTGATAGTTCATCAAACGTATCCTCTTTGCGGAAGATGCTTTGGCTCAGGCCATCAAAAAAGGTATCCAGCTCGTAAAACTCTTCTTTTATCTGCTTTTCGTTATCGGTATTGGTGGCAATGCCCATCAACCCGCGGATGCGGATATTTTTTAGTTCGGCATACTCTTCAGATCGTAGCAGCTCTATCGCCTCGTCAAAGCTTAGTCCGTATTTGGTTTCCTCGTCGGCAATGTAGATCTGCAGCAGGCAGTCTATCACCCGGTCATTCTTCAGCGCGTGCTTGTTGATCTCCTGCAACAGTTTTATACTATCTACCGATTGGATCAGGCTGATGAAAGGGGCAATATATTTTACCTTATTGGTTTGCAGGTGGCCGATGAGGTGCCATTCAATATCCTTTGGCAAGGCTTCGTATTTCTCTACCAGTTCCTGCACCTGGTTCTCGCCAAAAACGCGCTGACCGGCATCATAGGCTTGCTGAATATCTTCGATCGGTTTGGTCTTGGATACCACTACCAGCGTAACATTGTACTGATCGGTTTCTTTTTTTAGTGCTATTATATTATCTGCAATGCTCATTTATGCGTAATTTTACACAATTAAAAACGTTGGCTAAATTACAGAATGCGCAACTATAAATATTTCTTTTTTTTAATCATCCTTGTTTTGGCATCGTGCCTGAGCGAGGAGTCGGTGCCAAATAATGTCATCCAGGAGGACCGCATGACCGGCCTGATGGTGGAATTACATTTGGTAGACGGCGACCTGTTTAACATACAGCAGACACCAGATACCATTTATAAATACAGTATGGGCCGCTACCAGGCCGCCTTTAAAAAATACCGTACCGATTCGGTGCAGTTTAAAAAAAGTTTCAACTGGTATGTTAAACATCCCATTAAGCTGGATGAAGTGTGTGATAATGTGATAAAAATACTACAGGCCAAAACCGATTCGGTGGCGAAGATCAAGCCGTCCAAACCATCGGCCCCTAACAATACGCCTGTTAACGTTCCTGCCCAATAATGCTATACCCGCAAAATAGTGCCGATAAATTAGGCTTCATCGATGTTAAGGAACTGATAAAAGCCCATTGCCTTAGCGATATGGGCCGCCAGATGGTTGACCGGATACAGGTAATGAATAATTACGATAATATCCGCAAATTCCTGAGCCAGGCCGGCGAGTTCAAAAATATTTTGGTAAACAATGCCGCGCTGCCCATCAGCCATTTCTTCGATATTAAATCGCTGGCTAACAAGGCGAGGATAGAAGGAGCATTTTTGAGCGAGGAGGAGTTTTACCAGGTGCAGGCATCGCTAACTACGGTGTTTGCGGTGATAGCTTACTTCAACGAGCGGGAAGGCCAGTACCCAAATCTCGAAGCTCTGTTCGAACATTTGCCGATTGAAAAGGTCATACTGAAAAAGATAGATATGGTGATCGATGCCAAGGGGAAGATCCGTCCCAACGCGTCGCGCGAACTGGCTGAAATTACATCGGGTATTGCCAAAGCCGAACAAGAGGCCCGCAGCAAAATAGACCAGGTATTTAAAAGCGCTACCGGCAACGGCTGGACGGCAGATGGTTCGCTTACCGTGCGTGATGGCCGCCTGTGTATCCCGCTGCTTGCCGAAAATAAACGTAAGCTGAAAGGTTTTATCCATGATGAATCCGCATCAGGCCAAACCGTGTACATGGAACCGGAGGAGGTTTTCGCCCTGAATAATAAAGTGCGCGACCTTGAATTTGAGCGCCGCCGCGAAATTGTAAAGATCCTGACCGCCCTGACGGATGAACTCCGTCCGTATACGCCGCTGCTTTTATCGTACCACGGCTTATTAACCAAGCTCGATTTTGTGCGGGCCAAGGCACTCTTCGCTATTGATATCGAAGGTGAGATGCCCGAGGTGGTGCAGGATGCCCGCATTAAACTGATCAATGCACGGCATCCGCTGCTGTTCCTGAGTTTTAAAAAAGAGCATAAAATGGTAGTGCCGCTAAATGTGCAGATAGATGAGGGTACAAGGGTAGTGGTGGTATCAGGCCCAAACGCCGGCGGTAAATCGGTTTGTATGAAAACCGTAGGCTTGTTGCAAATGATGGTGCAGGCCGGCTTGCTGATCCCCGCTGCGGATAATAGCGTGGTAGGCGTGTTCAAGCAATTGTTTGTTGATATTGGTGATGACCAGAGTATAGAAAGCGACCTGAGTACCTACAGCGCCCACCTGAGCAAAATGAAGCACTTTGTAGAGAATGCCAACGGCAAAACCCTGGTGCTGATTGATGAATTTGGCACCGGAACCGATCCGCAATTTGGCGGCCCGATAGCCGAGGCGGTGTTGGAATCGCTTAACCATAAAAAGGTGCGCGGTATGGTAACCACCCACTACAGCAACCTGAAGATCTTCGCCAGCAATACCGAGGGGCTGGAAAATGCCTCGATGCTGTTTGATAACGTGAACATGAAACCCATGTACATGCTGGAAGTAGGTAAGCCCGGCAGCAGCTACGCCTTTGAGATAGCCCAAAAGATAGGCCTGCCGCAACAGGTGCTTAATTTGGCCAGGAATAAGATCGGCACCAGTCAGAAAAAGGTGGATACCCTGCTGGTTGATCTGGAACGTGAGAAAAAAGAGATCTTCGATACCAAACTGCAACTGGATAAGCAGCAGCGCAAGGTAAATACCCTGCTAAAGGAAAACGAGCAGCTAAAAAGCTACCTGGAAGAAAATCAAAAGGCACTGATCCGCGATGCCAGGCAACAGGCCAAAAATATCATTCTTGACGCGAACAAACTGGTAGAAAACACCATATCCGAAATTAAAAGCAGCCAGGCCGATAAGGAGAAAACCCGCACCCTGCGCGAGAACCTGAATAAAGAACTGCAAAAAAACACCATAAAACCCGAAGCGCCGAAGCAAGCGACACCTGCCGATGATGAAATAAAACCCGGCGATTGGGTTAAACTGGTCGATTCGGAAACGACGGGGCAGGTCATCGAAATTATAAAGGAAAACGTAGTGATCGCCATCGGCGATTTGCGGACTGTAGCCAAAAAGAAGCGGGTACAAAAAGTATCTAAAAGGGAAATACCGAAAGAGGTGAGGCGCAGCTACAATAGTTCATCAACCAGCGATGTGGCTAACTTTAGCCCGGAGATTGACGTGCGCGGCCAAAGGGGGGAAGAGGCTTTATATAACATAGAAAAGGTATTAGACCGCGCCATTATGATGGGCTACGGCACCCTGAAGATCCTGCACGGCAAAGGCGATGGCATCCTGCGTAAACTCATCCGCGATTACCTGCGCAAATACGAGCAGGTGAGCCGCATGGAAGATGAACACGCTGACAGGGGCGGGGATGGGATCACTTATGTTTATTTGAGGTAGTTTTCTCTCCTTCTGAAAAACTAACGTCATCCTGGAGCGATAGCGAAGGATCCCCGGCAAGCAGAGCGGTAATAAATTGCCGACTTGCCTATTTGAGCTCCTTCGCTAGCGCTCAGGATGACGGATCGATGGTTAAACTTAATAGCCCAGCGTAAACCGCTGCCGCACAAACTGGTTCTTCTCCAATTCATCCACCAGCGCAACCGCCAGATCCTCTACAGATATCTCACATTTCTGATCAGCATCAAACACCGGGTTATCGGTACCTAAACGGAATTTACCGGTACGCTCGCCCGGGTGCAGGTTAATAGCCGGGCTTATAAACGTCCAATTCAGTTCAGTTTCCTTTTTCAGAATGTTCAGGTAATCGCGGGCGGCGGTGGCGCCTTCTTTCCATTCGGCAGGGAATTGCGGGGTGTCTACCAGTTGTACACCAGGGGCAATGTACAAGCTACCCGCACCGCCAATTACTATCAGCCTTTTAACCCCGGCCTGTTTAGTGGCTTCCTGTATATCTTCCGAACCTTTTATAAAATCGGCATACAGATCAGGGTTAGTCCAACCGGCATTGAACGAACTGGCAACGGCATCGTGGCCTTTTAATATTTCAGTCAGTGCCGCTACATCGTTCACATCGGCCTGTACCGGGGTAATCAAATCGTTTTTAACAGTTATCTTTTCTGTGTTACGGGCAATGGCGGTTACCTGGTGGCCACGGCTTACGGCTTCGTTTAAAACTGCGGTACCTGTAAAGCCGGTAGCGCCAATCAATGCAATTTTCATTTTATTATTGTTTAAATTGTAATTAAATATGTTACAGTTTTGTTTAAAAATTTTTTAATTAAATCCCTCGCCAAATTTTTCGAGGGTGATGGTGGCCAGTTTGCTTAAAATGGTTAGGTCAACATCCATATATAATTTATTGATCTCGCCGCTGATCTGTTTCCCCACCGGGCAATCGGGGTTAGGTTCATTCTTTGATGTACCTAATACAGCGCCTGTTTTTACGGTTTGATAAATATCGGCCAGGGTAATTTTAGCAGCGGGTTTGCTCAGCGAATAGCCGCCGCCTTTGCCCTCCTTGCTTTCAATAAAGCCATGGTTGCGCAAATTGCTGATCTCTTTACGTACCAGCGCGGGGTTGGTGTTCAGGCTCCCGGCAATATAGTCCGACGACAGCAGTTCTCCCTCCGATTTATTCAGCAGGGTTAAAATATGTATTGCTATCTGGAAGCGGGCGTTCATGTTTTGTTATCTGTAATAAAAATTATTACAGTACAAATGTAAACACAATTATTTATCCCGCAATAACTTTTATCGCACAAAAATTAAAATGAAACATTACTGACAATAGCGCATTATATCATCAGTAACTTTGATCTGTAATTTAACTTTTAGACCAAAAAAGTCAAAAAGTATCACAATTCTTTATTTACTGCTATGAAAACATACCTTGTACCTGTCGATTTTTCCGACGCTGCTAAAAACGCTGCCCACTTTGCCGCCCAACTCAGCCACCAAACCGATACCTCGGATATCATCCTGATGAACGCCTTTTATATTTCGCCTTACGAAACCCTGCTGCCTAATCCCGATATGCTGATGCTACGTGAGCAGGAGATAGAGGAAGACGCCGCCAAACGGATCAAAAAACTAAATAAGTTAAAAAAGAAGTTAGAGACCGAAGTCCGCGAGGGCGTAAATGTCCGCATCCGCCTGAACCGGAGCCACCTGTTAAGAGCTGTGGTTGATACCGTGATTGAAGAAAATGTTGACCTGGTATTTTTAGGCAGCAAGGGCAATAGCAGCGCCGGCGTGCCGGGTATTGGCAGCCATGTTATCAATGTATCAAAGGCCAGTCCGGCGCCAATCATTGTTGTTCCGCCAGGTTATCAATACAGCCTGATAGATAAAGCCGTCATTGCCTGCGATTTTAAGCAGGTGACCGAAAATATGCCGATGGAGATATTGCACAAGCTATTAGGCAATCAACAGATTAACCTGATGGTGTTAAATATAGATAATGAAGGTAAACACGCCACCGCCGATGCCGAACAAAAAGCCCAGGAAACCGCGCTACATGGCATGTTAAAGCAATACCGCCCCCAATACCATTACGTAGCATCACCCGATGTTATTGAAGGGATATTGAACTTTGCCGGCGGGCATAATGCCCAACTGGTCATCGCGCTGCCGCATAAGTACAGCTTCTTCCAATCGCTGCTGCATAGCAGTATATCGCAGCAACTGGCAAGTAATTCGGAGATACCTGTGTTGTTGTTGAAGTAGAAAAGCGCACAAGGGCTTGTGCGATTCCCTCCCATGGGGAGGGTGTAGGGAGGGGTTTATACGGTATAGCATATCGACTAAACCCCTCCCTACCACTACACAAGCCCGGCACACCCCTCCCCAAGGAGGGAACTGCCTAATCATGGGCTATTACCCTCCCAGGGGAGGGAACTTTAAATTACGTTTCAATATGATCAATATCCCCGCCGGTTTCGGTAGTGCTGCTGCCGTGGTCGGGTTGTGGCTCGTCTAACTCAGGTTCGTGATAGGGCTGCTCCTGTGTTTCCTGTGTGTTGCCATCTTCGCCCACCTTTTGTTGGTCGGGCACCTCCTGCGGACCGGGGATATTGCTGACATTACCCTGTGCCGCGGCGTAATCAGGTTCGCCCTGCTGGTGTTCTGCTTTAAAGTTATTGTTGGCGGTATCTTCCTCACTTGGCGCTACCCGGGCAAAATAAGGGTTACTGTATCCCGCATTGCGCGAAGGATTGTCTTTATCATCGCCCATCGGGGTGGCGCTGCCCTCTTTGCCGAAAGCGTGGCCGCCAACGCCCTGTCCCTCGGTAGGCCGGCCGCTCATGCCAGCAATGTTGCGCTCGTTACTGGCCTGCTGGTTTTTTTGCGCGCTGTACGAATCCCGTTCATCGCGCAGGTTGTTTTGGTTGGTTAGCATGGTTTATCATGTTTTAGATGTTATATAAACAATGCGAGAAAATTAATTTTGTTTTAGTTAAATTTGGGTTATTTAACCACAGAGGGCACAGAGGCCTTTCAGATATATAAGTATAACAAGATAAATATTAGGGCCGCAAGTCTCTGTGTCCTCTGTGTTTCTCCCTCCGTGCTCTCTGTGGTTAAATCGCCCAAACCCCCGCCAATTATCAAAATCTCAAATCTCATATCCCACATCTCCAATCAAATGCCTATCTTCGCCCATGCAAGAAAAAATCCTTATTCTTGACTTCGGCTCACAGTTCACCCAGCTTATCGCCCGCCGTGTCAGGGAACTCAACATTTACTGCGAAATCCATCCGTTTAACCATGTTCCGGCTATCGACGACAGCGTAAAAGGCGTGATCCTGTCGGGCAGCCCGTACTCTGTACGCCAGGAGGATGCACTGCATTACGATTTTAAAACCATCCACGGTAAACTGCCCCTGCTGGGCGTTTGCTACGGCGCGCAGTATATGGCGCATTTTGGCGGCGGCGAGGTAATGGCTTCCAGCACCCGCGAATACGGCCGTGCCAATTTAGATTATATTAAACCCGGTAATCCGCTGTTCAAGCAGATCCCGCAGCACTCGCAGGTATGGATGTCGCATGCCGATACCATTTCCCGCATTGCCGACGATTACGAGGTGATTGCCAGTACCGAAACGGTAAAGGTAGCCGCCTATCAAATAAAAGATACCCAAACCTACGGCATCCAGTTTCACCCCGAGGTAACGCACAGCATAGACGGCAAGCAATTGCTGCAAAACTTTTTGGTTGATATTTGCGGTTGCACCCAGGATTGGACACCGGACTCGTTTGTTGAAACCACCGTTGCCGCCCTGAGAGAAAAATTAGGCGACGATAAGGTGGTGTTAGGTTTATCCGGAGGTGTCGATTCGTCGGTAGCGGCGGTATTGCTGCACCAGGCCATCGGTAAAAATCTGCACTGTATATTTGTTGATAACGGCTTGCTGAGGAAAGACGAGTTTGAATCGGTTTTAGAATCGTACAAGCACATGGGCCTTAATATAAAAGGTGTTGATGCCAAACAGCGTTTTTACGATGCTTTATCGGGCCTGAGCGATCCTGAGAAAAAACGCAAGGCTATTGGCCGGGTATTTATAGAGGTGTTTGATGATGAAGCGCACCAGGTACAGGACGTGAAATGGCTGGGCCAGGGCACCATCTACCCGGATGTGATCGAGTCGGTATCGGTAAAAGGGCCGTCGGCTACCATCAAATCGCACCATAACGTTGGCGGTTTGCCCGATTTTATGAAACTGAAGGTGGTTGAACCGCTAAACACTTTATTTAAAGATGAAGTGCGCCGTGTGGGCAAAACCTTAAAGATAGATGATAATATTCTTGGCCGCCACCCATTCCCGGGCCCCGGTCTGGCTATCAGGATCTTAGGCGAGATCACCCCTGAAAAAGTTGCCATTTTGCAGGAAGCCGACGCGATTTATATCAACAATTTACGCTCGGCCGGTGTTTATGATAAAGTTTGGCAGGCCGGCGCTATCTATCTGCCGGTACAAAGCGTAGGCGTAATGGGCGATGAACGCACATATGAAAACGTAGTTTGCCTTCGTGCTGTAGAATCGTTAGACGGGATGACCGCCGACTGGTGCCACCTGCCTTACGATCTGCTGGCCAAGATCAGCAACGAGATCATTAACAACGTAAAAGGGATCAACAGGGTAGTATATGACATCAGTTCGAAACCGCCTGCTACTATCGAGTGGGAATAAATGGTTACTGCCGGTAACCATTGGCATGCTGCTGGCGGCTTGTTCGCCCAAGGTGCGCCCCGTGGTTACCGCGCCCAAACCGGTTGATACTATTGTTAAAAAGCCTGTTGTAGTTAAAATTACCCCGCCGCAGCCTCCACCCGCGGCGGTGATATCGCTTTTATTGCCTTTTTATTTAGATGAGCTAAACCTGAGCAAAGGCGCGCCTAAAGCAGGCCTCAGCAAGGCAGACCTGGCCCTGCAATATTACCAGGGTTTTAAACTGGCTTTAGATTCACTGACCGAAAAAGGAGAAAACTTTAAGCTGCAGGTTTTTGATACCCGCGATGCTACCGCGCAATCGCATAATTTGGCATTGACCACCAAGGTACGTACCAGCGCGCTTGTTATAGGGCCAATTTATCCCGAAGAGGTGAAAAGCTTTACCCAGGCTACGGTAAATATGCACAAGATGCTGGTGTCGCCGTTGTCGCCCGCTTCGCCTGCCGATTATAAGAACCCGGATTTGGTCACCGTGATTCCGCCACTAAAGTACCATTGCGAGACGGTCGCCCGCTATATTACCGATAAGTTAAAGGCAAAAAAGGTATTCGTACTGAAATCGGGCTATAGTGATGATAACAAATATAGCATCCCTTTCGACAGGGCTATCGATAGCATCAGCAAAAAGCGTGTGAAGATAGTAGAGGTGACCATTTTGCGTGGCAACCTCAGCGCATTGCTGCCGCAGTTGTCAACTACCGAGCAAAATATATTTGTGATACCGGCTACCGATCAGCAATTTGTTCAGGTTACTACCCAGGCTTTAGATAAATTGGCCAAACAGCATTACCCGGTTACTTTGTTCGGCCACCCAAACTGGGAGGATGCCACCTATTTAAAAGCCGACCTGATGCAGCGTCTGAACACGTTTATTACATCGGGCGATAGAGTGAACTACCATGCGGCGCGTACCATCAAATTTTTAAAGGCTTTCCGCAAAGCTTACCGCAGTGAACCCGGCGAATATGCCATTAAAGCTTTTGATGAGGGCATGTACTTTGGGCAGATGGCCGCCAACTACGCCAAACAGGGAGCCGCCAATAAGCAAAGTCCGCTGATGCCGGCCAAGGCGGTAATAAGCAACCAGGGCTTCGAAGCATTGCATAATACCTTTCATTTTACCGAGGTACCGGGACAGGGTTTTGTAAATACCCACGTTAAGTTGTACCAATATGCTAACTTTGAGCTAAAACCCGTAGAATGAAGGCCCTGAACCAGCTTAAAACTTTTCAGCGCATTTTGGATGAATACCCCGCCGATACGCCATTGGGTAAATTTCTGCCGGGCTTTTATCGCCAGAACAAGCAAATGGGCTCAACCGACAGGAAAGTGGCTGGTCGCTTGATCTATAATTACTTCCGTTTAGGCCGGGCATTGCCTGAATTACCTGCCGATGAGCGCCTGGTCGTCGCCGAGTTTTTGTGCAATACGCAGGTTAATTCGTTCATTCAACACTTTAGGCCCGAGTGGTCGCTTTGTATCGATTTTGATATCGACCGTAAACTGCAAATGGTAAAAACGGCTTATCCTGATTTTAAGCTGGAAGATGTTTTCCCCTGGGCGGATCAGCTATCGCCTTCTATTAATAAGGATGCTTTCCTGAAGTCGTTCTTTGTTCAGCCCGATCTGTTTATCCGTGTGCGCAAAGGTTTCGAAACCCCGGTAAAAGCCGAATTGACCAAGGCCGGCGTGGTGTTTAAGGATGAAGGCAGCAATTGCTTATCGATGCCTAACGGCACCCGGCTTGAAAATATCTTCCCTAATCAGCACTGGTTTGAGGTGCAGGATGCTTCATCGCAAAAAACAGCGCAATACTTTAAACCCACCAAATGGGAGGCCTGGTGGGATGCCTGCGCGGCATCGGGCGGTAAATCGCTGCTGCTGCACGAGTTGGAGCCTAACCTGAAGCTGGTGGTATCCGATATCCGCGAATCGGTATTGGCCAACCTTGATGAGCGCTTTCAGCATGCCGGTTTGTTAAAGTATCAAAAGAAGGTATTAGACCTTACCCAAAATATCGACCTGGAACTGCACCATTATGAGTTCGATGGTATCATTCTTGATGCCCCATGCAGTGGCTCAGGCACCTGGGGCCGCACGCCGGAGATGATCAGCCAGTTTGGTAAGCAGCGTATCGATTTCTTCAATCGCCTGCAAAAGGACATTGTACGTAACGTGGTAAAATACCTGAAGCCGGGAAAACCTTTGATCTATATCACCTGCTCTGTTTTTAAAGCCGAGAACGAGGAGCTGATCAATTTTATTACCGGCGAACTGGGATTAAAAGCTGAAGAACAAACCGTGCTGAAAGGCTATGGGCATAAAGCTGACAGTATGTTTGTGGCAAGGCTTGTAAAAGCGAAATAATATTTACCTTATTAACGTAACGTAACCGCTTTTGATCAGCGATTTACCCTCGTTATTGGTATATGCCGCTTTCCAATAATATACGCCAACAGGCGCAGGCTTCCCGTTAATCGATCCGTCCCATCCGGTATGTGAGTTAATAGAGCTGAATACTTGGATGCCCGCCCTGGTATAAATGTATAGCTTAAAATTATCTGCTTTACTATTTTGTGTCGGTTGGAAAATATCGTTTATTCCATCATTGTTAGGGGTAAAGGTATTCGGAAATGCTACAATTTCACATCCCTCTTTTTCAATGTTTATAGAAAAATTATCGAGCAGACAACCATCTGGTTTTAGTACGGTAAATACCTGTTCTCCCTCGTCGAGCCCATTAAAAATATGGTCGAAAGTATACGTATTGCTCTTATAGATAATCTTATACTGACTGCTGTTTATTTGCATATTAAACTGTACTTCTCCTTTTAACTCACATATCGCTTTTTTTGTAGTAAAAGTAATAATAGGTTCAGTTGCTTTATAATCCGGCACAATTGCTGAAATAGTTTGTTCATCTTCAGATGAAGTTACTTTTATCTGGTAGCTTCCAGGTGCAACATTGTTAAATATCCCTGTGTTATTAGGATTACTATTGTTTAGCCAATAAGTATATGTATAGGTGTGTGGGTTACTATTTACGTGTATACTTCCTTTAAATGCTATATTACATTCCTGAGTAACATCGGCCGATAGTAATACAATATCACATTTTTTACGTGTAAGCGGTATATCGATAGTGTTAAATAAACAACCATCAGGTTTAAGTACGTCGAAACGATAAATAGCTTCTGACAGGCCTGTAAATTGATGATCAAAAGGATAAATACTACCGGCATATCTAATTGTATAGTTATGTGTATCTGTGTTGGGGAGTGATAATTTTATGTTGCCGGTCACTTCGCACTCGGGCCTGATAGCCACATAGCCAATGGCTGGTTTGGTGGCGTTGTAATCTGGTACGTTCAGGTCAAGTTCTTTTTCATCTTCATCACTTGTTACCTTTATGTGGTAATTGCCTGGTTGTAAATGATTAAAAACACCAGTGGCATTGGTTTCATTATTATTAATTGTATAAGTGTAAGGTGCGGTATGCGGCTGCGCATCTATTTTTATCACGCCATAACCCGGCGCATTGCATTCCTCGGTAACAACACTGCTGTTTAATTGTATAATGCATTTATCACGGGTAAGGGTAACCTCTTGGGTGGTTACAATACATTCTGTACTATTAATTATATCAAAATGAAAAGTACCTGGGTTAAGATTTGAGAACACATGATCAAATGGATAAATATCGGCACCCGCCCTGATGCGATACAATGCGGCAGAGCCGTTGCCGATATTGAATTTTATTTCACCTGCTGCATCGCAAACGGGGTTTTTAGTAGTTGAGGTAATAACAGGTTTTGTAAGATTGTAATCAGGCACAGTTATAGCAATATCTTTGGCATCACCGCCTGACGAGGCGATATGAATAGTATAATTACCAGGATCAATATTGTTAAAAATACCGGTATTATTGATTGTAGTGTTTAAAGTATACGTATAGGTATCCGGCGAATTTACTGTAGTAATCCGGATTACGCCTCTGCCCGGATTATTACATTCTTCACTAACATCTTTTGCATTTATAGTGATGGGACACATGGCTTGTGTTAAGTTTACGTCTGTCTCATCAACAGTGCAACCTGTACCGTTTACAATAGTAAAATGATAATTGCCTGCAGTTAGGTTATCAAAGGTGTGGTCAAAATCAAAAACATCGTTGCCATAACGTATCTTATATAAGTTACCATCATTAGCAGCCGCAATTTTTATTTCTCCGGAGGCGAAACATTGAGGGTCAGTTTTAGTAATAGTTAGGTTTGGTTTTTTTACGGGAAATGCCGTTATTGTAATGTCCTGATCTTTCTGTTCGATGTCCGAACTTACGGTTAAATGGTAAGTACCTGGGGTAAGATTCGTAAAAATTCCTGTGGTATTGGTAATCGTATTGTTTAATGTGTATTTATAATCAATTAATGAGTTTACACATCTTACCTGTATAGAACCTCTACCTGTAAAAGGACAATCGGCATATGTATCTATCGCATCAATGGTTATTGGCAAAAGTGTATCATCCTCTACGTCGCTTGCTGCGTCGTTTACCGAGAATGGAAGTGTGCCAACCGTTGGGCCAAAGGTGTTGTTATTAAGGTCCAGTTCGATGATACTGGTATTGCCATTGTTGATATTTACAATCATCGCATATATTTTATTCTCTGTGCTGCTGTAAGGAACAGCGGTTAATCCCCATATTAGCGCATTGCTTGGTATCACAAGTTTACTTTTTGAGAGGTCAGATAGGTCTATTTTTACTATGCCTTCTTCTGCAGCCATGTATAGGGCACCCTTATAAAACACAAGATCTCCGCCAACAAAATAAGGTAGTTCTCCAAGTAGCGTAATACTTGAATTAGCAGGATCTGCTTTATATAGCTGATTTTGGTTTACTAAATACAATATACCGTTAGCGTCAGCCGTAAGTGCATTACCATAAGCTGGTACAGAGATATTGGTACAATTAATCAACTGGTTGCCGCTCGCTATTGTTGATTTTGTAATGGTGCCCCAAATACTATAAAATGTACCTTTGTGTATTGCTATGGTATTTGTAAAGGGTATACACGATGTTAAATTTTCCTGCGATAGGGTTGTACCTTTTATAGTGATCTTTTTTATTTGAGAATTACCATCAACCACGTAAAAACTCTGACCTAAAAGTTTACAGGATATGCTTAATACAAAAAATAAGGATATAAAGATTTTCATTAGCCTTCTTCAGTCATTAAATGCAACCGCATTTTCTCATGCTCCAGATCAAGCAGCTCTAATTGCTGTTTGATGAGTTCATCGCTGATGTTTTCCTTTTTGTTGAGGGTTTTCAGCAATTTGCGTTGTTCACGCGCAAGGTGGGCGGTAACATCGCGGTAGTCGTGATAAAATTCTTCGGCACGTTTTTCGTTATCGTCCTTTTCCCAATCCTTCAGCAGCTCCATATCGGCATGGTACCGCAAGCGCAGCGATTTTATCATTTCGTTACTTTTGGCCAGGTCTGCATATTCTTCGTCGAGGATCTTTAATGCCAGGATGGAGAGTTTTTTACGCACCAATTGCCTTTGCTGCTCAAAGGGGATGGTGTAATCCGGGTCGGGCAGGTTTACCCATTTAATTAGCGCGGGCAGTGTTAACCCCTGTAATACCAGGGTAACCAAAATCACCGTAAAAGTAATAAACAGGATGAGGTTACGGTTGGGGAAAGCCACGCCATTATTTAAAGCCAGCGGGATACTTAAAGCCGCCGCCAGCGATACCACGCCCCGCATCCCCGCCCAGCCGAACAACAAGGGTACCTTAGGGTGGGGGTGGTTATCGGCCACCGTGATATAGCGGCTGATGAATATGGTGAAGTATAAAGCGCCATAAGTACACATTAGCCGCCCCACAATTAGCACACCGGTAATAATGAGGCTGTATTTAATAGCCGGCGCCAGGCCGTCGGGCCCAAGGGCGTTGATGATAACCGGAAATTCTAAACCTATCAGTAAAAAAACAAAACCGTTTAGTACAAAGGCTACGGTTTCCCAAACATTAACCCCCTGCAAGCGGCTGCGGTGCGATAGGAAATGATCGCGCCGGGCCGACAGGAACAAGCCGCCGCTCACCACGGCCAGCACACCCGAAAAGTGAAATTGCTCGGCTGCGATATACATGGCATAAGGCGTTAAAAAGGTGAGGATGATATCCATATTGCTGGTGGTTGGCAACCAGCGGTGCAGGGCGTAAAATATCAGGGCCACAACAAGCCCGGTAGCTACACCCATTACTACTACCAAAAAAAAATTGCCCGCGGCCTGCGCAAATACAAACTTGCCCGTAAGGATGGCTGCCAGCGCGAAGCGGAACACAATTAAACTCGCCGCGTCGTTCAGCAGGCTTTCGCCCTCTAAAATTGTTGCCAGCCGTTTCGGGACCTTTACATTTTTAAGAATAGCACTGGCCGAAACCGCGTCGGGAGGGGAGATGATCCCGCCAAGTAAAAATCCCGCCGCCAGGGTAAAACCGGGGATAAGGCTGTTTGATACAAAAGCGATAACGCAGGAGGTGATGATGACGATTGGGAACGCGAAGCTGGTGATCACCCGGCGCCATTTCCAAAAATCCTTCCATGAGGTGTTCCAGGCGGCTTCATACATCAGCGGGGGCAGGAAGATGACAAAGATAAGATCGGGTTGGATCTCTGTGCCGCGCAGGGCAGGTACAAAGCCTAATACCAAACCGGTAAGCACCAGTAAAATGGGGTAGGCTACTTTTATTTTTTGCGCCAGCATCTCTACAAAAAGAATGACAGCGAGCAGGCAGGTGTATTGTATAACCAGGTGATGCATTGGTACTAAAATAACTAAAAACAGGGATATTGCTTTTAATTAATTAAAAGGAACACTTGGGGGTGATTATAAATTAGAAGCCCTTGTGCCTGCGACTATGCCTGCGATTTGACTCACCAGGTCTTCGCTTCGCTGGACCACCCTCTCTTGCCTTTGGCAAAAGAGGGAATTGGATATCCGGCATTGCATTTTCCCTCTTTCCGCAGAGCGGAGAGAGGGTGCCCGGCGAAGCAACGGGCGGGTGAGTCTACCCGTATACAGGAGCAAATGCGCGTATCAACCCAGATGTTGCCCATTTAAAATTTGAATACTTAGCCATACAGTCAAATAAAATTAAAAACCTATTTTTAAACGGTAAAACACAACCATAAACAAAATGACCTATCTACCATCGGATAAACGATACACAACAATGCAATATCGCCGTTGCGGCCGCAGCGGCATTAAATTACCGGCTATTTCACTGGGCCTTTGGCACAACTTCGGTGGGGTAGATGTGGAAGAGAATTTCCGCAGCATCCTGCACCTGGCTTTCGATAGCGGGATAACCCATTTTGACCTGGCCAACAATTACGGACCGCCGCCGGGATCGGCCGAGACCAATTTCGGTAAGATCTTGTCCGAAGATTTTAAAAACTACCGCGACGAACTCATCATCAGCAGCAAAGCCGGCTATACCATGTGGGATGGCCCTTACGGCGATTGGGGATCGAAAAAATACCTGGTATCCAGCTTAGATCAAAGCCTGAAACGTATGAAGCTGGATTATGTGGATATCTTCTACCATCACCGCCCTGATCCGGATACCCCGCTTGAAGAAACCATGTCGGCATTAGACCTGATCGTGCGCCAGGGTAAAGCGTTGTATGCGGGTATTTCGAATTATCCGGCAGATAAAGCAGCGCATGCTATCGCCATACTGAAAGAACTGGGCACACCATGTTTAATTCATCAACCTAAATATTCGATGTTTGAACGTTGGGTTGAAGGCGGCCTGCTGGATGTTTTGGGGCAGGAGGGTGTAGGCTGTATCCCGTTCTCGCCACTGGCGCAAGGTATGCTGACCGATAAATACCTGCATGGTATCCCCGAAGATTCGCGCGCGGCAAGACCAACCGGCTTCCTGAAAAAGGAAATGCTGACCGACCATAAACTCGGCCAGATAAAAAAACTGAACGAGCTGGCCCAAAAGCGGGGTCAAACTTTAGCCCAAATGGCATTGGCCTGGTTGCTGAAGGATGAGCGGGTAACCTCGGTACTGATCGGCGCCAGTCGCCCGGCACAACTGGCTGATTCACTGAAATGCCTGGATAATATCGAGTTTTCGGCCGAAGAATTGGCCCATATTGAAACCATACTGAAATAAGCCATGGCCAATATTAACTGGGGAATTATAGGTTGCGGCGACGTGACCGAGGTAAAAAGCGGCCCGGCTTTTAGTAAAGTTGAAGGTAGTAGACTGATAGCCGTTATGCGTCGCGATGCCGAAAAGGCCGCCGACTATGCTGAACGCCATAACGTAGGTAAATGGTACAGCGATGCCAATGAACTCATGAGCGATCCGGAGATCAACGCCGTATATATTGCTACGCCGCCGTCATCGCATACGCCTTACGCTTTAGAGGCACTAAAAAGGGGCCTAAACGTTTACGTTGAAAAACCGGTAACGCTAAACGCTAAAGAAAGCCGCCGCATAGCCGAAGCGCTTAAACATACCGATGCCAAATTAACCGTAGCGCATTACCGCCGGGCTGTGCCGATGTTTTTGTATGTAAAGGATCTGCTGGACAGGCAGGTGATAGGCGAGGTGCGCACCGTACAGATCCGTATGTGGCAAAGTGCCCGGCCAGCTTTGGTGGCCGAAACAAAGCATCAATGGCGTGTCGACCCTGCTTTGTCGGGCGGTGGTTATTTTCATGATCTGGCCCCGCACCAATTAGATCTGATGCTATACTATTTCGGCCAGCCGCAAAAGTATCACGGCTATGCTTTAAACCAATCGGGTCAAAACAAGGCCGACGACCATGTTTGCGGGCAAATTGTGTTTAAAAACCAGGTGGTTGTAAACGGATCGTGGTGCTTTAACGTAGCCCAAAATGAAGTAGTGGATAGTTGCGAGATAGTAGGTACCAAGGGGAAGATCAGCTTCCCGTTTTTTGGTAAAACGGTAAACTGGCATAACGAAGCCGAACAACATACCGAAGAGTTTATACATCCGCAGCATATCCAGCAGCCGCATATTACCAATATTGTGGCCTATTTTAACAATAAGCGGTCTAATCCCTGTTCGATAGAAGAAGCGATTGTGCTGATGGATATCATGGATGCCTTTACGGGCAAAACGGGCGTTTAATTTACTTTAGGATGAATAATTAATTGCGTTACAAAAATTATATTATCTATTTTCGTTTCAAACAAACAAAGAACAATGAAAAGATTATTTTTCCTAACACTGATCACCGGTTTTATCTGTTCGGCCATCGGTGCATCGGCACAGCAAAAAAAAGAAAGGCCAAGTCCGGCTGATACAGTTAAAGCTACCACTAAGCAAGGTGTTGATATCAGCATCGCTTACAGCCAGCCAGGCATTAAGGGCCGTACCCTGGGTAAAGAAATTGCTACTTATGGCCAGCTTTGGCGCACCGGGGCTAACGAGCAAACTGCTATCACCGTTAGCAAGGATGTAAAGGTTGAAGGTAACGACCTGCCAGCTGGTAAATACAGCATCTGGTCTATCCCCGGCGAAAAGGAGTGGACCATCATCATCAACAAAAATACTACCAACTGGGGTACCAATCATGATGAGCCGAGCGACTTGTTCAAGTTCACCGTGAAAACCCAAAAAGCTAAGAAATTTGCCGAGCGTTTTAAATTCGCTATCGATAAATCGGGCAAGGTTTCATTCGTATGGGGCGATGCGCTGGTTGAGTTTATGGTTAAATAAACTGCCGGGAACGATATTTAATAAGAAAGCCGCTTGTTTGAGCGGCTTTCTTGCTTTTAGTCTTTTTTCTTTGGCACTTTAGCGCCTTCCTTTCGTGCCTCGGACAGGCCGATGGCTATTGCTTGTTTTTTGGAGGTTACCTTTTTACCGCTTCCGCTTTTTAGCGTACCCTTGTGCATCTCGTGCATGGTCTTCTCAACCTTTTCTCCTGCTTTTTCCGAATACTTTGCCATTTTGTAGATGTTTAGTATTTAATCGAAGCAAAATCCCGGCCAGAAAAACACGATAGCGCAGTTTGGGATAAAGTCATTATTCTGGTATATTTTGGCTAAAGCCACTTGGGTATCGCATTATTCCGTCCCATAAATAGGACGGCAATGAATTGGGGTTTAGATAAACCGCTATTAATTAATTGCCGTTGGCTTTAGCTAACGGATAGGGAAATGCAATATCGGGCTTTAGCCCAATAAGTTACACCACCTGCTCCAGCGCATCCACATCAACCGAATTAATGAGTTTTAAATGTTCGGTGACCTTCTCCACCGGCCAATCCCACCAGGCAATTTTAAGCAGGCGGGCAGTGGTCTTATCATCAAACCGCTTACGAATCACTTTGGCCGGGTTACCGCCTACAATCGCATAGTCGGGCACATCTTTAGTAACTACCGATTTGCTGGCTATTACCGCGCCATGACCTATCTTAATGCCGGGCATTATCAGCGATTGATAACCCAGCCAAACATCGTTGCCAATTACGGTATCGCCCTTGTGTGGGTATTTTTGAGTGAGGTCCACCCCTTCGTTTATTTTTTCCCAGCCGTTCTCAAATATGGCAAACGGGAAGGTGGAGATCGGTTCGATTTGGTGGTTAGCGCCGTTCATAATAAACTGTACGCCCGAGGCGATGGCGCAAAACTTGCCGATGATGAGCTTATCGCCCAGCATATCAAAATGATATAACACATTGTTCTCAAAGGCCAGCGGATCGTCGCTATCGTCGTAATAAGTATAATCGCCCA
Organism: Mucilaginibacter mali; assembly: GCF_013283875.1. NCBI lineage: Bacteria > Pseudomonadati > Bacteroidota > Sphingobacteriia > Sphingobacteriales > Sphingobacteriaceae > Mucilaginibacter > Mucilaginibacter mali. The sequence goes on from NZ_CP054139.1 coordinate 1,907,035, forward strand.
CCTCGATATTTTTGCGGGTGATGATATTTTTAAGAAAGATCAGCTTACGGTATTCCTTCATCGGGTACAGTGCGTTCGGGTCAGGGCCTTGTGCTTGCATAGGTGTTGATGTTTTGCTTATTAAAAATATAGTTTTAAGCCGATAAAGCCTTAGCTTTATTTTTTTATACATCTATGGAAAAAATATCTGAAACCGATCTGATCCTGAACGCCGATGGTAGCATTTATCACTTAAACCTGCTGCCCGAAGATATTGCCGACACCGTGATCACCGTTGGCGACCCCGACCGTGTAGGCGAGGTGAGCAAACATTTTGATACCATCGAACTAAAAAAAGGCAAGCGTGAGTTTATTACGCATACCGGCACGCTTTCGGGCAAACGGATCACGGTACTATCAACCGGTATTGGTACAGATAATATAGATATTGTATTTAACGAACTGGACGCGCTGGTGAATATCGATCTCAAGACCAGGATGGTAAATAGTCAGTTGCGTAGTCTTAATATCATCCGCATCGGTACTTCGGGCGCGGTACAAGCGGATATTCCGGTAGATAGTCTGCTGGTATCTGAAGGTGCCTTTGGACTTGATGCTTTGATGCATTATTATATGCAGGATATGATGGATGAGGAGAAGCTGCTGCTCACCGCTTTTATATCAGCGCTGCCTCCTTATGGCCTTAAACCCTATTTTGCACCTGCCGGAGGCAGGCTGTTAGCTAAGCTGGCGCATGATCTGCCGCAGGGTATTACCATCACCGCTCCGGGCTTTTACGCGCCACAGGGCAGGCAGGTGAGGGCGCAATCCTTAACCCCGGGATTGATGGAAAGTATACAGCAATTTAATTACGCTGGGAAACGCATCACTAACCTTGAAATGGAGACGGCCGGCATTTACGGCCTTGCCGCGAGTTTAGGGCACCAGGCTGTTTCGTTTAACGTGATACTGGCCAACCGTGCTAATCATGTATTTAGTAAAGACCCATCTGGCGTGATGGAAAAATATATTGGCGAAATACTGCAGCGCATTGTTTCGGCTTAAAACTAATCATATATCTTAGCGTTTAACTGCTGATCAAAAATCACTGCATGACGACAAAAAAACTTATCGCTCCTTTTTACGAACGCCTTTCCCTGGTACTTATCGGTATCCTTTCGCTGGGATATTTAATATATGCCGGCAAGGAAGTGCTGGACCCCATGATGTTCGGCTTTCTGTTTGCCATATTGCTGTTGCCGGTAAGCAGTTTCTTCGAGCGTAAGTTGCGTATGCCCCGCAGTATGGCATCGTTCCTGTCGGTTATTTTAATGGTGTTGTTTATTACAGGAATAGTTTACCTGGTGGGTACGCAATTATCACAATTAAGTAACGATTGGCCTTTGTTACAAAAGCAGTTGGCAAGTGCCGTAGATAAGATACAAGCTTTTATAAGAGACAAATTTCATTACAGCAGGACCAAGCAAACCAATTACCTGCGTGATAACACGAAAGATTTGGTGGCATCGGGCGCCGATATACTAACATCCACCTTTGGCGCGGTATCATCGCTATTGTTGTTTTACGTGTTCATTATCATATTTACATTTTTTGTGCTTTTCTATCGCCGTTTGCTGATACGGTTTTTGGTATGGGTGTTCGGGCATGACAATGAAGCACTGGTTTTTGACATTGCCGAAAATGTGCAGAAGATCATCAGGCAATATATTTCCGGCCTGCTGATCGAGATGCTGATCGTATCAATAGTGGCCTGCGTAGTGTTCGAGTTGTTAGGCGTTCACTATGCCATATTATTGGGCATCATTACGGGGCTGTTCAATATCATCCCGTACATTGGTATCTTTTCGGCTTTGCTGCTGAGTTCGCTGATCACCTTTGCTACGGGCGATGCTACAAATACACTGTTTGTGGCTATTAGTGTATTGGGTATCCATATTGTCGATTCTAATTTTTTATTGCCTGCCGTAGTAGGAAAGAAAGTGCAGCTTAACGCCCTGATCACTTTTATTGGGATTGTGATTGGCGAAATGCTCTGGGGCTTATCGGGCATGTTCCTTTCTATCCCTACCATCGCCATACTAAAGATCATCTTCGACAGGATAGAAAGCCTGAAGCCATGGGGCTTTTTGTTAGGCGGGGAATACGAATATAAAAAATCAGCTGAAAAAGCGATGAAGACGGAGTGAGCCCCCCGACCCCCTAAAGGGGGAGTGAGTTTGCAGATGTGCAAATTTGCAGATGCCTAAATGCGGATATTACACTGGCACCAAAGCCCAGCTTTCGCGGATCTTACCAATTTTGGCGGCTTGTTTGATTAGTCCTGTAACATCGGCCAACCCTACGTATTTTAACGATGACATTTCGTTCCAAAGGCGGTCGGCTATTTTATGAACCTTAAACCCGCAATCCTTAAAAAAAACTTCAGCCTGGTCAAAGCTGTCAAATTTGTTCTCTTCCACGTTATGCGCTTGCAAAAAGGCGCTAAAATGATCGTTAGCGTTATCGACAGGGATATCCTTTTTGATATAAATATCAGCGTTGATCCAGTATCCGCCACGTTCGGTTAAAATGCGGTGAATGATCTGGCATAGCCGTTTTTTTTCATCGCTGTTCAGGTAAACCAGTAAGCCTTCATTTATAATATTTACCGGCCCGGGAGGCAGTTTATCTACATATTGCCTGAAGGTTTCCTCATCAAGCGCATTCATGGGCAGGGTAAGCAGGGTTCCTTTCAGGGTAAGTTTCTGGCCGGATACCAATTCTTCGGTTAACTGTTTTTTGGTTTCAATTACTTCGGGCAGGTCGGTATCAATATAGGCAACGTCTGGATTGTTAACCGCAAGGTGCAGGCCGCGAAATGAAAACCCCGAGGATATTTCCAGAATGTTTTTCCCACCCACGCTTGCTAAAAGATTATCTATCGATTTATAACGCTGTTCGAAATGGAAGAGGCGTTTTAAAAAATGTTCATTACGGGTGTTTTTATCAAGGATGTTCAATGTGCCATCGCCCCAAACCAATTCCACTGCATCGGCAATAAAAGGGATATTGGTTAAACCCTTCATTAATAAAAGGCTTTTTGCCGATGGGCTGATAGAACTGTAATCGCGCATGGTAGATTGCAGCCGCGCATTAGTATTATAATGTAAAACTCACATTAATTTTATAATGCACAGGTATTTTTGATGTTAGAATATTAATGCCCGCAATGGCAATCCCCAAAGCTACAATAATATGTCAGCGGACAATATAAATATACCAAAAAAACACAAGTGCAACAAATGTGGTAACACATTGGATACCCGTTTACGCCGCGGCATGTTTGTAAAAACATTTCTGTTTTGGCTTCCCTTAAAACGGTATTTTTGCACCAAATGCCTGCGCACCAAGTATGTGCTTTAATATAAGCAGGCTTGTATAGATGATACAGATAAAAAAGAGCGGGTTTACATTGTTCTTGTGTTTTAACGCTTTTGCCATTTTTGCCCAGGTTAAGCCAAGGCCTGCATTTAATATAGTGCCGCTCGGGGTTTTGGGCGGCATTAATGAAAGTAACTTATCGGCGTATATGGTTGCACCTTACGATAGCAAACAATATGTTTGTCTTGATGCCGGTACCTTAAACGCCGGTATTGAAAAGGCCATTGCAAACCATGTTTTTACGGTACCGGCCAACCAGGTATTAAAGCAATATATAAAAGGATATCTCATCTCGCACTCGCATTTAGACCACTTAGCGGGGATGATCATCAACTCGCCCGAGGATACCGCCAAAAACATTTATGCCTTTGTCGATTGTATCAGCGTATTGAAAAACAATTACTTCACCTGGAAAAGTTGGGCTAATTTCGCTAACGAGGGCGAGGCGCCGGCCTTGGGTAAATATCATTACCAGGCGTTAACACCGGGCAGAGAGACCGCGCTGGATAACACCGCCATGCAGGTTACTGCTTTCCCGTTAAGCCATTCTAACCTTACCAGTACGGCCTTCCTGCTAAAAAATAAGGATAGCTACCTGCTTTATTTAGGCGATACTGGTTGCGACGAATTGGAGAAGAGCCATAACCTGCAATCGCTTTGGCGGGAGGTAGCACCCTTGGTAAGATCACATCAGCTAAAGGCGATAATGATAGAAGTTTCGTTCCCCAACGATCAACCTGATAAAAGTCTTTTCGGCCACTTAACGCCACGCTTGCTTGCGCAGGAACTGAACGTACTGGTCGGTTATGCGGGAAGTGTTAAGGATCTTAATATCGTGGTAACGCATTTGAAGCCGCCTGCCAATCATATCCAAAAAATTAAGCAGCAATTGCAAGCGGGCAATAAATTAGGCGTAAAGCTGATCTTTCCGCAGCAGGGTGTTCCGTTAAATTTTTAGTCAATATTTAATTGCACTGTTTTCTATTCCACCTTAGGGGGCAAGGGGGATTAACTGTCGCTCAATATATCCAGGCAGTCTTTACTTAGCAGTTTTAGCCGCTCATCTAAAGTGTTTAACGAAGCGGTGTCCCCCATGTTTTTATACAAGGTTTTGATTATGGTAAGCGTATCATCGCTGGGATCGCAGGCCTGGGCTATTTCCAAATTTTGCAGGGCTTTAGTAGCGGCTGTTTTATAGTCGGCCTTTATTTTGTTGTAAGCGGGCGTACCGGGTTTAGTGGCCGAAAGTTTGGTAAACAGATCGTTAGCAGGGACAAGGTAAATATACCCCAAAGCCCGGTGCGCTACATAATAATGCGGTTCGGCGGCAATTACTTTTTCATAATAGGGTGTAGCCCTTTCGGGCTGGTCCTGGTCTTCGTACAATTTGGCCAGGCTGTTGTAAAAGCTAATGCGCGATTTGGGCGGCAGCTTATCAACACTGTCCAAAAGGGCTATTCCTGCATCAAGCGATTCGGCATGTTCACCCTGTAAGCGCAATAGATTGAAATCAAGGTATTGCTCGTAAGCTGTTTTTGATGGGGATTGTGCATAAAGCGAAACGCTTGCAAAAATCAGTGTAGCTAACAGGCAGAGTTTTTTTAGCATAACGAAAGTTTTAGTTATTAAACGATCTCGGCCACCACAAAAGTACTGCCGCCTGCAAATATTAAATCGTCAAGCTGCGCGGCAAAGCGGGCGGCTATCAACGCAGCCATTACCGATGGATAAGCTTCGCCAAGTAATTCGGCTTCCATCGCCTTACCCTGTAATTCATTAGCATCAAGCCCCCTGGGAATATCCGGCCGGCAGAAATAATAGGTGGCATCGGTAGGGAGCATGCGTAATACCTTGGTAATATCCTTATCGTTCACCATCCCCAGCACAAAGTGCAGGTGCTCGTGTGGCGTGGCAGCAATATTTTTCAGCACTTCGGCAATGCCTTCGGGGTTGTGTCCCGTATCGCAGATCGTGAGCGGATCATGACTTAACGTTTGCCACCTGCCGTTCAGCCCGGTAAGTGTGCGCACCTGCTTCAGAGCGGTTTTAATATGCTCATCGCTGATATGGAAGCCCTGCAAGCGTAACTCATCAATGGCAGTTAATACCGTTTTTAGGTTTTTTAACTGGTAGATACCGGTAAGGTCGAGTTGTAAATCTAAAGTTCTGAATCCGGTATAATGTTTTATCCCAACATCCAGCATCCCATCATCTTTCGCCTTTAACCTTTCACCTTTTACCTCTACATCCCATTCCTCTGATGCAAAGGTCAGCTTAGATTTCTCCTCATATGCCTTCAGCGTGAACACTTCGGCAACTTCGGATTGATATTCGCCAATAATGGCAGGTATATCGGGTTTGATAATACCTGCTTTTTCGCCAGCTATCAGCGGTAGCGTATCGCCCAGCAAATTCATGTGGTCCCAGCCGATATTGGTAATTACCGAGAGGAGTGGAGTGATCACATTGGTGCTATCCAAACGTCCACCCAGGCCAACTTCAACAATAGCGATGTCAACCTTCTCCTTAGCAAATATGTCGAAGGCCAAACCCACGGTCATCTCAAAAAAAGATGGCCTGATGGTCTCAAAATCAACACGATGATCTGCCACAAAATCAATAACCGCCTGCTCGCTGATCATCTGACCGTTTATGCGTATCCGTTCTCTGAAATCGCGCAGGTGCGGTGAGGTATACAGTCCCGTTTTATAACCCGCGGTCTGCAAAATAGCAGCCAGCATGTGCGATGTTGATCCTTTACCGTTAGTACCACCCACATGTACCGATTTAAACTTATCCTGCGGCCCATCCAGCAATTTACACAAGGCGATGGTATTGCTCAGGTCCTTGGTCATGGCCGAGGCGCCTGTGCGCGAGAACATGGGGAGTTGGCTAAAAAGGTAATCGAGGGTTTGTTTGTAGTCCATGATCGATGGTCCATAGTCCATGGTAAAAGATGGGCTATGCTACAGCAAAGTTATAAGGAATTTCTAACTACGGGCTATTGGCTATCGTCTATGGACTAAATTAATCTACCCTAAAGATAAACGACATCTGCCCTTTAGCGTTCCCTGAAGCCGGTGCTGATGAAGTAAACCGGGAGTTCCTGATCGCGTCGATACAGCTTTGCACCAGGTCTAATCCCGCACGGGTTTTTTGTTTATTGGCATGCGCTTCCAATACGTTACCGCGGTCGTCGATGGTAAAATCTATCACCACCGTTCCGGGTACACGGTGCACGTTCTTCACATCGGGTGGGTTAACAAAGTGCCAGTTGGGCAGGCTTAAGCCATTGCCCGAACCACCGGGACCATAATTATCGCTCAGTGTAGATCCATTAGGGCTGCCCTGGTTACCGGGTTTATCGGTAGTACCATCGCCGGAACCTGTGCCATTGCTGGTTTTACCTTTATATAGCGCGTTTTGGTTCACCACCTGTTTGGGTGGCGTTGGCTTGGTGGTTTCGGTAGCTGTAGCGGTGCTTGGCTTTTTGCTGTTGGCGGCCACTACAGGCGCATCTTCGGTATTTTGCGTAACTACGTTCTGGTTGCTTTTTTCAACGGGCGTAGGCTGATCGGTCGGCGGGGCAGGGGTAACCTTTTCAGGCTTGGTATGGTTAGCCTTTTCGGCTGCCGATACTTCTTCCATGCTCAGCTGATCGTTGCCAGAACCTTCGTCGGTAGTACCATAATTTACCAATATGCCGCCAATGCCATCCTGTTCTTTAGGTGGTGCCTTTATAATAATAATATAGCACAAGGCAGCCAGCACGGCCATAATAATGCCTGTTGCTAAAAATGCCTTGGGGTAGTTGTTTTCTTGCTGCAATTCCATTTTTAGTTTTCAGTTACTAGTAGCAGTTTGCAGTCAAAACTTCGGGTGCCGACTGCAAACTAATACCTGCAAACTTATTTCGCCACCGTTGCCAGTACCAGTTTAATATTTAGTTTCTGGGCTATGTCCATCACTTCAACCACATCCTGTATGGCTACTGTTTTATCAACAGATAATACAATGGTTAGTTCTTTTGCCTGCGATTTGTATTTCGTCAATTCATCTGAAAGCTGGGTTACGGCTATCTCTTTTTTATCAATGGTATACTTCAGGTCTTTACTGATGGATACATTGATGGTTTTTTTAGAGATGGATTGCCCGCTTGATGATTTGGGCAGTACCAGCTTCACCACGTTGGGGTTGGTTACCGTAGACGCGATGAGGAAGAACAACATCAGGAAGAACATGATATCGTTCATGGCCGATGTATGCATCTCGCCCGAACCGCGCCTGCTTCTCTTCTTTAAATTCATTATTTACCCGGTTCTTCTAAAAGGTCAATAAACTCAATCGCATCGGTCTCCAGCTTCAATATTACCTTGTCAACCATCATGTTAAGCGTTTGATAGCATACATAGGCAATGATACCCACGATCAAACCTGCCGCCGAGGTGATCATCTTTTGATATAGACCGCCGGAAATGGTACCCATACTGATATTATCGGTAGTTGAGATATCGTGAAAGATCTTAATTACACCCGCGATGGTACCAATAAAACCAAACATTGGGGCTATACCCGCCACAATGCCAATGATACCGATATTCTTCTCCAGCTTAGATACTTCCAGCTTACCGATATTCTCGATAGCGCCTTCGATATCTTTAATGGGACGACCGATCCTTAGCAAGCCTTTTTGCAGCATACGGCCCAGCGGCGAGTTGCTGTTACGACAAAGGGCGATGGCCGAGTCCAGCTTACCGGCAATAATGCTGGCTTTAACCTGACCCATCAGGCTCGATTCGTCCTTAGCGGCCTTTTTAATGGTGAAATAGCGCTCAAAAAACATCACCAGTGCTAATACCAGTAATATGCCCAGCGGTATCATTACCCAGCCGCCTGCTATCAGCAGTTCGCCAAAGCGCAGGTCTTGTTTGGCAACACCGGGTTGGGTTAGGGCATGGTTCGCGGTATCAACAACTTGTTTTGCCGTATCGCCGGCTATTTGCATTAGTAACATCATCTATATTTTCAATTAAAATTTTCTAAGCGACATTTCATTATCGGTGATTTTTCCGGTGGCTTTCAGTTCCTTCATTTTATCATTTGCCTCCTGTCGGGTTGGGAAAGCCCCTAAAATAACCAGGTAGTTACCAGCCTGTCCAACTTTGGTAGTGGCAAAGCGCGCTTGTACAAAGCCTCTGCTCTTCATCTCAGAGATCATTTTTTCGCCCGGGCCCTTTGTTCCTGATGAGAAGGCGGTAATGATATACCATCCTCTTGGAATTTCTGCAGGCATTTCGCCGTTACCAGCCCCTTTATCAAAATTAGCCGTAATAGCCTTTTGGGCGGTTACCGGTGGTGTAACAACGGCGGGAGCCGGCTTTTTAGTATCAGGAGCAACTGTAGGTTTCTTAGCTTCGGGCTTTTTAACCTCAGCCTTAACTTCAGGTTGCTTAACCTCCGGTTTCACTTCCGTCTTTTTAACTTCGGGTTGTTTGACTTCGGTCTTCTCCCCAGGTTTAACCGCTGTCTTAGCCGAATCTGCCTTTGCTGCCGAATCCCGTTTTGCGGCATCCACTGCGGCTATGCTATCCGCTTTTATCCGGGCCAAACTGTCTTTTTTATGGTCGATAACAGGAACGATCGGTTTGGTTATCGAGGTAGTGTCCTTTTTATGCAGCGGGATGATCTTATTAAACACATCAGGCTTAAACTTATACAGCGCGCCTAAACCGGCTGCTATTAATACCAGTACAATGAGTATGATCATCCATACGCCAAAAACGCGTCTTGGCGCTTCTTCCTCGTAGTATTCTTCAGTTTCTTCCGCAGGCGCAACAATTGGTTCGGGTACCGGTGGAGGCGGGGTACGGAAGGTCGTCGGCGCGCTTACTGCGGGTTGTACAGGGGCTTCTGAAACAGGTACAGGCGGCGGGGCTTCGGTAAGGAAATCTGATTTACCGGCAGGCTTTTTAGCTTTGGTATCGCCAATTTTAAATACATCCAGCGGCTGGAACGCGAAAAAGGCCGGATCGTCCATTTTATTGCCCGAGTTGAAGGTTAACTTCAATCCATCCGAGCTGAACGAGCCTAAATTAGCAAAGGGCACATGTTCTACCACCGCCTGGCTTTTTAAGTTGGCGATGTATTTTTCGATAAAGTATTTGGCCGATGCCAGCGAGATATTCTTAACGCTTGTAATATGGTTGGCCAGCGAATCGTCCTCGTCAATTACCTGTGGGTCAAACTGTACCGAGTAATGTGGTGGGAAAAACTTTTTGGCCTGGTTATCATAGTAGGCAGCCTTGCGTATTTGCACAAAGTAGCCCAAATTGGGTACCGTCAACTCGCCTTGCTGCCCCAGCAGATCGCTTATATAATAGGCTATATCCATGCCGTTAAAAGTAGCAGTAAATTATAAAACATCAAAACGGTTAAAATCATCCGTATTTAATACCTCACAGTCATACCGAACTTGTTTCGGCATCTCATTTGCAAAAAAATAGCCCTGTAAAATCTCAACTATGCATGTGGGATGCCGAAACAAGTTCGGCATGACGTTATTATCTTTAAAATCCATAACTCACACCACCAAAAATGTTGAATCCGTAGTTATTATAATACAACCAGTTAGAGTAGGTGGCGTTCAGCAAATTGTTTACCTGGGCGAAGACACCCAGTCTGCTGTTCACCTTGTATTCGGCACCGGCATTGATATCGGCAAAGGATTTAAGCGACACGATCTTAGTAGTACCCGGAGCAGCCGGATCGGCAGTAATATCCTTGGTATCGCCACGGAATAACAGGGTGCCGGTCAGTCTTACCTTATCGGTGATGTTGATATTGGTACCGGCGCTCAGCTTAAATTTAGGCAGGTTCCATGGCTGGGCCTCGGTAGCCAGTTTGTAATCCTTAAACTCTACACGACCAAAAACGTTAACATCCGGCGATGCGCGCAGGTCCAGTTCGCCGTTGAAGCCGGTTACGGTAGCGCGGCCACCATCATAGATCACCATAAAGCGGTTATAGCCCTTAGCGAAGTTGAAATTGCTTACAAACAGCGGCATGTTCTTCACATCATTGCGGTAAACGGTTGCCTTAAAGCCCAGGCCAGGAGCAAGTGTTCCCTTTAAACCGGCAGCCAAATCCAACTGGTCGACCGAGTTTTTGATATTGATATTAGGGCCGATGAACGGATTATTCTCCGAAAAATCTTTCAACGATGAGCGGTTGATATCGCCCTTAGCCTCGGCAAAAAGGCGCACATATTTAGGGATCACCTGCACCTCTAACCTTGCGGCAGGGAATACCAGCAGGCGCGATGAAAAGCCGAACTCGCTAACGATGTTTACACCCGCGTCTATTTTATAAGCCTCGCCCTGGAATTTCAGGTAGGGATTGGCACGCACCAAACTATTATTTAACGAATAGGCGCTGTCCTTTTGCGTACTCAGATCTACCGAGCCGTTCAGGCCGGCGTAAAACTGTTTAACAGTTTGATTGATAAAGCCCGAAAGCACAATGTTGCTTTCCCTTGCCTTAAACTTATCGCTGTATAAATAGCCGTTTAGTTTTAATGCATAAGTGAAATCTTTCTCTACGTCCTTATAGTTTTTGGTTAGTTCGCCCTCAGCACCAATGGTGTTGAAAGCCTGTTGAGCCGGTACAATAGCAGTTGCCGGCGGATTAAACTGGTCGTAGCCATAAAAATTATTGCCGCGGCGTTTGTAGTAAATGGTGCCGCGCAGACTATTCACTTCGCCAACGCTTTTGCCAAATATGGCAATTTCGTCCCTGCTTTCGTTTTGCTTGGCGTAGGTGGTACCGGCCTGGCTGAAATGCTTCAGGTAAGCGCCGGTTTGCAAAGCCCCATCGCGACCGTTGTTGATATATACCTCGCCCATCAGGGTTTTCATGCTGCCCGCGCCGCCTTTTACCAGGTTATTATACAGGTCAGAATCGCGAATGGCCGGCATCTTCATCGGCTCCATTTGCTTGATATCGGTATTGCGCTCCAAACGTTTATCCAGCGGCTTATAGGTAAGCGGCGCCTTGAACGGCGTTTTATCCTCCAGGTCAGGATTGCGGCGGATCTTCACCGCATCGGCTAAAACCGGTTTGTAGGCAGTGGTTACGATGATCTCTTCAGATAAACTGGCATTATCTGGTCCGTTCACCTGGTTGCCGCGACGGCTGGTGTCCTGCGCTATTTTAGCTACGGCATCGCCCAAACTTTGGGCCGTAGTTTTGGCGACTGGCGGCGGCGTAGTTTTTTTAACAACAGGTTTCGGCGCCGGTTTTTTGGCAGCCGGTTTAGCTGCTGGTTTGGTAGTAGCTTTTTTAGCCGGGGCCTTTTTGGTGGTCTTTTTAGTTTGCGCGTTAACAGGGGCAAAAAATAATGCCATCCCTAAAATCAGCAGCGCGTATATATATTTAAATTTCATTGCGTGTGTTGCTTGTTTTAGTTGTTACCTTGTTTTTTTACCTCTTTTTGTTTGGTGCTATCGGATGGAGCAGGAGCAGGGGAATCCTTTACGCTTCCAGGTGCTATCTTCTCTAACTTGGCTTTGGCCTCGGGCAGCACATCATCGTTGCCCGTATAGTGCTCAATTACGCTCTGATAGGTAGCCTTGGCCTGGAAGTTGTCCTTTAAGCCCACGTAATTATCACCCAGCAGGATATAGGTTTTGGCTATCCAGTAATCGTAGTTGGGCAATTCCTTAGCCAGATCGAAGCAGGTTTTTTGCGATGCCTTATACTTGCCCTTTTTATATTCTATCAGGGCGATGTTGTATTTAGCTTCGGCGGCGGCAACGGTTTTGGTGTTGGCTACGGTGTAGTCAAACTCGTTAACGGCGGCTGTAGTATCACCTTTTAACAGGTAGGCTTTACCGGCGTATACACCAGTTTTAAATTTGTCCTCCTGTGCCGATTTTTCGTTCCCGCGAACCAGGCCAACATACTTCAGCACATCATCCGGCTGATTCATTTGCGAGTAGCTGAGCAGCAGGTTATTAATAGCATAGGTATAGTCAGCCTTGTATTCTGAGTTGGTTTCCAGGCGTTTAAGGAATACTACAGCATCACCATACTTCTGCTGATCAAGGTATAGCTTCGACATGCTGATCAATGCCTTTTCGGTGTAGGCGCTGGTCCAGTCGTTCAGTATCACGTTGTAATCCTGCACGGCTTCGTCGGTACGCTTCAGGTTGACCAAAGCCTGCGCACGGATAAAACGCATCTGCTTCTCGTATATCGGTTTCGGGAATTTATCGTAGTACGCATTTACCGCGCCAACGGTGCCTTGCCAATCGCCCTTTAGATAAAGGTTGTTAGCGGCAGTTTGCATAATGGCTTCCTGCTGGGCGGTGGTGTAATTGCCGATAGGGGTAGAGGTAGCGTAAGTGATGAACGTTTGCGCATCGCCCTTATCGGTATAGATCTTCTCTACCTGCTTTAAAGCCTGTTTAGCTTCCTCGGTTGATGGATAATCCTTGATCACCCGTTTGAACGATTCAACGGCCAGGTCTTCCTTATCGGCGTTGTAATCTATCAAACCAATGGTAACCAACGCACGCGGGATATAGCTGCTGCGCGGATATTTATCTATCATGGCCAGCAGGTCAGATTTAGACTTGTCGCCATCATTCTTGATGAAATAAGTATAAGCGATCTCAAAGGCCGCGTCATCGGCAAAATCAGAGTTAGGGAATTTATTCAGCACATCGTTCAGCGTGCTGATCTTCGCATCCGGCGAACCCTGCAAACCCTGTATCATGCCCCGTTGAAATAAGGCGTAATCCTCGCCCTGGCTATGACGGTCAATAATGCGGTTATAATAACTCATCGCCTTTTCGTAGCTTTTCAATACAAAGTAGCTGTCGGCTATGCGGGTGGTGGCATCGTTAACGGTGCTCGGGTCTTTTACCGTCCCGGCCAGAAACTTCTCGAACGAGCTGGCTGCTTTTTTATACTGATCGCCGTTAAAGGCTGCGTACCCCAACGCGTAGTTGGCATAGTTGTACACATCGGTTTCCGGCGCGTCGGGCATATCCAAAAAAGTCTCGAAGCGTTGTACCGATTCGCCGTATTTGCGTACCTCGTACATGGCCTCTGCCATCCAGTAGGTGGTTAGCGCTTCAATTTTGGTATCGATAGGGTATTTCAGCGAGCGCAGGAAGATGCCAATGGCGTTCTCAAAAGCGCGTTCGTTAATAAACTCCAAACCACGGTAGTAGGTTACTTTTTGGTAAGCTATCTTGGCGCTTTGGGTTTTGTTAGGGATGGGTTCTAAAATCTCCACCGCTTCACGATAGTTACGTGAGCTGAGTAATTCTTCGCCCAGTAAGATCTTCATCTCATCGGTACGGGGCGATCTTGGATAATTCTTCAGGTATGTACGTGTGGCTTCCAGCGCCTGCACGTAAAAATCCAGTTCGTACGATAGTTTGGCGTATTGATAAAGCGCGTCTTCCTGCAACTGCTTATCGAAATCCATTTTTGAGGCTACCATAAAGGCGTTGCGGGCGCTTTGCTTATTATTCAGCTTAAGGAAGGCATCGCCAAGGGTATAGCTACCCGTTTGACTGTAAACGTCGTTCTTATCGGTTACCTTTTCTAATTGTACGGCTGCCTTTTGATAGTCGCCAATTTTATAGTAACCGTAGCCCATCTGGTAGCTATCCTGCGTGTTTTGGGTGCGGCCGTTGTCCTGGGCCTCGAACTTGCTGTAATATTTAACCGAATTTGGATAATCTACTTTGGCAAAGTACGATGCCGCCACAATACGGAACATCTCGGTCTCGTTTTTCTGATGCGTACTGTTCAGGATAGGAACGGCGTAGCTCAGCACATCATCATAACGCTTATCTAAAAAGTAAACGGCGGTGATGTAGTAGGGATAGCTATCCTCGTATTTCTTCGAATTTTTTAAGCGCTCGAAATTTACCAGCGCCAAGTGATAGTCCTGGTTAAGGTAGGCGATGTAGGCAAAATAGTAGGTGGCATCCAGCGTGTAGGGCGATTTGCGATCCTTTACCTCGCTGAACAACATTTGGGCATGCTTATAATCTTTGGTATCGAAATAAGCATAGCCCTTGTAAAACTTGTACTCGGTATTTTCGCGGCCGTTTAACGATGCGGCGTCTATCTTATCAAACCAGCGCAATACATCCTGGTATTTGCCCTGCTTAAAGTACGATTTACCCATCTGGAAGTAAGCCAGCTTGGTCAGCGGGTTTTCGGGGTGTACCTTAATAAAGCGCAGAAACATGTTTTCGGCATCATCGTTACCCAGTTCCAGCGCGCAAAGGGCTTCGTAATATTGAGCGTTTTCCTTTAGCAGGGATACCGAAGTTTCAAAATCGGGCTGGGTGGTGGTTGATATGCGCGATGTTTCTACCAGTCGAAATTGCTCGGCAGCGGCCACATATTTTTGCTTATCCAGTAACTCGATAGCGGTATGGTAGGTTTTATATACCTGGCCTGCAGGGTTTTGCTGCGCGTAAACCGTGGCGGCAGAGAGTGCAGGAAGTATAAGAGCGACGTATTTAAGTTTCATCATAGTATAGGTATGATACAATTTGGGCTAAAAATAGCGTTTCCGCAAAGATGTAATCCACAGGAGTAATTCACAAATGTGGAAAACACTTTTTTAACGTATTTAGTTTACCGGATGGTATAGATGTGGAAAAGTTTTGGGGAAGGGCAGTGATTTGTGGTTAGTTAATTAGTGATTAGTACGGGACCTAATCACTGGTTAACTAATCAACTAACAACTAAAAGCGCATTCACCAGCGAGTTGTACAATTTTTCTATCTCGATAGGTTTACGCAGGAAGCCGTTGAAGTAGCCGGCGTATTCGTCCTGGTGTTCGGCGGTAATATCGGCCGTAAGGGCGAAGATGGGGGTGAACGAGTTAGGGTTGCCCATTTCCCTGATATTTTTGGTAGCGTCGAAGCCGTTCATTTCGGGCATATGGATATCCATCAAAATAAAATCGTACGCGCGCAGCTTCGATTTTTCAACGGCTTCTATGCCGTTTTTAGCATGCTCGGTAGCAATGCCCCAGTTTGATAATAATTTACGGGCCACCATGGCATTTATCATGTTATCTTCGGCCAGTAAAACGGAGCGGTTGGTCAGCTTATCAAGCGGTGCTTGCTTCTGTGCTTCTTCGCTAACAAGTCGTTTAGTTTTGATATCGAAGTGAAAAGACGATCCTTTGCCCACCTCGCTGTTTACATGTACCTTGCTTTTATACAGTTCTACCAGTTTTTTTACGATGGCCAATCCCAGCCCCGAACCGCCATGCTTACGCGTAGTGATTGATTTTGGCTGCGAAAAGCTTTCAAAGATCTCTTTGTACGATACCTTTGGTATCCCCACACCGGTATCGGTTATGGTAAACCGCAGGGTATCTATCTCTTTATCGCTTTTTAAATTAGTTACGCCGATTTCTACCTTACCGTTATCGGTATATTTAATGGCATTGCCTATCAGGTTGCCTAATATTTGCGATAGTTTGGTTTCGTCCAACTCGTAGCTTTCGGCTACGGTAGTATCAATATTAAGGAATAATTTCAGGCCTTTTTCTGTCGCCAGGTTCTCGTAAATATGGCGCAGGTTCTCTATTAACGTACGGAAATTGCAGGGGTGCACATCCAACTGCATTTTACCGGCCTCGAGCTTGGTAAAGTCGAGGATATCGTTAATAATAAGCAGCAAATTATTTGACGCGAACTTTAGTGAGTTAAGCAGGCGTTGTTCCTCCTCGTCCGATCGGTCTTTTAATAAAGATGTGATAGTGATCACCGCGTTTAAAGGCGTACGGATCTCATGACTCATGGTCGACAGGAAATCCTGCTTTACCTTGGCCGATTGTTCTGCCAGTTCCTTCTTTTTGATGATCTCGTCTTTTTCCTTTTGCAGCTTCGCTTCCTTTTCAAGCGATTCCATGCGGGTGATCAGTTCGTAGTTCTCGATGATCTGCAGGGTTTGCGTATTAATAACCGCTTCTTTTTGGCTCAGGTACCGTTCAAGATACTCGAGGGCCAGTACCGTATTGCCCTTCTTTTTATGGATCTGGTACAACAGGTGGTCGCACTTGAATTTAATGATCACGATGTTGTACGCGTCGCTAAAGTCGAGTGTTTGTTCAAGCAGGCGGCGGGCCTCCTTCAAGCGGTCCATGCGCATATACAGGTCGGCCAGGCGGTGATAGGCCATACCCAGCCCCAGTTTTTCGCCCACCTGCTGGTGTATGGAAATGCATTCCTGCAGATCTTCTTCGGCCAGGTCAAACTGCCCTGTGCTGATGTGGATCTTACCTAAACCATAAAGCGCAAACGCGAGACCACGGATATCGCCGGTTTTGTTTTTCATGGCTATCGACCGTTCAATCAGATCGAGCGCTTCTTTTGTTTTACCCTGTTTAAGGTAAATGCCCGACAGGGGGTTATAAGCGTTCGACTCGAGGTTGATATCCTTAGCCTGCCGGGCTGCCTCGATGGCACCTTCGTACGATTTGATAGCGTTTTTCTGATCGCCAAAATATTCATAAATAGTGCCCAGTGATTTTTGGGTACGGGCCTGGTTATGGTAATCGTTGTATTTGCGGTAGGTGGTAAGGCAATTGATAAGGTAGATGAGACCTAAGTGATAGTTATCGGTTTTATAATAATTACCGGCAATACTGTAGCGGGCATCGGCAATACCTTTATCATCGTGCAGTTCTTCAAAATACTTAATGGCCTCTTCGGCCATGCCGATGGAGCGTTTGTACTCGCCCTGTATCATATAAAACAACGATAAGTGATTAAGGCTTTTGCCTATTAACTCGTTGTTATTGATCTCGCGGCTAAGCGATAATGCTGTATTGGCCAGTTGGGTACTGTGGTTTAAATCGTTAATACGACCGGCATACGCTTCATCTAAAAGCGCAACTATCTTATCGGTATCAACGGTAAAGTTTTTATCCACAGAGTAAATTATTTAGAGAAAACTGTTCCTGGTTAATAATATAATGCAAATAAATATTAAAAACCGCACTTATTAAAATTAGTAATTATTTATTGATATAGTTAATACGGATACGGTTAAATTTTAGGTGATACGAAAAATGTAATTTTTTTGTTACGGCTTTTTTGTATATTTTATTTTAATGTTTTTATATTCGTTACAGATATACTACATGTCGCTGTTTAATGTGCCTGCCCTAATGGCACATTAAACAGATATAAAACCAAGTTAAACTCAATCCGAAAAAAAGAAAAATGCAAGCTTCGGCACGCCATGGTGCGTCAAATATTTTTGCCCGGTTGTATCTTAATCATACCCCATTAGAAAGCCTTTCCTGGTTTCCGGGCAAATTAATGTTTTATTGTTAATATAATCCCCGGTTTTACGTGAAAAAGGGCGTGGTGTTTTTGTTGCTTTTGGCCAGCTATATACAGGGGGCATGTGCCGGGCGCGATACCATTAAACGCGCCGGACTGAAAGATCAGACCGACCTGCTGGATGTAAAAGCCAGTCTGTTTCATAAAGAAACCAAGCTCGACACTTCCATCCTGAAGCTGCAAAAGCTGTTTATCCCATCATTTACCTATAACCCAAGTGCCGGGTTTGAGCTGGGCCTTACCCTGGCCGCGTTGAAGTTTTTAGGACACCCGGATAGTACCTCGCTTTCAAGTGGTGAAATAGAAGTGTCGGCATCAACCAAGGGACTGGCTTATATTAATTATAAACACAGCATCTACCTGCCTGAAAATAAATGGAGTTTGCAGGGTAACTGGCAGGTTGGGCGCACACTGGCTACAGATTATGGTGTAGGAACCGGGCAGTATAGTGAAAATGAAGACGGTAACCTCCCATCAAACAGTTATTTGCCGGGCAGCCCACCCAATGTATACAAACTGAAATATACTTCGGTTAGGTTTAGAGAAACTGCTTATAAAAAAATTACCGGGCACTTTTACACGGGCATTGGCTTAAATATTAATGCCTATACAGGTATTGACGAGGAAAGCCGCGATGACCTTACTACCCACAATTACCGGTATAGCGATCTTAACGGTTTTTTGCCCTGGCGATACCTGGCTAATTCGCTTTCCTTTAATTTACAGTATGATGACCGGGATCATCCTAATCAACCGTATAAAGGGATGTATGGCAATGTTGGGATCAAAACCAGCAAAAAGATACTGGGCAGTTCGGCCAACTCTACCCAATTGATGACAGAGTACCGCAAGTACTGGAGTTTATCGGCCGTAAATCCTCAGCATGTGCTGGCCTTTTGGCATTGGGGGAGTTATCTCTTAAGCGGCAAGATCCCTTATCTTGAACTGCCCGGCACCAGTGGTGATAATGATGGCCGCAGCGGCCGTGCTTATACTGTGGGGCGGTTTAAAGGATATTCCTTTTTTTATTCAGAGGCCGAATACAGGTTTCCCATACTGGCAAATAAGCTAATAAGCGGTGTGGCATTTATTAATGCCCAAACAGGCAGTAACCCTAACGCGCAGAAGCCTATAAAGTTGTTTCAGTATTGGGAACCAGGCACCGGTGCAGGATTAAGGATATTGTATAACAAATACTCACGGTCTAACATCTGTATCGACTATGGAGTAGGCAGATACGGCACCAGGGGGGTATTTATCAATCTAAATGAAGCTTTCTGAGTTAATCCACATCATCATCCTTGTTTTCATTCCTGGATCTTTTATCGGTTAAAACGTAATGACTGTCTTTGCACTTTGCGCAAAAATATTTTTTGACAGGTAAAAAGAACAGGAATTGCCTTACAAACCAACTGCGATGTAATTGAAAATGATAAGGTTGCCCACAATTTGGGCAATATTTACCGGAGTATATTCTAAAAATGGATGCCAAGGCAGAATTAAGTTTTAGCTAAATAAAATTTAAAGCTACAAAAAAAAAGAAAACTACAAATTCATTTTTACCGGCCCCACACATAAACTTTTTTATTACACTTAAAACACCGGTAACGTTTAACAGGCAACCAAAACAATATATTTTTAAATATATAACCACGTGGTATGCGTTGCTCCAACTTGTTTTTGCATTTACGACACAGCGGAGAATTGACGCTTTTAATATTACTTAGGGGGATTACCATAGCATACAAATTAAGGAAATTAATTTCATATAGCCATTGATAAATATATAATAATAATTTAGATAATATATAATAACAGATATCTAAAAAAGCGCTTTATTTGCTATAATAATGGAAAAAATTGTGGAAATTGTCAAGCAGGCGGTTATTGTTATCAAGCTAAATATTTAACCGGGCGGATCTTTTGATTTATTAATAATACCGCCCGGCCAAAACCTTTTATAATTAGTCGTGCTTTCTGATCACGGTTACATTTTTTGACGGATGTGTAATGGTATGGTGCCTGCGGTAGTAAGCCCGCTGCGCCGCGCGTTTTTTCTTGGCTACATGCCTGCGGTGCTCGTTACCAATAATATATCCGCCACCCGCGCCAATTGCGCCGCCGATAAGGGCGCCGCCAACACCATGGCCAACTATGCCGCCTACAACAGCGCCACCGGCACCGCCGATGATGGCGCCCTTAGCCTGGCCGCTCATTTTCTTTTTTTCCTGTGCAACGGAATGGGTTGTATCGGCAACTAATACAGCAAGCAATATGCTGCAACTTAAAAATATCTTTTTCATTGGTTAGCTGTTTTTTTTGTTTAGTGTACTAAAACAAATACCAGGCCAATAAATTAAACTTAGGGGTGCGGGCTATTTTTTAACAGCAGTTACACGCGAGCCATCTTTATCAAGCGTTTCGAATACGATATTTTTATCATCAAGTTTTGAAACCCAAAAAGGGAATGTGCGGGTTTTACCATCGGGCAATTGCTCGGTATAATTTATATTATCACCCGCTACTACAAAAGTGCCGTGCGATAATACTTTGCCGCCCCATTGTATCACAAGCTGTTTTTCTGCTGAAAAACTGATCTCTGGTTTCTGTTCTTCCAGGTCCATCGCGCTGACAGTATCGGCAGCGTCGCCCCTTGGTTTATCAACTTTTATATACTTCCAGTTGCCGTAAAGGGCTTCGGGTTTTATACTGTGTTTACAGGCTGTGGCAAGCAATAACAATCCGCCGCAAAAAAATAAAAGTGTTTTCTTTATCATACAAAAAGGTATAAAAAGCGATGATTTTAGTTGACGCTGATAAACATACTCAAAAATAATATAAACCATAATTGTACGCAGGTGTTAAAACAGTAACCGTAAGGAAAATTAACAGCACAATGAATACAGACCAGGTAAATCCCGCGCCAAAAAAAGTTGACCAGGCAGAAGAGTTAAAAACCGAAGGGCCGATCAGCGAAAAAGATGAAGTTAAAGCTGCCGAGCGCAAAACTGCCAAGCTACACAAAAAAGCAGCGCGATCTGCAAAAGGTGGAAAGTGATTTGACGTGTAGAATAAAAACTAATATTTTATCTACGCGCTTTTATCTCAGTTTTTAACTCCTGTATTTGTTGCTGCGCTTGCCTGTTCTCCAGGTAAAAATAAATAGCCGCGGCTAAAAATAACTTGCCTAATATAAATACAGCGGCAAACACCCACTTCCAGTTTTTGTGGATACGCATGTGGCTGCTTTCGGCCTCTATATCAATATACTGGGGAGGCGTGTTACCACGGCGTGATGAAGTGCGTGTTGGCTCTTCTTCTTCTATAAAAGCTTTGGGCGATGTTTTTTCACGAAGAATGATATCGTCAATTTCCGCTTCAATTTTGCCCCATACGGTTGGCGGCGGCGGAATGGCCATTGTGGCGGCCAGCATTTCCATATCAACCTCCAACTGGTATAAAGCTTCGTGCACTTCGGGATAAGTCTGTTTCAACCGCAATACTTCGCGCTCTTCATCAGCCGTAACCGAACCGGTTACATACGCTTCCAGAATACCACTATTTATATACTGTTGTATTTGTACGTTCATGCGGCCCTCCTTATTGCGGCGAATGCCTGTTGCAGGATCTTTTTTATGGCTTGCTCAGTCCGGTTTAGCTCGCGGGCTAATGCGCTGATGCTTTTACCGTTATAATGAACATTGCAAAAAATAAACTGTTCCTCCTCACTCATCCGTTCTAAAAACTTATTTGGCATGGCCGGTAAATGCGCTTTTTTATCAGCAGGATCGCATGCCGGTATGGTCGCGAAAAAATCGGCCAGTACTTTGCGGGTCAGTAACAAAAGGCGTTGATAGGTATTCGTGCCAGGCTGCATTACATCGTGCAGGTGTTGTGGCAATTCCTTAAAAACTGCTACAAGGTACTCCTCCGCTATATTTTTATCTTTTACTACCTCAAAAATATAGCCAAGTAGCAAGCCCGCATACTCATCGTATATGGCCCGTGTGGCTGAAGCAGTGTTGGTTATAGAAATATGCTGGCTCAAAACCTAATGGCTATGGGTGCTGTCAATTAGTTTAAATCGGTTATAAAAATAAATAAAAAATACTTAGATGTAATTACTTTCAAGTTAAAAAAATATTGAATGTTGAAAAATGTAATTTAACCATATTGATTTTTAAAAAAACAAAAAGATAGTACGGCTGCTTTTGTTTTAAAATACCCCGTTTGTAATGATAATAAGACAAAATCTACCCAAAGCAATAATGCGCGTTTATAACGGCGATTTAAAGCTGGATGAAGCCGCGCTAAGGAAATTGTTTCTGCGTCAGCTGGATAACGTTTACTGTATCAAAAAGCATTTGGTAAAAATATTGCCATCCCTGGCCGATAAGGCCTCATTCCCCGACCTGAAAAACGCCATACTGGAAAATGCCGATCAGATAAAGTTGCAGCTGTTGCGTATGGATGTCATCTATAAAATCTATAACGCAACTTATAAAGATCAAAAATGCATTGGGGTAAAAACCCTGTCGCTTGAAGCTTATGTGGCCTCAAGGATTGAAAAACAACTACCTGTTGAGCGTGACCTGGCCCTGCTGATACATTTGCAAATAACCGAAAGCGTTGAAATGGCCTATTTTAATGTGCTGAAAAATATTGCCGCCAGCCTAAACAATAACGAGGTTGAGACCTTATTACAGCAGAATTTTGAAACAGCTGTAAGCAGTATGAAACTTTACGAGTTGATAGCTAAGGAATACATTGCATAAGCCTGTAAGCTTATTGTGGACAAAGGATCTTTAAATTATATTGGTAGACTGATAACATGCATAAGCAAGGTGCGTTTAATTTGATATGGTGAAGGCGTTGTTAGTCCTGTTTTTGTGTTACTTACCATTCACCTTGCTGGCGCAGGACGTGATACAAACTGCCAAATATGTAGACACAACCGGCCAAACCGACCTGATAGATCTTGGCCGCAGCTTGTTCAGCATTAAAGGCAAGCGCATGAAAAATAAGGAAGGGAAGAATATTTACTTCTCATTCCTGCCCATATCATCGGCAGTACCGGGTGGGGGTAAAGCGCTCATCACATCAACCACCGCAGGCTTTTACCTTGGCCCGCGCGATAGTACTTTTCTGTCAAGCGCTACATTCGCGCCATACTTTAACTTTAACGGTAGGTTTGGGATCCCGCTCCGCTCATCGCTATGGCTGAAAAACAATGGCTGGAATATACAGGGCGATACCCGCTTTTTGGTATATCCGCAATATACCTGGGGGCTGGGCGGCAATCAATCTGAAGATAATAAGATACTGGTGAACTATAAATATATCCGCTTTAACCAGGCGGCATTAAAACGGGTTACCAATTTCCTGTATGCCGGTATCGGGTACGATCTGGATTACCACATCGATATCTCGGCCGAAGAGACTAACCGGATCCGTAGCTTTACCGGTTACCAATACGGCGCCGCTAACGATAACAATTCCTTTTCATCAGGCGCGACGCTTAACCTGCTGTATGATACCCGTAACAACCCCTTCAACCCCATGCCTGGGTGTTACCTGAATGTGGTTTACCGGTATAATTCGCGAATGCTGGGCAGCCAGGATAGCTGGAAATCGCTGTATGTAGACGCGCGTAAATACATATCGCTAAGTAACGAACGCAAAAAGAATGTGCTGGCCCTGTGGGGATATTACTGGACCACCTTAAACGCCGGTACCCCTTACCTCGATCTGCCCAGTGTTGGCTGGGACCCATACAACCGCTCGGGCAGGGGGATGGATCAAAACCGTTACCGGGGGCAAGGCCTGATCTATCTTGAAACAGAATACCGCCGCGATATCACCCGTAACGGCTTGTTTGGCTATGTGCTGTTTGCCAGCGCCACATCGGTTACCGAGGCTGCCGGGCGCAACTTTAAATATATTAATCCTGCCGCAGGGGCGGGCCTGCGTATTAAATTCAACAAAGGATCGGACACCAACATCGCTATCGATTACGGCTTCAGCAAAGGGTATAATACGTTTATACTAAGTTTGGGTGAAACGTTTTAGTTGTTGGCCAAAATGCCGCAGGCATTTTTTATGCGTACTATCTAATGACCAATGACAGCGTAGCGAAATGACTAATGAACATCCGTTATCACCACTTCGCTTTTCATAACAGTGGGTATTACCATGCCGCCCGGTACCGTTGGGTTGTCCTTAATTTCGGTAGTGCCGCCAATGTTTTGTAAAATACTGGCCTGCTTCACCCAGCCGGTTACTGTATCCACCACAATATCAGCCGAACGGCTGCCCTCCATATTGTATTTTAACGGGATCCCGTTTGTTACGATAAATTCATCGCGGTTTAAATAAGTGATGGTGGAGTTAACGTGGATCTGGTTAAAAGTAGGGGTGATGTCGCGCAATTCGGCAATGGAGTGTACATTGGCCGGCCGGCTGCTTTCCAATTGGGTATCGCTTATCCAAAAGGCATTTTTCCTGACAGGTACCGACGGAAAGATAACCGTCCCCATCTCAAAATTGCTGCGAAAGGCCCGTTCGCCGAAGGATTGCTCCATCATACTTTTTATTTGAGCCCGCTCTTCGGCAGATAATTGCGGGAATTGTTTAATGGCCCTGTCAATTGCCGTGCTGATGGGCGCCAGCGCCTGCAAATTGCCGTTGCGGGTAATTACCACGGCTATTGGCTGGTTGCGCAGGGCAGCTAATACTTTTGAAGTTGCATCAATGCCGTTTGAATTATACTGGATAGTTCCCTGCGGCAGATCCATTTTAAGCGAAAGGTTTTCGTAGCGCATCTCCATTTCATATAAGCTATCGCGAATGTTCATCACCTTAAAGGCAATGCGGCTGGTAATGGTAGTGCCTTGTTGGGTTTTTTGCCCGTTTACTGTTTGCACTACAGTTGCCGTGGCTGTGGTTAAATTATAATAAGTATTGCCCTTAACCAGGTTCAGCGCCAGTTTAACGTACTGGGCGTGGCAGTTTACCGAAGCGATTATTAACAGGAGTATGCCGAAGCTTTTCTTCATGCGCAATGTTAGGAATAATGTTTTGATGAGTAAAACGCTTGTTATCGGAGTTTCAATATGAATGGCTCGATATTTTGGCTAAAGCCCGTAATATTCGATGATATCCCCCCATAAATGGGACGGCAATGAATTAAACGAATAGCTAACCAGTCCTGATTTTCATTGCCGTTGGCTTTAGCCAACGGATAGCTAACAATTTAAGCATAGGCTTTAGCCCAACATCTGTATCTTAAAAATATTTCTCAAAATTCCTGTAACATTCCGGTAACGCCTACATCTTAATAACGATTTCATAGCTGAGGTACTACAAATAAATGCTATGATCATCGTTCCCGATCCGCACCTTAAGGATCACGCATAAAAAAATTCTAAACAATTAATTTCTAAAAAAAATGAATGATTTCATGTTCCACCTGTGGTGGATTGTGCCCGTTGTGGTACTGGTGTTGCTGTACAAAAGTGTATTGCGCGTGTTTTTTGGTATGATCATCGTTCCCGATGACCGTATTGGCCTGGTAGTTAAAAAGTTTACCCTTTACGGGGATACCCGTATGCCCGACGGCCGTATCATCGCCACCAAGGGCGAGGCCGGTATGCAGGCCAAACCGCTGGCCCCGGGCTTGTACTGGCGTATGTGGCCATGGCAATACGCCATCACCATGGAAGCCTTTACCATTGTTCCGCAGGATAAGCTGGGACTGGTAAAAGCTAAGGACGGCTCGCCGATGGATATAGGCCGTGTATTGGGTAAACCAGTAGCCTGCGATAAATTCCAGGACGCCCAGGCCTTCCTTGAAAACCATGGGCAAAAAGGCCCGCAGGCCGCGTTCTTAACCCCGGGTAGTTACCGTATCAACACCTTTTTGTTTGATATTGTAATGGTACCTATTACCCAGGTGCACGAAAATAAAGTGGGTATCGTCACCACGCTGGATGGCGAGCCTTTGGAAAAAGGCGAAATTGCCGGCGGTCCGGTTGCTGGTCACCGTAACTACCAGGACCCGATGGCCTTCATTACCGCGGGCGGTAAAAAAGGCTTGCAGGAGGATGTGATCCTGGCCGGTACGTATTATCTGAACCCATGGTTTGTAACTGTGGAACAGGTAGAGATGATGCACATTTCTATCGGTTTCGTAGGCGTGGTCAATTCCTTCGTTGGTCCTGAGGGTAAAGATACCAGCGGTATGGCCTTTAAACATGGTAACATTGTTGCCAAGGGCGAAAAAGGTGTGTGGAATGATCCGCTTGACCCCGGTAAACACCCGGTAAACATTTATACCCACACGGTAGAGGTTGTTCCGACCACCAACATCGTGCTGAACTG
Source organism: Mucilaginibacter mali (assembly GCF_013283875.1). Taxonomy (NCBI): domain Bacteria; kingdom Pseudomonadati; phylum Bacteroidota; class Sphingobacteriia; order Sphingobacteriales; family Sphingobacteriaceae; genus Mucilaginibacter; species Mucilaginibacter mali. The sequence continues at coordinate 1,933,227 of NZ_CP054139.1, forward strand.
GGCAAACAGCCGCACCGAATCGCACGAACTGGATAAGAACCTGTGTACCATCAGCGTTCGTTCATCAGATGGTTTTACCTTCAATTTGGACGTATCGCAGATCATCCACATCCCGCATAACGAGGCCCCTAAGGTGATAGCCCGTTTCGGTAATATGAAAAACCTGGTATCGCAGGTGCTGGAGCCCACTATCGCCAACTACTTCCGTAACTCGGCACAAAAAAGTGGTGTGATAGAGTTCTTAACCAACCGTTCGCAGCGCCAGGAGGATGCCAAGAACCAGATCAGCGAAGTGTTGAGCGCTTATAACGTGGAAGGCGTGGATACGCTGATAGGTGACATTGTGCCACCCGAAGCGCTGATGAAAACCCTTACCGACCGTAAAATAGCCGAAGAGGAAAAAATGACCTACGAGATACAGCGTAACGCCCAAATAGAGCGTAAGGAGTTCGAGAGCGCCAAAGCCGGTGCCGATATGCAGCCCGAGGTTGTAAAATCAACCCGCCAGGTGGAGATCAACACCCAGATGGCTGCCGCAAAGGTAGCCAGCGCCAAAGGTGATGCCGAATCGAAGACCATTAACGCCAAGGCCGATGCCGAGGTGCAAACCATTAACTCTAAAGCCAACGCTTTGGCCACCGAGGTTAACGGTAGCGCCGAAGCCGGTAAAATTAAGGCCATAGGTTTGGCCGAAGCCGAGGTGACCAAACAAAAGACCGAAGCGATGGGTACCGAACAATACGCCATTGTGCGTGTAGCCGAAGCCCTGGCACAAAACGGTGTGAAACTGGTTCCTGAAATATTGGTGAGCGGTCAAAACGGCGGCGGCAACGGCATTATCGATGCCTTGATCGGTACCGAACTTTTCAAGAAATTGAAAGAGGAAAACGATAAAAAGCCATTGGCCGAATAAGTTTAGTTTTTGTGATTGTTAACCCCTTGCCGCAGCAATGCGGTGAGGGGTTTTTCTATGTCGAATGTCATCCCGAACTTGTTTCGGGATCCCACATGGATGGTTATCCGAATTGCTTTTCAGATGGGATGCCGAAACAAGTTCGGCATGACTAAAAATTCAAAATAACAAAAAAAAACGGCTCCATCGCGGGGCCGTCTCACTTTAAACTAACTTAAACTATTAACTGAATTATTAACTGATGAGAGCTAATTCCTTTGATACAGGTTTATGCGAGCTCCACAGCACGGTAACCTTTACGCTGCTGCTATGCTCTTTCGCGGCTTCTAAAAAATTTCTTCCGGCCATATCGCGGCAATCCTGCTCCAGCATTTGCCGGTTAAAGGTGCCGTACCAAACATTGTTCAGTTTATCACCCGGGTTGCTGAGGCGAAACCAGTTGCGCTGGTTCAGCCATTTTTGTATGCTTTTAGCTTGATCTTCGGTTGCCCCGGGGAAATCGGCGCATACCATTACGTGGTTCATATTTGTGTTTTTATAGGTTAAATACATCGTTCCAGGTTGTTTTTAATGTATCCCTGCTTTAATACAGCACACCGCGCTTGGTATGCCATATTAAATTTGGTAGATGCAGGATCTGTAAGGCATTCAAGTCAAATAGCGACATCCGATTTTGCCCGCCTTAATTGTTTACAAAGAAAAAGCTTTACCGATGCGGATTTAACCGTGTTTTAACGGTATTTTTGGGGAATTTAGCGGTCGGCTAAGTTGATAAACAAGAGCAAATAATTTTCATGGCAACAGACGTAAAATGCCCATCGTGCGGTTCAAATTTCCAGTTGGAGGAAATAATGGCCGAAGAATATAAAAAGGACCTGCGCGCAAAGCTGCAGGAGTACACTGCTAAAAAAGAGCAGGAATATAAGCTGAAGCTGAACGAGTTTGAACTGAAAGAGCAGCAGCAGCAATTGCTGTTTGAGCAGCGCCTGCAAAACGAGAAAAAGGCGCTACAGCAAAATCTTGAACAAAACCTTCGTAAGTCTATCTCGTCTGATTTTGAAAATCAATTGCTGATGCTGCAAAAGGGCAAAGAGGATGCGGACGAGAAATTGAAGGCATCGCGCCAAAAAGAACTGGAGTTTTTGCAAAAGGAGCAAGCTTTGCAACAAAAGGAAGAGGAGCTGCAACTGGAAATGCAGCGCAAGCTACAGGAGCAGCGCGAAAACCTGGCACAAGAGATTCGGAAGCAGGAGGAACAGAAAGCTCAGTTGAAAGAGACTGACCATATGATGCAGATAGCCGAGCTTAAAAAACAGTTAGATGATCAGAAAAAGCTTGCCGAGGAAATGAAGCGTAAGGCTGAGCAAGGGTCGATGCAACTTCAAGGCGAGGTTCAGGAATTGATATTAGAGGAATTGCTTCGTAATTCTTTTCCGTTTGATGTAGTAACAGAAGTTGGCAAAGGTGTTCGTGGTGCTGATTGCATACAGACAGTACGAAATCAATTTGGGCAAGAATGTGGTCGTATTATATATGAAAGCAAAAGGACCAAAGATTTTGGGGGAGATTGGATTGAAAAATTAAAAAAAGATATGCGCGCCAACGGTGTAGACGTTGCTGTTATTGTAACTCAATGCTATCCAAAAGGTATGAATTGTTTTGGTGAGAAAGATGGAGTTTGGATATGCTCATTTGATGAAGCTAAGGCCGTTGCTTCTGTATTACGCGATGGAGTTATCCGGTTATATAATGCTACGCGATCACAAGAGAACAAAGGAGATAAAATGCATATGCTGTATGATTATCTTACGGGCGTTGAGTTTTCAGAGCAATGGAAGGCTATTGTTGAAGGCTATATGGGTATGAAAAATTCTATTCAGATCGAACGCAATGCGATGGAAAAGATGTGGAAGGCGCGAGAAAAGCAACTGGAGAAAGTACTGCTTAATGCAAACTATATTAAAGGATCTGTTGAAGGTATCGCGGGCAAAGATTCAATCCATTTAAGTTTGACGGATGATGCGGATGACGCGTTGTTATTGGAATAGGACCGCTGATTTTCGTTGATTGATTTGATTCTGCTGAGCAAAACAGCATGATAATTGATTTATAAGATTTTATAAGTATCTTTAGTTATGACTACGATGACATTACAGGTTCCGGAAGCGCTTGAAAAAGAACATGATGAGACCGTCCGTTTCCTTGCTGCAAAACTTTATGAAGCCGGAAAGTTGAGATTAGGCCAGGCTGCAGAAATGTGCGGGATGAGAAAATGGGATTTTGCCGAAATATTGATCAATTACGGAATACATTATTTTGAAGCAAGCGTTCTTGCCGACCTCGAAGATTTAAAAAAGGGTGCAGCTAAATAAAGTAGTTGTCACTGACAGCAGTTGTTTTATCCTGTTTGATAAAATAAACGCACTAAACATTCTTAATGATTTATTTGGGATTGTTTTAACCACTCCGGAAGTTGCGGCTGAATATGGTTCCCCGCTACCCGAATGGGTAATCATACAAAAAGTAGATGATTTTAACTTGCAACAAAAATTTTATCAGCATGTCGATAAAGGCGAAGCGAGTGCAATCGCTCTTGCATGCGAGGTTCATCCAGACTTTTTAATATTGGATGATTTAGAAGCACGTAAATTTGCTGCCAAATTAGGATTGCCGGTAAAAGGATCGGCTGGAGTTTTGGTGCAGGCTAAACAAAATGGCATAATAGCAACTGTTAAACCCTATTTAGACTTAATGCAACAAACCAATTTTAGAATTGCATCATCCGTTATAGAAACTGTTTTAAAAGAAGCTGGAGAGTATTGATTTATCAACTAAATCAAACAAATCAGCGAAAATCAGCGGTCTACATCAACAATATATCAATCCTGTGCGCATGCACCATATTCAGCGCGTTCGACCAGGCGAATAGTGTAAAATGCCCGTCCTGCGATGCTACCATGGCCTGTGCATCCCGCTGATCGTATACAAATTGGGCGGCTGCTAAGTGCCGGGTACCGCCATTTTGTGCCGGGTGCATGTATTTGGGTACCGAATCGGTAACCGGTTCGGTTACGATCATCTGATCTACCGGTACACTTACTTCGGCGCGGGTGATCTTGGCGCCAAAGGCCAGCAATTCATTATCACGATTGATCACCGTGGCGCCGTCTACAGCGGTAAACCCGCCAATGATATCTATCGCGTTTCGTAACGATTGCTTCCACTCCATGTTACGTTGATCCTTTTCAACCGTCAACAGGGCTGATATGGTAGAATAAGCCGGTTCTACAGGGTAGGAGATGGGATGAATTACAGAATGGTGCCAGTTGGTAGATCCGGTAGGAACGATCATCACCAGGCCACCTCGATTGTGCGCCCGCATGGCCGTAGCCAGTTCAACCAGTATATTAAATGATCCGCCCGGTGCCGATGGCAGGGGCATGTCCAGTAATGATTCAATCAGTTCCGGGCAGTTATCAAGGCTGATGTTCTGCTCGTCAACCATTTTTATTTCGTCGCCCCGCAATACGCAAATGTTCACAAACTTACCGAAACCATCCGTACGGCGATGCTTGATCACCAGCAGGCCAGGCTCCACCACTTCCAGTACAAAGCAAATGCCGGGTATCTGGTGCGTAGTTCCCCAAATATTCAGCGAATCGCCATCGTACCAAACACCTATGTGCAACCCGGGCTGCTCAACAGCAGGGGCCAGTTTGGTAAGGTTATGTGGGGTAAGACGTAGCTTATGCTCAAATATCAGGGGTTTAACTGCCTGATCGGGATGTAAAAAAGCGATGGATATTTTCGGTGGGTGCCCTTCCTCACGGCGCAGACTTGCCCAAAAGGCAATGTCAATTACAGATTCTATTACCGATACCGATGGTACAAAGGCCAGGTCCTGCTCGCCCAACTGGCGCGCAACCTCTACATGGCGCAGTAAGTGGGCCTCAATTTTAGTGGCCACCATGCGGGCAGCCAGGTACGATGGTTCGGATAACATAAGGTAGCAATTTATACAAAGTAAACCATCTGAAAAGATATAGGCGGTATGATAAATGTAAAAAAATCTGTTGTGCGTATCAATTATTTAGATAACTTTGTAATTCAAAGTACTTTTATAAAATGAAATTAAAATTTTCAGTTCGTTATTTTATCCTGACCATTCTGCTGTTTCTAACAGAGGTATTTATCGGCATGTACGTGGACGACGCCATTATCCGACCTTATGGTGGCGATTTCCTGGTGGTGATCCTGATCTACTGTTTTGTGAAAAGTTTTTTAGATACGCCGGTTATTCAAACGGCTATTGGCGTGCTGCTTTTTTCATACTTAATAGAGGTATCGCAATACTTTCATCTGGTCGACCTGATTGGCCTCGGTAACTCGCGCATAGCGGTTGTGATGATGGGCAACTATTTCGCCTGGACAGATATGCTTGCCTACACACTTGGCATAGTTACTGTGATAATAATAGAGCAACAGCGCATTAAACGGAATATTAATAAAGCATACACCAATTAACATGGCAACTTTTGTAACATCTGATCATATCGTACGGAAAATATGGGGCAGGGCAGATACCGTGCTGTTTATCTTCGCCGCTTCGGCAGCAGAGTTTGCAGTAAATAAAGCAGTTGATTGGCTTTATTTTACCGGTAAACTACCATCCGACCCACTGGGGCGATTGTTCTCAACCGTGACCTATGCCCGGCACATCATTTTTTCAGATCATGACGATGCCATCCGGGCTATCGATAAAATTACAGCCATCCATCATGGTGTAGAACAAGCCCGCGGCGCACAAATCCCTGATTGGGCTTATCGCGATGTTTTGTTTATGCTGATAGACCATTCCATCCGGGCTTTCGAATTATTAGACCGCAAGCTCACTATGAAGGAAAAGGCCGATGTATTTGATGTGTTTTATCGTGTAGGCGTACAAATGAAACTGACAGGTTTACCTGTTAGTTACCTGCAATGGGAAATGATGCGCAACCATCAGCTAAACCAGGATACCATCAGCAGCGAGTTTACCATCAATTTGTATAAACAATATAAAAAACACCTTGGCCGTATCCGTTTTTTTATTTTAAAGCAGGTGCAAATTATGATGGTACCCGAACGGGTGCGGAAACTGCTGCGCTTACGTCGTATTCCTGTATTGCTGCCAGCCTTGTTGTTTTACAAATTATTCAGGCGGATGAAGCTGGAGGGCCTGCTGAAGAATGCTCTGCTACCCGTGGAATACAAAGCGCAGATTATGGCTTTGGATGTTTAAGAATTTAACCACAAAGGACACAAAGATTTTGCACAAAGGGCGCGAAGAAATTTCTTATAAAATATTCTTTGTGCCCTTGGTGTTTCTCTGCTTTGCGCCCTTTGTGGTTAAATCATCACTAATCCTGCTATATTTGCCCTACCATGAATGTCAGCCCGCCGCAATTACGCACCGTAAATGTTACCCGCTACGTTACGCCCCTGCGCGAGGGCGGCTCGTTGCCTGCCATTGCCGAGGCTGATGATGGTTTTCTGTACGTTATCAAGTTCCGTGGGGCAGGGCAGGGCGTAAAGGCGTTAATTGCCGAACTGATAGGTGGCGAGATCGCCCGTAAAATTGGCTTCAAGATCCCGGAAATTGTATTTGCCAACCTCGATACCGCCTTTGGCCGCACCGAACCGGATGAAGAAATACAGGACCTGCTAAAAGCCAGCGTGGGCCTTAATTTGGCTTTGCATTACCTGTCGGGGGCTATCACGTTCGATAGGTCTGTTACGGTGGTTGAACCCATGCTGGCATCAAAAATTGTGTGGATGGATTGCCTGCTGACCAATGTAGACCGTACACCCCGTAACACCAATATGCTTACCTGGCACCGCGAGTTGTGGTTGATAGACCATGGCGCGGCCTTATATTTCCATCATTCCTGGTATAACTGGGAAGAACAGGCCAAACGTCCGTTTGTGCAGGTGAAGGATCATGTTTTGCTGCCTTATGCTACTGAGCTGGAAGCTGTGGATCCCGAATTAAAAGCCATTATCACCCCCGAAGTTATCCGTGGAATAGTTGGTTTAATTCCCGATGAATGGATTGCTACCGAATGGCAGGAAACGCCGGACGAGGTGAGAGATATTTACGCCCGTTTTTTGGAAACACGTATCGCGTCATCGCACATATTTTTAAATGAAGCACAACATGCCAGAGCAGCACTTATTTGAGTACGCCGTTATCCGCGTTGTGCCCAGGGTAGAGCGCGAGGAGTTTATAAACGTAGGCGTAATTGTTTTCTGCGCCAAGCAAAAGTTTTTACAGGCCACCTATGCCTTAAACCAGGCCCGTATGCAATGCTTTGGCACGCTGCCCGATATGGAAGAACTGCGCGAGCACCTCTGCATGTTCGAATACATTTGTACCGGCAGCCCGCAGGGCGGCCCCATCGCTTTGCTTGATGCAGCATCGCGCTTCCGCTGGTTAACGGCTACCCGCAGTACGGTTGTGCAATGCTCAAAGGTTCACCCTGGTTTGTGTACTGACCCGGCCGAAACACTGGCTAAACTACATCAGCAATTGGTATTATAATGATGTATCCCGAGATCTTAGCACACATTAAACGCTACATTAAGCTAAGCCCCGAACAGGAGGAGTTGATTTGCAGCAGGCTGGAACTTAAGAAGTTTAAAAAGAAGCAATATGTGTTAGAAACCGGAAAAATTTGCGCCGGCAATTACTTTGTGATAAAAGGGGTATTACGGCAATACTACGTTAACAGCAAGCTGAACGAACAGATCATACAGTTTGGCCTTGAAAGCTGGTGGATAGCCGATCAGGACAGCCTGCTGAACCACGCGCCGGCTACAACCTATATCCAAACCATCGAAGCCTGCGATCTGCTGCTGCTTACCGAAAAGGACCGCATCTATTTGTGCGAACAGATCCCTCAACTGGAAACCTATTTCCGCATCATGATGCAAAAGGCTTTCATAGCGGCGCAAAGGCGTATCGGCTTCATTTTTAATCAAAGCGACGAGGAACGGTACCGGTTTTTTGTAAGCCTGTTCCCTGGCTTTGTACAGCGGGTGCCGCAATATATGCTGGCATCGTACCTGGGCTTTACACCGCAGTTTTTAAGCCGGCTAAGGGCCAAAAAAGTTTGACAGGTAATTTTTATAATCGGCAAACATGAAGGGTATCAAATTCACCGAGCAGATCATCATCCATAGCGATAGCGAAACGGTATTTGACTATACACAGGATTATGCCAATCGCCTTAAATGGGATGTGTTTTTAAAACGTGCCGAACTGATTGATGGCGCGATAAAAGCGGATAAAGGAGCAAAAGCTTATTGCGTGGCTAAAAATGGATTAGGTATGGTAACGGAGTATGTAAGCTTTAACCGCCCCAAAGTAACTGCTATAAAGATGACCAAGGGCCCGTTCATGTTCCAATCATTTGCCGGTTCGTGGACCTTTAGAGAAGTAAACACAACGGAAACCGAAGTGATATTTGTTTACTCATTTCAGCTTCGTTTCCCGTTTAACCTGGTAATTCCGTTTATCAGATCCAACCTGCAAAATAATGTAAAGCAGCGCCTGGTTAATTTAAAGCAGCATATCGAACAATAGCGCCCTTAAGCGATAAACCCCGGCACCAGGCCAGGGTTATCACATTATAAAAAATCACTCAATTAAACTACTTCGTTGTTTTTTCGGGCTTGGCGGCAGCCACTTTAGCTACGGCTGGTTTGGCGGCTGGTGCTTTTACAACAGGTTTTTTCTCTGCTGCTACCGCCGGTGCAGCAGGGGCCTGGGTTTCTTTGGCCTTTGCAGGTTCAGCAGCCTTAGGGAATGTTAATTCTTTAGCTAATTGCTTGGCCAGTTTTTTGGCACCCTTGGCTATTTCTTTTTTTAGTTTTTTTGATGCCGGGCCAAATTCTGCAGTCAGTGTGTTAAGGTGTGCGGTTAAGCTAACTTCAATTTTAACTCTTGCTATCTTTTTTGCCGATTTTGCTATTTCTGGTTTCTTTTTGTCCATAGGAATTGTTGAATTTGACACAAAAGTAGGATAACTTAATGTTATATTAATATTATCTTTATGTTAAGTGTCATGTATTGACTTAACACAAAACCTGCTTATATATCTATAATTGAGGTAATTACGAAAGTTTCAATTGTTTCCATTTTGCTTCTGATACTTTCGCTCAAAATATTGACCTTGCAGGCAGTTCGATAGTCAAATTAATTGTCCCTCAAACTATTCACCGGGTTAGCCAATGCCGCTTTAACCGAGCGTATACTGATGGTAATACAAGCGATTGTTATAGCGCTAACGCCCGATAACCCAAATACCCACCAGTTTATTTCAACGCGATAAGCAAAATTTTGCAGCCAGGTATGCATCAGCCACCAGGCAAAGGGGCTGCTGATCAGCATAGCGACGAGGATCAGCCTGATGAAATCCTTCGTCAGTAAGGTAACAATACCCATTACCGATGCGCCCAACACTTTGCGGATGCCGATCTCTTTTATGCGCTGCACCGTTACCAGCGATATCAGCCCCAATAGGCCCAGGCAACTGATAAAGATGGCCACCATTGTGCCGGCTTTGATGAGTTTGTTGATCATCATTTCCTTTTGATACAGGTCGGCTATTTGCTTATCCACAAAATGATATTCAAACACATATTGCGGGAAAACCCGGCGGTAAGTTTGCTTAATAGCGTCTATCAAATCTAATTGATGACCGCCAGCAATTTTAATAGCTGCATAACGGTAATAATCGGGCTGGGCGGCAATTAGTAAAGGTTGCACAGGCTGATACAGGGCAAGGCTGTTAAAATCCTTCACAACGCCCACAATAGTACCTTGTTTATCGCTGAAATCGCCGGCGGTTAAACTGCGGCCGATGGCTTCCTGCGGGCTTTTTATCTTCAGTTTGGCCAATAATTGCTGGTTGATGATAAACTGCGCCTTAGGGTTGATAGATGATATGGGATGCCCGGCCAAAAGCTTCAGTTTAAAGGTACTGATGTATTGCTCATCGCCAATTATACTGTTCACACTAAAATTTTCCCAGTCCTTGCCATTGTAACGTACCGAACCGCCTTTATTAGTGAAATCAGCAGGCGCACTATAACAGTAGCTTACATTTTTAACGGCCGGATTGCTGTTCAGTTGATTACGCAGGTAATCCAGCGCGTTCAGATCGGTATTGTGGATGGGCACCAGTATCACCGCGTCTTTATTAAAGCCCATATCGGCGTTAATAAGCATTTTAACCTGCAGGGTAATGATCAGCGCGCAAACAATCAGCACTTGCGCTATTACGTTCTGTAGCACGATCAGTCCATCGCGCGAAAACCTGCGGCTCCCATTACTTTGGCCAACCATGTTTTTCAGGGCGTTGGCAGGCTTAAACCTGCTTAAAATAACAGCCGGGTAAAAGCCTGCAACCAATATGAGCAGCAACAGCAATACCGGCAGGAACACAAATACGCCGCCGCTGATAGATAGGGGCAACTGTAGCCAGTTATTCAGCACCGGTAAAAACAACATTACCGTTAATAAGGCCAGTAATGTTGCCGCAATAGCAACATAAGCCGTTTCGGCCATAAACTGCCAAAAAATCCCGGCCGGGCTGCTGCCCAATACTTTGCGGGTGCCGATCTCCTTAGCGCGGGTAAGGCTTTGCGCCGTAGCCATATTTATAAAGTTTACACCCGCTATCAGCAATAAAGCTAAACCAACCAAGGCTAAAACGGCCAGTAAAGGCTTTGCGATAGTGCCGCTGTAGCGGCTGTTAAAATGGATATCGGATAGTGGCTGCAGGTGAAACTGGTAAACATCCACATCGCCCTTATAAAACTTTTGGCGGATGCTGTTGATACTATTGTTGACCTGCGCCCCGGCTTGCGCGTTGTTTAGTAAAACAAATACGTTGGTTTTCGATGAAATAAAGCGCCAGTCGGTATTGATGGGTTTGTCCAGATCGGGATAAACGTCTTTTAACGATGCCAGCGAGATGAACAGATCGGCACGGATATCGGTATTTTTCACGTTATCCTGTATCACGCCGGTAATGGTAATATTGGTTTTATCGTCCAGCCTGATGGTGCGGCCAATGGCATCGTCGGTATTGAAATATTTTTTAGCTAAACCTGCTGTTATCACGGCGTTGCCCGGGGCCGATAAAGCATTACCGGCATTGCCGTGCAGCCAGTTATAAGTGAATATATCAAACAGGTCGTTATTGGTAAAGGCGATGTTTTCGTTCTCGTAATACAGATCCGCTTTAGTCTGATCGTCCGGTTTTACCGCGACCGTAAAGCTTCGCTTCTTCAACAACACGGCTTCTTTAACAATAGCCGGGTTTTGCTGCTGAAGCGTTTTTCCTAAAATAATGGGCGACCCCTGGTCGTAAAAAACTGTGCCATCGCCAATGTGCAGATCGTTCACAATGCGATATGTGCGTTTGGCATTATTGTGGTAGGTGTCGAAACTTAAATGGAACGATATGAAGATAAACAGAATGATTGCGCAGCCTATGCCCATAGCCAGGCCAAGCACATTAATGGCGGAATAAAAACGTTGCTTATAAAAGTTGCGCCAGGCTATTTTCAGGTAATTGCGTATCATGATGCGATGTTTGGTTTGTCAACGCAAAATAGCCAATACTGATGGCTTAAATAACTACCTGTCAGCTTTTAACAAAACTTTAACTATTAGCAGTAATGCCTGTTTTACGTAGAGATGCTTCGTGCCTCAATGACATTGTGGAAAGAGGTGATCCTCGTTACGAACTTTGCTTATACTTTACGTCAATCAAGTGATTTGGCTTTAAATAAATAAAATCATTTTTAAGATCAAGCAGCATATTAAAGCGCTTCAGCAAATCATTTCCTAAAAAGTTGAGTTCGTAACCCGCGGGGTTTATCTTGCTGCTTAAAATAAGGGCAGGGACGTTGCCGAGCGGGAAGTTATTGATAGTATAAGATGGTGTAAGCACCACATTGCTTTGAAAAGTACGATTTTGCGGATCGCTGAACGTCATCGATTTGATCAGTTTTAACCGATCCACTGGCAAGTGTTGTTTACCCACCCAGCCGCTATCAACAATCATCGCCGTTTCCGAACCCGTATCCATAGAGAAGTTGCCGGTGTATACTTTACCATCTATCTTAAAACTGCCCCGCACCAGGGCGTTAGAGCGGTTGAAGATCAGTTTAGAGCGCTGATAACCTTTGGGTATCTTTGCTAAATTATTGTGGATAATGATCAGGCTTTTATCGTAATCCAGTTCTATGGTTTTACCCTCAAACAAGTTCCAGGCAAAGCGGCCGTCCATCTCATGGGCAGTGCTTCCGGTGGTTGATACCGGCGGATCGGTAAACACAACCTGGCCCATTTGCAAGCGGGTAACCTTAGCCATTTTATTAAAATTTGGCGTTACCTTACCTGCAATCGCATCGGGTTGGGTTACCAGTAAATGCGTCTTTTTCAAAATCGCGTCGCGCGTCAGGTGCACATCAAACGAACTAAGATCCAAGTGCAGCATCAGCGTGTCGGTATTATTGATAACCGCCTTTACCGCAATGGCATCATGAGTGGTCAGCGTAAAGGGAATGGTATCGTGAGTAGCTGCAACGTTTTTGAACTTATCTTCGGGCGGTATGGCGCTGGCGACCTGTGTAAAGCAGGAATCCTTGCCGTTCAGCAATATCACAAAATTATAGCGGGTGCCGGGCTTTACCTGTACACGGATGGAATCGATATCGGTGTAAAACGTTACGTACTTGGCTTCGCGGGTGCGGTCGGCAGTAAATACATCAGGCCTTGCGGACGGCGTCAGGGTCCACGAGTTTTTATTTAGAAATTCTCCGTCCTTTACAGATACGCTTTTAGCGGTAGCCCTGATAACCGGTAATTTGCTTTGTGCAAAAAGAGTGTGAGCGAATAGTATGGGCAGGTATAGGAAGAGGCGTTTCATTCCCCTAAGTTAGGATAATTATTGTTTTTGATCCATTACTAAAAGTAAACAGGCGGGGTATTTGCCCCGCCTGTTTATAAATTTATTTCACACTATAGGTTTTTACACCACTCATTGGGTCGCCCTTGCCGCTAACGCCCTGTACTACAACACGTATGTTGGTTTTAGGGTCGGCGTTGTAAAAGGTAACTGTGGCTTGTCCGTTGGCATCTGTCCGTATGATAGGCTCCCAATGGATGGTGTTGCGCATATCGGGTTTAGACGCGTTGATGGCTGTGCTGGTATGCAGCGGTTTGTAGAAATCGCGGGCTTCGTAATAACCGGGCAAGGTGGTGCCGGTAAGGCCGGCACCGTTAAGTTCCATCGCGCCGGGTTTCAAAGTAAGCAATATCACAAAAAGATTTTCGGGGGGAGGGATCCGGCCATTTGATACCACACCAACACCCATAATGTTTGTACCTGCTCCGGAAGCTATTTTAGGTGGTTTTAACCCGGCCAGCATCCGCCTGATCACCACTTTCTCAACTGCGGTCATAGGCAAGCTAAGGTAGTTGTTGGAGAAATGAGCCATTACATCTTCATCATCGTCATCGGTAAAAAAAGCCTCTTTATTGTCGACAATGAAACGCGGCTTGTAATTTTTACCATCGGCAAAAAATACGATCTGGTCGGGGTAATCTGTTGGTTGCGGGATAGGTTTGGCCTGTTTGGACGCGTATAAAATATAATCGTGCAGGGTGTTAAATTTCATATCGGCAGCAGTAACCGTTAACACTTCATCGGGAAAGCCACTGCTTACGGCTGTCTGGTCGCGTAATACAATATTACGGCTCGCTTTAATTTTAACTTCCTTCAGGTTGGTTACGCTATCCAGTTTTTTATTGGCCACTGCACGTTTGCCAAGTTCGGCAGTAAGGTTAGCAGAAATGTCTGTGGTTTCATTAAGGCCGCTTTTATTTATGGGCAGGCTGTTTTTAGATAACGAATCGATCTGTAAAATGCCGTTTGATTCGCCCTTGTCGTTACGCGAGGTGAGGGTAACGCGCTGCTGTCCGTACAAGGGGATGTTATCAAAGTAATAGTTGCCCGCTTCGTTGGTTTTTGTTACAAACACTTTTTGCCCGGTTGCTTTGGCATTACGCATGGTAATATTGGCTCCTGCGATAACTTTTTTTCCGTTCTGGTCTTTCACATTGCCCGATACTGTAAAGCCTTGTTCGGGCAGGTAGGATATTTTGATAGCGGTGTCGGCCAGTCTTTTCCATATCAAATTGCGCCAGCCCTGGGTTAACAGCAGCATATCCAACTGGCGCGCGCGGTTAACATTGGTGGTATCAAAATAACGCTCGATATGTTCTATTTTACCTCGTACTTCCGAGCCTAAGGTCATATAAGCCATAATATCATCCACGGCCGAATGATCTACTCCGGCATCAATGGCGGCCAGCGAGAAGTTGCCCTGTACCGGCTTATGGTCGGCCCCGGTGGTTTTAACAGTAACCGTTACTTTTTCGCGCGATCTATAAACCTGCTTTTCGGTACTAACCGCCACTTTAGCGCTGTGGTTAGGATGACTTACATAGAACAGCCTTTCGCAATTTGGTTTATGCTGATCATCGTACAGCGTAATGGCGGTGATACCCTCCGGCAGGATGCTTTCCGGTACCTTCACCAGGGCCTGGTTATCCGTTAATTGTATCTGCGGACTTGCATACGCTACACCGGCATGCTTTACCGATAAGGTTAAAGGCTTGCCGGCGAAAGTTGCTGATGCCGCGTTGTTGCAGCTAATGGTGATATAAATGAGCGTATCGCGTTTAGCTACCTTTAAAGACAGGCCGCTGCCCAGCGCGTCGGGCAGGGCGGCTTGTACAGCTTGCCCTTTGTATTTTAAACTGGTATGATATTTTTGTCCGGCAACCGGCACTATCGCGAACAGGCCCATCCCCAAACTATCGCAGGCAAAGCGGGCTATCGTATCTCCCGTTGCAGATAATACGGGACCGCTAACCGCGATGCCCTTACCGCTTGCATCTTCGGCCTTTACACCCACAATAGCGCTGATATCATTAACCAGCGAGCCTCCCTCGGGGAAGAAGCGGATGATTGGCGCGCCACTTGCGGATTGCGCGCCCTGTGATGCGGCGGCAACTGTTTTGGGTGAGTTGCTTCCAATTGACGCTCCTTTTCCCTGCGCGGCACTACCGGTAATGGTAATGCTTTTTTCGAAGATGAAGTTATCGCCAAAATTGCGCATCCAGTTGGTATAGGCCCTTAGCCGGTAGGTACCGGGTGCCAAACGTGCGGGCAAGGGGATATCGCCCTTGCCCAGGCCATTAGTTAATTGCAGGGTTTCACTGTACACCATGGTATCGGCTGGTGCTATCAACTCTATATGCAGATTTTTACTGGTGCCGATCAGGTGGTTATCCTGCGCATTCACCACATAGGCCCTCAGCCAGATATCCTCGCCCTCGTTATAAATATTGCGGTCGGTATGGATAAAAGTCTTTTCAAAAAATAGTTTGATAGGGGCTGGTGTTTGTGGCGTGGTTTGTGCCGCGGCCCGTAAACTGCAAACAACAGCCACGCAGGTGATTAGCCGGATGGTAAGGTTTTTCATTTGGTTGATGGTTATAATTGTTAGGGGTATGTGTTTATACAAATCTGCTAAACATTTAGCTTGATTTGTATACTTCAGGATAGGACAGGATAGTTGGGCGATGGTTTAACAGCGATCTGTATTCAGTTAGATATTTTGGCCACGTATATTATTGGTAAAAAAGTGGACTATTTCAGTATAAAACACACAAAAGAAGTGTCTTACACTGAATATTGAACATTGGAGGTAATGTTCTGTTTGATAGTTTGTTACGTGTTCAAATTGTGTTCAATATGCGTTCAAAAGCGTTCAATTTGAGGTTGTTTGATATCCACACAATAAAGTCCGGCTTATTTAACAATTGCCTGGTTAACCAGCACACGGAACTTACCGATCAGGTTTTCGTCCCAATAGCTATCCATCTGGCAAAGGAAAACCCCAACCACCTGCTCTTTCGGGTCGACCCAAAAACGGGTATAAAAAGCGCCGTCCCAGCCAAATTGACCGATGCTTTCTAATTCGTTAAACTGACTATCCTTTATCCGCAGCCCAAAGCCGAGGCCGAATTTATCGCCCATAATGCCATTATGCGTGGATGTTGGCGTGAAGATCAGCAGACCGCCGATGGAATTGCTGGTCATCAGGTCGATGGTTTTTGGGGATAGGATGCGCCTGCCGTCTAATTGCCCACGGTTCAGCAGCATTTGCGCGAAGCGGGAATAATCAGCAGCGGTTGATACCAGCCCTGCACCACCTGCGAAATAGTTTTGTATGGCCGGGTAGGGGAAATATTTGGTCTCCTTCTCTAATTTGCCCGACTTATTCATTTTGTAAAGGCTCGCCATCCGCGGAAATTTCTCCTTCGGTACGCTGAAATAAGTATCGTGCATGTTCAATGGCGTAAAGATGGCCTGCTTCAGGTATTCATCTAAGGTTTTATGGGTGATCACCTCAACCAAATAGCCTAACACATCAACCGACATCCCGTAATGAAACTCCTCGCCGGGCTGTGAGATTAGCGGCAATTTGCCCAGCGCCTGTATCTTTTCCTCTAAGGTGCCGGGTGTAGGTAAAAGGCCCACGGTCATGCCGGCTTTGGTGTAATAAGGCGCTTGCAAGCCATCGCCATAAGTGATGCCCGAGGTATGGTTTAGTAATTCCCGTATAGTGATCTCGCTTTTGGCCGGAACCAAAATCACACTGTCTGATTTGGGCGACCTCGTCACCACCATGGGGTTCTTAAACTCGGGTATGTATTTGGAAATGGGATCGTTTAGGAGGAAGTAGCCCTGTTCGTACAAGGTCATTACCGCTGCCGATGTGATGGCTTTGGTCATGGAGGCGATGCGGAACATTGAGCCGGCGTCCATCGCTTTGCTGGCTTCGATATCGGCTTTGCCGAATGCTTTGTAGTAAACCGTTTTACCATGCCTTGCTACCAATGCGACAGCGCCGGGTATTTTGCCTTGTTTTACGTAGTAGTTCAACACGGTATCAATACGGCTAAGGCGTTCAGATGAAAAGCCTTGCTCTGCAGGTTTGCCCGCGGGCAGGCCCTGGGCGTGTACGATTACGCTGATACATAATGATAACGCTGCGATGGCAAAACGGATACTCTTTATCATGACAAGTCTGTTAATCGTCATCCTGAGCGATAGCGAAGGATCCCCAATAAGCAGAGCGGAAATGCACAGTTTGGGATCCTTCGCTATCGCTCAGGATGACGGCGTGGTGTGGGTGACGGAATTTTATTTAGTATCGTATTTGCGCTTCAACCAGCTTTCCGGCACGGGAACAATACATATATTCATCGATTTATTATCCGCCGATAACATGGCCGATTGTATCTCTATCCGTGTACCGTCAGGGCTAAAAGTAGGGTGGGGGTGATCGGCTGCGGTTGGTTTATGGCCGGTGGTCAGCATGATCATTTCGCGGGTATGACGGTCTATCAGGTACAGGCTGCGCGAAAAATCGTCGCCTGCGGCCCAGCGGCCATCAGCCGAGCCGTTTACATGCCACAAACCGCTGCCCGATGGGGTTTGGCCGATGATGACCATTTCGCGCGTGTTGATATTTACAATGCCTAAACCCGTTGGCTTTTCGCGCGTGCCCGATGGGCCCCAATCGGTTTCCTGGCCGGGGTTGGCGCCACCTACTTCGGTACCCGGGGTAGCCAGTTTAGCACCTTTAACCGGGCGGTGGCCCATAATGGCAAAAGCAACTTCATCTTTGGTGATTACCGCTTCGTGTGTTACCCATTCGTATTCAGATTCGGGATAAAGCGGACGCAAACCTGTACCATCCGAATGGACGATCCAGGTGCGCTGCGGCGATTTGCCGCCCGTCTCCCAGCAAAATACAATCTCGCCTGCAACCCATGGGTTGGTTTGGATATGGCCCACCTGGAATGGTACGGCAACAACATGTTTAATTTCGCCGGTTTTAATATTCATAGCACCAATGCCCGATGGCCCGGCACCCATCTTGCGCGGACCGAAAGCGGCTTCTACCTTGGTACCCGCAGGCAAACGTTTAGTAGCTTCAGCGCGACCAATGCGGAAATAGGCCCAATCCTCAGCACCATCCAGTGCCATATCGCCGCCCGCACCAATCTCGGGCGGAGTAGTGCCGCAAACGCGCTGGTAATGATCGACAGATTGCATTTTGCCTTTTTCACTATCGGCAAAAACCTTAGCCAAATCAACCTCCACTATTTCCATCGAACCTGGAGCTGCTGTTGATTTGGGATTCCGCATAAAGAACAGCTTCATCTCTTTGCGCGATACATTCAGCATACCGGTATAACCGCCTTCGCTCACCTGCACAATGACGCCAGTCTGCTCGTTTACGGCCATAGCCTCGTTACGCACCCTGTCCGACCGGAAGATGAGCCATTTGCTGTCAGCCGTCCACTGGTTATGGGTTTGATAGATCTTGGAATCGCCGGCCTGTGTGCTGGTCAGGAAGGTAAGCATAGTGCCCGTTACCGGGTCTTTAACAACCTTGCGTTCCGACGGAAACCTCCGGCCGATCTGCGCCGAGGCCGATGCGGCCAGTAACAGCGCGAGGGCAAGGGTTGGGTATAGCTTTGTTCTCATATTGGGTTTGGTTTATAGTGGTTATCAACGATACAAAGGCCATGAGCGAATGGCTCGACAATCAAAGGTTCCCTCCCCTGGGAGGGGTGCATCGGGTTGGTGTAGTAGCAGGGAGGGGTTAGTCGCGATGCAATATCGTATAAACCCCTCCCTACACCCTCCCGGTGGTCAATGTCATTAAGTTACGCTTTTAAGCCCCACCTAAATCCTCCCCAAAGGAGAGGACTCTAAGAATTTTACGCTTGTGCAGCCTAAGTCTCCCCTACCGGGGGAGATTTAGAGGGGGCTTTATTCGGCTGATCATCCTTAACTTAATGACATTGCCCGGTGGGAGGGAATCGCACGATTCCCCCGCGCTTTTGCTGCTGCTACTTATTCACCTGCACCGAGCTATCGTTTATCACAAACGGATGCTTCTCCAGCATGCGATAGATCTCGGCACCGGCCAGTAGCACGGGGCCGTAGCCATGCGCCGCGAAATTGTTAACCGGGCGGTAGTAATAAAACGCCGGGTCGAAGCCCATGCCGGTACCTACGCAGGTGCCTTCTACCTGGCCATCTTTATTTACTTTGGTACTTACCGCGTTCCAGGCCAATAAAGCGGCCGGTCCGTAAGCCTTGGCATCTAACCAGCCTTTGTTAACGGCGCGTGCGAAACAGTAAGCGTAAATAGCTGTGGCCGAGGTCTCTAAATACGAATCGTTCCTGTCCAATAACTGGTGCCAAAAACCGGTACCATCCTGGCGCTGGGCTAAGCCGTAAGCATGCTTCTTCAACATGGCTAATACCTCGGCACGGCCGGGGTGATTGGCTGGCAATGCGTCAAGCAGTTCAATCTTGGTCAATATCGCCCAGCCATTAGCCCTTGCCCAATGGAATTGCGGGTGTGGGTCCATATCCTGAACCCAGCCGTGCATATAAAGACCACGCTCGGGGTTAAACATGCGCTTAGAGAACAGGCGGTATTGTTTAATGGCTTCGTCGAAGTACTTTTTATCACCTGTTAAAACGCCCATTTGCACAACAGCAGGTAGGCTCATATATAAATCATCCAGCCATAAAGTGTTGGGTTGTGGGCGGTTACGGGCCAGGGTACCATCTTTCAGGCGGAACTCCTTGGTCATGATGTAATTCAGGTAGTTATCAATTACTGGTCTAAGCGCAGGCATGCTCAACCCACCCATACGCGCTGCCTTGATCATCGATGCCGCTATCGAACCCGCGTCATCCAGCGCATGCGGCTCAACCACCGAACGTACCGGGGTTATAGCTTTTGGCGATGTTTTCAGGAAGTTGGATTTGTAGCCGGCTACCACATCGCTTAAGAATTTTACCCGGTTGGTGGTGTATTCGGTATATTTTTTATCGCCGGTGGCGGCGCCCGCTTCCAGCATGCCGGTATAGGTAACGCCCCACTCGTAGCTGGTCAGGCGGAAATCGCCGGGTTTAAAAATGCTGTTGGCGTTGGCCTTGCTGTAATCGGTAATTACTTCCTTGCTGTCTTTATCTATTAGCTGATAAGGGGTTACTGCATCAAGATAATGGTAAACTCTATCGAGTACAACCTTAACATCAGCCTGTTTAGTTTCTCCGTAAGGTGTAACATAGGCCGGCTTCATCAGGTGCAGCGGCGTGGTTACATCGTTGGTTTTAGCGGGCGTGGTTTGCGCGAACGCCGGGATAGCCATGGTGCAAATGGCCGCTCCGGATATGATGGCTTTGATGCCCGGAAATTGTTTTTTAGTAATGATAGTCATGTTGTATATCGATCAGGTGTTATATGGATATTCGGTTATTTAATTATTTCTGGCGCATGTTTATCGGAGGATCGGGAGCGGTTGTTGGTATGGCTTCTTTTTTGATCTTGTTAGCTGGTATGGATGCCGACGCCTGGATGCTGAAACCCTCTACACCACGCTGCACAATAGCCGGCATATTATCGGGTGTTTGCGCTTTGAAATTGATGAAGCTTACGCCCTTCACATCTTCCAGTATCACTGCCGGGCGGGTTTCTTTACCCATAAAACTTACTTCCACATTATTCATCTCGATGTTTTGCGCATGGCGAATGAAAAATCCGTAAGATGGCAGTACACCGAAGCGTTCAGGCTCAGGGTAGTCCTTAATGTGTTCAGGCAAAGCGTTTTGTATCTTCACCACCGGCGAATCGATAGGGCGGTAGTAGATGCGGATATTATTCAGCTTCACATCTTCGATATTATGTCCGGGGATACCTACGATCATGGATGAGAAGTGCGAATCGGCATTGTATACGTTCACGTTGCTGATCAGTACACGTCTTAAATAACCCACAGGTGTGTTTTCCGGTCCGCGCATACGTGCGCCCAAACGCAGGAAGAGGGGAGAGTTGCCAATATCGCGCATGGTGATATTATTGATAGTGACATCTTCTATCGATGCGCCATCAACAGTCTCTAAAGCCAATCCCCGGCAATGCTCAAACACGCAATTGCTGATGGTAATGCCCTTAAATCCACCGTTAGATTCGGTGCCGAATTTAATGCGGCCCGTTGGTCCCTGGCGGTCGGGTACCATTTTGCCCTCTTTGGTTTGGTAAGTGCCGTTCAGGAAAGTGCCACGGTCGAAACCACTTACCTGGCAGTTGGTAATGGTTATATTCTCGGTGCTGCGGAAATACCCCAGCGCGAACGAGCTTTTCAGGCAGATGCCATCATCAAAAGGGGTGTTTACTGAACAGTTGGAAACGTGCACGTTATGGCAGCAGTCGATATCCATACCATCGCGATTAGTGTCTTCCTTAATATTATCGATGGTTAGGTTATCTATCCCGGTCAACAACATCCCGAAATGGCCGCCCAGCAGTATGCTAAAATCCTTTAAAATAACATTGCGGCAAAGCTTCAGGCCGATGGTTTTATTACCCTCGCCAACACGACGTGGTGTTTCGCGGGTAAGGCCTTTGCCGTAGATCAGGCCCGGACCCATAATGCTGATATCTTCCAAATTTTCGCCCCATATCAGGCTGTTATGCCAGTGACTGTGGCCAAAATCCTGGTATTTTAGTTTATCGCCCCAATCGTTGGGTTCGGGTTCATCGTATCCCTTGCCCCCGGCTGTGGATGGAGCAGCCAAAATGGTAGCTCCCTGATCGATATATAAACGGATATGGCTTTTCAACCGGATAGAATGCGAAGCATAGGTACCGGCCGGGAAGTAAACCGTACCGCCGCCCGCAGCGGCTGCCGTAGTTATTGCTTTATTAATAGGGTCGGTGTCAAGTGTTTGTCCATCGCCGGTGGCGCCGAAATCTTTTACGTTGTAGGTTTTAGCGGCGGCTGTTTGCGCTTGTACCGATAGATACGCGCCGCAAGACATCAGCGTGGTGATCATTAACGTGTTGATCAGTTTCTTCATGTGTTGTTTTTATAAGATGGCTCATCGCATGCATAAAAGCGATAAGGCACAAGCTGATAAATTATTATTAAGGGGTTTAATTGGTAAAGCTGCCGGGCAGCAAATCATACTGCTATGTTATGGTATATTTTCGACATTGCTATCCTGTTGCATCCTGACCTATACGTAATACAAGCCTGCACTTTATGTATTAATGCCTGTCATCAGGATACATCAGGACACCTTATAATAATATACTGGTTACATTTACGTCAACAACCGTTATAAACAAACCGGAATTTTTTCGGCAACGAGACCGTACCTGATCAACCTTAATGATATGAGATTTACCCCGTATGTATTAATACGCTGTAAAAAGCTGCTACTGCTGCCATTATTAATCGCGACGATGCAATGCTTTAGCCAGGGCGCTTTAAAGCTATGGTATAAGCAACCGGCCAGGGTATGGACAGAAGCCCTGCCGTTGGGCAATGGCCGCCTTGGCGCAATGGTATTTGGCGGGGCAGGTAAGGAGCTGATCCAATTGAACGAAGCGACCTTATGGAGTGGCGGGCCGATGCGGACTAATCAAAACCCAGGTGCCTACGCCAATCTGCAACTGGCCCGCGAAGCGCTGTTTAAAAAAGAAGATTATACCGCTGCCAATGCCTACGCTAAAAAAATGCAGGGCTATTACAGCGATTCGTACATGCCGCTGGGCGATCTGACCATCGATCAGCAGTTTAAGGATAGCACCATCAGCAACTATTACCGCGACCTTAATATTAAGGATGCTATCGCCACCACCCGTTTTACTGCCGGCGGCGTACAGTTTACCCGGCAGATGATCAGTTCGGCACCCGACCAGGTGATGGTGCTGCACTTTACAGCCAGTAAACCCGGTCAGCTAAATTTTAAGCTGGGGATCAAAAATCAATTACGCCACGAAAACTTTTTAGTATCGAACAATGAGATCGGCATGAAGGCAAAAGCGCCGTCGCATATCGAACCTAATTATAATAAGGTGCCGGTAGTGATCACCTGGGAGGATAGCACCCATATCCGAGGCATGCGTTACCGGCTGTTGGTGAAAGCCGTAAATAAAGGTGGTACCGTAAATGCTGATACCACCGGTATCGTTGTAAAAAACGCTACGGAAGTTACGGTTTATCTTTCGGCCGCGACCAGTTTTAACGGGTTCGATAAGAGCCCGGTTATACAAGGCAGGGATGAGGCAAAGCTGGCCGCTGGATATTTGAGCACTGCTATTCAGAAACCCTGGCCGGTATTGTTGAATCGCCATTATGCCGATCATCACAAATATTTTAACCGGGTGAGGTTTGACCTGTCCGTGCCTGCGGATAGCAGCAATGCTGCTTTGCCTACTGATGAACGACTTGAAAACTATACCAAAGGTGCGGCCGATCTATCGCTGGAAACCCTTTACTTTCAATATGGCAGGTATCTATTAATAGCAAGTTCGCGCCCGGGTGGCGTTAATGCCAATTTGCAGGGCATCTGGAATAAGGATGTTCGCCCGGCATGGAGCTCGAATTATACCACCAATATCAACGCGCAAATGAACTACTGGCCTGCCGAAGCCGCCAACCTGTCGGATGTCCATTTGCCTTTTATTAATTTTATTAAGGAAGCTTCGGTTACCGGCAAGGTTACCGCAAGTGAGTTTTATCACGCCCGTGGTTGGGTGTTGCATCATAACAGTGATATTTGGGCTATTACCAATCCGGTGGGTGATATTGGTCGAGGTGATCCCAAATGGGCCAGTTGGGCAATGGGTTCGCCATGGTTATCGCAACATTTGTGGTGGCATTACGAATTCACCAAAGATAAGGATTACCTGCGCAATACCGCGTACCCCATTATGAAAAGCGCGGCGCTGTTCTGTATCGACTGGCTGCAACCCTATAAAGGCCATTTGGTAACCGCACCATCCGTATCGCCCGAGAATAACTTTTTTGACGATAACCATAAGCAGGGGAGTGTATCCATAGCCACTACCATGGATATGTCCATCATCCGCGACCTGTTTACTAATTTGATTGATGCCAGTAATGAACTGGGTTACGATAAGGCTTTCCGTGATACCATCATCGCCAAAAAAGCATTGCTGTTTCCATTGCAGATAGGGCAGAAGGGCAATATCCAGGAATGGTATAAGGATTGGGAAGATCCGGATCCGCACCATCGCCATGTGTCGCACCTGTTTGGTTTGTTTCCCGGGAAAGAGATCTCTCCGATACAAACGCCAGCCTTCGCCAATGCCGCTAAAAAAACATTGGAGTTAAGGGGCGATGCCGGCACCGGCTGGAGCCTGGCCTGGAAGATCAATTTTTGGGCGCGCCTGCTGGATGGCAACCACTCCTATAAAATGATACGCGACTTGTTACGTATCACCCGTGATCTGGGTACCAATATGTCTAACGGGGGCGGTTCGTATCCTAATCTGTTCGATGCGCACCCGCCGTTCCAGATCGACGGCAATTTTGGCGGGCTATCGGGCATGTGCGAAATGCTGCTGCAAAGCCAGTCGGGCGAGATCAATATGCTGCCCGCCATCCCGGATGCCTGGAGCAGCGGTGAGGTTTCGGGCTTAAAAGCCCGCGGCAATTTTGAGGTGGCTATGAAATGGAACAATAAGCAGATCGTTAACGCATCGGTATTATCGGGTGCGGGTGGTGTGTGCCATATTCGTACAGCTAATCGGGTTAAGGTAGCAGGTGTACAAACTAAAATGTCTAAAACCGATAATGGTTATCTGATCAGCTTTAATACGCAAAAAGGAATGCGCTATCAAATTACAGGCATATAATGATGGCGGTCCCAAACAGAACTTCACTGAAGCAACTATCGTTAGCCGGTATTATTACATTGGCTATATTATTATGGTATTACAATGGCTATGCGCAGCAATTGCAAAGAAGCATCCCGGTGCACGACCCGGTGATGATCAAACAGGATAGCACTTATTTCCTGTTTTGCACGGGTAGGGGAATAGCGGTATGGTCATCCACAAACATGGTGGATTGGAAGCGGGAACCACAGGTTTTTGAAACTGCTCCTGAATGGATAACGGGTATTGTCCCGGGTTTTAAAAACTCCTATTGGGCGCCGGATATATCTTATTATAACGGCCTTTATTATTTGTATTACGCGGTGTCGGCATTCGGCAAAAATACTTCGGCAATTGGTCTGGTTACGAACAAGACATTATACACTAAGTCGCCCGATTTTAAGTGGGTAGATCATGGCGAAATCATCCGCTCTGTTCCCGGTAAAACCAATTGGAACGCTATCGACCCAAATCTTGCAATCGATGGAAAAGGCGTGCCTTATTTATTCTTCGGATCGTTTTGGGACGGGTTGAAAATAGCCCGGTTAAATAAGGATAGGATGAGCGTGGCGGACGACATAAACAAACTGCCAACTGTAGCCAGCCGGAAGAAAAACGGGTCGTCCGGAACAAACCCGCCATCGGTAGATGATAACCCGGTAGATGCGGGTGGGAACGCCATTGAGGCACCTTTTGTATTTAGTAAGGGAAAATACTTTTACCTCTTTGCGTCAATTGATTACTGTTGCAAAGGGCCTAAAAGTACCTATAAAATGATTGTAGGACGGGCTAAGAATATTAAGGGGCCATATCTTGATAAAGACGGGGTAAATATGGCCACTGGCGGCGGTACAATTGTGCTTGCAGGCGATAACAACTGGTATGGAGTAGGGCACAACGCGGTGTGTACTTTTGACGGAATTGACTACCTCATCTTCCACGGTTATGATGCCGCGGATAAGGGAATATCCAAATTAAGAGTGGAGAAACTCACCTGGGATAATGATTGGCCCGTTGTGCTAAAATAGTATTATAAATAGATAAAATGTGCCATAAAAGGCAGGATAGTGTGGTAAAAAGAGTGTTTTGGGGGCGCTAAAGAAGGACAAACGCCAATGAGAAATGACCTGTAACGTAAAAATGCAATCGTTTGTTTTTAATAAAAACAACTTTTTTTTAAATATAACGTGCCTGAACGTGGAATTTGTTATGAATTTGAAAATGATTTTATACACTAACTATCAGGTTTCAAAATTCAGGATAGCACAGGATGGTTAATTAGGATACTTGTACATATCTTTATTTTACACAATCAGGTAAGTGTATGCGAACCAATTAGTACACTAACTGATATTATAAACCAATTAAAACCAACACCAAATGAATCAAATTTTACAAAACCAATTATTGGGGCCAAAAACGCATAACCCCTTATGTACTTGTCAAAAATACATTTATTAAACCTGATCAGTTTAATAGCTAAATCCAGATCATCATTGTATTAAAACCCCTCAACGGTTTTGATCTGACTTTTGTATTGTAAACTTAATTTTCTAAATATTTTAGTATGTATAAATTTTTAAAAAATTTATCCTGTTTGCTTTGCCTTATCGTGATTTTTGGCAGCTGCCGTAAAAAGGCATTTGATGACTATTACGGACGGCCAAGCAACTTACAACCGCCAATTTACCAGGTGCTGCAGGGTCGTGGTAATTTTAATACCTTTTTGGCTGTTATTGACAAATCGGGGTATAAAGCTACATTAAGCGCCGCCGGTTACTGGACGCTTTTCGCGCCTAACGACGCGGCTTTCCAAAAATATTTTACCGCAAACAATACCAGTCTTGATAAAATAGACTCGGTAACTGCAAGGAAGATCGTTACTTACAGTTTGGTGTTTAACGCTTTTCAAACAGATCACATTGCCGATTATCAATCAGCAAAAGGATGGGTGCCAACATCGGCATTTAAACGCCGCACCGCTTACTATGATGGTTTTATGTTTGGTGCAGGTCCTGATGGTGCCAATGGTGTTTACGTATCAGAAAATCGTAACGTTGGTGTTTATCAATATGGTGATAATAATAATAAATACATCCCGTACTTCTATTCTACCTTCATGACAGCGGCCGGCTTAAGCGCTGCAGATTACAACTACTTCTTCCCGTCGTCTACCTATTCGGGCTTTAACGTTGCCAACGCATCGGTAGTTAATAAGGATATCCTTGCTGAAAATGGTGTGATCCACGAGATAGACCAGGTTGTGCTTCCTTTACCAAGTGTAGAACAGAAGATGGCTTCAAACTCGCAATACAGCGTATTCAAAAGCATATTCGATCAGTTTATGGTAACTTATGCTTCTGATGTTAACTATACACGTCAATATAATACCGTTACCAATAAAAACAACACGGTATACGTTAAAAAGTATGCTCCTAACCTTACGTTCGCTCCGGGTAATGAGAACTTTGTAAAACTGGAAGATAATGACGGCCAGCGCGATGGCTATACTTTATTTGCGCCAACCGATGCCGCTCTTATACCATATATTGATAATACCATATTAGAGTTTTATGTGCCTGATGCTACGCAACGCACACCGGCCAAACTGCTTACCAATATGGCTGTTTTGCCAACAAATATTATAGCCGACTTGCTGAATGCTCACATGTTCCCAACTACTGTGTGGCCAAGCAAGTTTGCAAGTGCCGGCAATGCTAACGGCGAACCGCCCCGCTTTAACACCACTACCGATATTGTTGAAAAGCAATTTGGTAGCAATGGTTTGTTTTACGGTGTAAATAAAGTACAACAAGCCAATGTATTCAGTACTGTTTATGCCCGTGCCTACCTGGACCCTAACTATTCTATCATGACCAGGTTGCTTGATCTGTATGCTAAAGCGCAAACCAGCAGCCCAAGCTTAAAATACACCGTGTTTATGTTATCTGATGCACAATTGCGTGCCTTAGGTTACGATTTTAACACTGCATCGCAGGCATTTACCCAAACCGTAAATGGTACAACTACCAGCGGTGGTACGCCACAAGCGGCTTTGCAACGAATATTGAATATCAACATCGTGCCAACACCTAATGGCGAACTGGACGACCTTTCGGGTAACGGTATCGCTGAAAGCCTTGGGGGCGAATATATCAGGTGGAATAATAACAAGGTTTCATCGGCCGGAACAGTTGAGCAAAACTTAACTCTTAACGTTATTGGTTCGCGCTCTTACAGTAATGGTAAAGTATACTATTTAAGCGGAGGGATACTGGATCAGGCCAGCAAGCTGATAGCTGCCGATATCGCTGCTAACGCGGGTACCTCAACAGCACAGGGGCCATATTACGATTTTTATACGTACATGGTTAGCTCGGGGGCCTATAACGCCGGCGCAGGTGAGTTACTGAACGTACAATTGGGCGCTAACTATACAGTGTTTATACCTACACAGGCTGCTATGAAGCAAGCGGTTATTGATGGCTATTTGCCAGGTGTAACTGCCGGTTCGGGCGCGGCCAAAACCTTTGTGTCATTTACCTATAATCCATCTTCAAGTACTGATAAGGATTTGGTAACCAGGTTTATACAATATCATATTTTAAATGGTATATCTATAGCGCCCGATGGTAAAAAAGGTGTAAACGGTGTAACATTCCCAACGTTGCTTAAAAACGTTGCCGGCGATGCGTTATCGGTAGTTACGTTTAACCAACCGGGCAATTTAACCATCAGGGATAGCCAGGCCCGTACAATTGGGTTGGTAGCACCAAATAACAACAGTTACTTCCCGGCCACAAGCAATTACCTGGGCAACCGCGTATTGCTGCACCAAATAGACGGTTATTTAAGATACACACTCTAAACACTTATATCTTACACATGAGAAGACTTTTTACTTCTGTTTTTTGCACGGTTATCGGCTTCTGTTTGTGTGCAGTAATGCACGCGCAGGCTCAAACCGCTGACAAAATATTGATCAAGGGCAGGGTCATTGATTCTAAAGACAAACTCCCGGTTATAGGTGCCACCGTTACCGAGCAGGATAAAGATAAACGTACAGTTAGCGCTCAGGCAGCTGATATCGATGGTAACTTCGCGCTGAAGATCAGCGATGTTACGCACAAACTGGTTATTTCTATCATCGGTTATAAAACATTAACGCTTGATATCGGTACACGCCGCGAGTTTAACGTAAGCATGGTTAGCACAACTAACGATATTGCCGAGGTAACCATTACCGCCCGTGCGCAAACTAACAATGGTACCGGTTTAAATATCGATAAACGCGACCAAACAACTTCTACCGTTACACTGAATGCGAAAGACGTGGAGACCTTACAGGCTACCACTATCGATCAGGCTATTCAAGGCCGCTTGCCAGGTGTCGATATCGTTTCTAACTCGGGCGACCCCGGGGCAGGTATGTCTATTAAGATCAGGGGTACCTCATCCATCAATGGCGTATCTAATCCGCTGATCGTTGTGGACGGTGTACCATTCGATACTTCGGTTCCCAGCGACTTTAACTTCGCTACCGCTAACAACACCCAATATGCCGACTTGTTATCCATCGCCCCGTCTGATATAGAGGATATATCTATCCTGAAGGATGCTGCTGCTACGGCAGTTTGGGGCGCACGCGCGGCAAACGGTGTGTTAATTATTAAAACTAAGCGTGGTAAAAAAGGCCCGCCTACCATCAGCTATACTTTTAAGGGTACATCAACCCAGCAGCCAGGGGGCATCCCACTGTTAAGCGGCGATCAGTACTCGTCTTTTATCCCTGAAATGGTGATGAATGTAAACGGCACGCCTTTAAACACCTTAACCATTAAGGAGTTTGCCCGCGACCCGCTTGATCTTTATAACTATAACAACTATAGCCAAAATACCGATTGGGTAAAAGCTATTTCGCGCCGCGGTAGTGTTTATGATAACAACTTGTCTATATCAGGCGGTGGCGAAAAAGCACGTTACTTTGCTTCGGTGGGCTACAACGATCAGGTAGGTACTACTATTGGTACAGGCTTAACCCGTTTAAATACCAGGTTGAACCTTGACTATATCGTGTCGGACAAAATTAAGTTCACCACCTTTTTTGCTTATTCGCACAGTAATACGGCCTTTACCTATGCAGCAAGTAATGATGGTACCGGCAGTGATGGTGTGCGCGCAATTGCAGCTATCAAAATGCCAAACAGCAGCATTTACGAGTATAATGAGTATGGTTTGTTAACACCAACCTATTTTTCGCCAGCTCAAAACGTACAGGGGTCATACATCGCCGGCGGTATATTTAACCCGGTTGCCATGGCCAACGCTGCGCAAAATAATAAGATCAACGACCGTATCACTCCGCACTTTAACCTGGTATATAATATCAGCAGCGTGCTGAATGCCACCGGTGATGTTGTTTTTGACATTAATAACGTAAGGCAAACCCGGTTTTTACCACAAATTGCTACAGGCAGGCCGTTTACCGAAACTTCGGTTAACCGCGCTTCTAACTCAGACTATGATACCTATAGTGTAAGCACTAAATTAAACCTGGTTTATACGCCTACCCTAAATGATAAGCATTCGTTCCAGGGCTTATTCTCGTTCCAAAGCGAGGATGATAAAAGCCTTACGCAGGGACAGCTGATCACCAATACGGCATCAAGTTATCTGATCGATGCATCGGCACCGGGCCGTACTACCTTAGATAATGCGATTATCTCGGGCATTGGCCAAACCCGTTCGGTAGCCATGCTGATCAATGGTCAGTATAAATACCTCGACCGTTACATCATCAACGTGGCTTTGCGCGGCGATGGTAGTTCGCGTTTCGGTTCAAACAGCCGTTACGGCCTGTTTCCGTCAATATCAGCCCGTTACCGTCTGTCGGCCGAACCATTCATGAAGCAATTTTCAGGCTGGCTGGATGAGTTTAGCTTTAGAGGTGGTTACGGTGCATCCGGTAACTCGCCAGATAACGATTACCTGTTCTACAGCATTTATGCCAATACGCCAACCAACTACCTTGGCTTGTCGGGCTTATATCCAACCAATATCCAGTTGAATAACCTGAAATGGGAAACACTAAAGGGTATTGACGCTGGTGTGAACATCATCCTGTTCAAAAACAAACTGAACATCGACCTGGGCTTTTACCGCAACCGTACAGAGAACCTGTTGAATAAAAATCTTTCAATAGCAAGCTACAATGGTTATAGTTCGTTGCCTTATCTTAACGTAGGCACGTTAGATAACCAGGGTATTGAATTAAGTATTTTCAGCACGCCATATAAATCGAAAGAATTACAGGTTGATTTTAACTTCAACATTTCTAATAACATTAATACATTGCGTGCTATTTCGCCTTACTATGCTACCTCAAGCGGTAACGTAACCCAAAACGGACAATACCTGTCGGTGTTGCAGTTGAACAATCCGCTGGGATCTATCTACGGCTATAAATTTAAAGGTGTTTACAAAGATGCCGATGCTACCATAGCCCGCGACGCGGCTGGCAACAAGATCATCAGCCCCGATGGAACACCTGTACAAATGAGGTTTAACTACCCGCAGTCGGTTTATGCGTTCCAGCCAGGCGACGCTCAGTACGAAGACATTAATCACGATGGTAACATCAACTACCAGGACGTTGTTTACCTGGGTAACGGTAACCCTAAATTCACCGGTGGTTTTGGCCCTACATTCACCTACAAAGGGCAGTTTACACTGCAGGCGTTCTTTAACTACCGTATAGGCGGCGATATTATTAACAGTACCAAAATGATCACTACCAATGAGTACTCTTATAATAATCAAAGCACGGCGGTATTGCGCAGGTGGCGTAACCCGGGCGATGTAACCGATATCCCGCGTGCGGTATACAATACAGGTTTCAACTGGTTAGGCTCAAGCCGTTATGTTGAATCGGGTACATTCCTGCGTTTCCGTTCGATAACCGCACGTTACAATTTTGCTAAAGAATTGGCAAGGAAGCTGCGCTCTAAAAACATAAGCGTATACCTTACTGCCGAAAACCTGATGACCTTTACCAACTACACAGGTCAGGATCCGGAAGTACCAAACAGGGGAGGTATTTACCAACAGGTTAAAGATGATTCAACAACACCACCGTTGAAACAGTACACCTTAGGTTTATCAATAGCATTTTAACATTTAAAATAGATAGCAATGTTTAAAAGTATCATATATAAAACAGCGTTACTTGCCTTATTAGCGGTATCGTTCTGTTCGTGCAATAAATACCTGGAATTGCGCCCGCAAAATGGTATTACCAGCGACAAGTTCTGGCAAACCAAGGAGCAGTTGCAGTCGGCTGTAATTGGATGTTACAGCGCTTTGCTTACAGGAAGCAAAGCTCCGGCCGAGATATTTTTCCTGTGGGGAGAGTTACGAGCCGATTTTATAAAACCTGGCCCGGGTATAGCCAACGATGAAACAAACATCATTAATACCACTATACTTCCAACTAATACTATAGCAAACTGGGCTTCAATATACAGGGTTATCAACTTATGTAACAATGTGTTGCAGTTTGGTCCGGATGTTATAAACAAAGATAACACCTTAACCCAAACCCAACTTAACGCCTACCTTAGCGAAGCATTGGCCATACGCGCGTTGATGTATTTTTATTTGGTACGTTCGTTTGGTGATGTGCCGCTTAAAATAACGGCTACAGCAACAGACGATGACCTGGCCATGTTAAGCAAATCAACAGCCAAGGATGTTTTGGCGCAGATAGTTGCCGATTTGAAGCAAGCAGAAACCTATGGTATTGCAAGCTATGGCAACACAGCGTCTGATAAAGGCCGTATTACCAAGTTCACTATAAACGCTATACAGGCCGATGTTTATTTGTGGATGGATAACTATGCTGACTGCATTGCCGCTTGCGATAAAATTATCAACTCAGGCAAGTATGGATTGGTAGCGGGTGATGGCAGCTGGTTTGGAAAACTTTTTGTTAATGGTAACTCGTCTGAAGGTATATTTGAACTGCAATTTGACAACCAGGTGTTAAACCCATATTACACCATGTTTTCACCAAATGCAGGGAAGTACAGATTTGCTGCCGATCCGCTGATCATCGATAATGTTTACACTATCGATCCGATAGACCCGATCAATAATTATGATATCCGCGGTTTGGATGTGGCCATACATGCTGCCGATCAAACTATCTATAAGTTTATAGCGCTAAGCCCAAATACATTACGTACATCCGATATATCTTACGCGCACTGGATGGTTTACCGTTATGCTGATGTTTTATTAATGAAGGCCGAAGCTTGCGCCAACAGCAACAGGGGGCAGGACGCGCTTGACCTGATCAACATTATACGTACACGTGGAAAAGCGCTGCCTGCCACAGCACAAAGCCCGGCTAATAATGACGCGGTAGGTATAACCCGCTATGTTTTAGCTGAAAGGGGCCGTGAATTTGCCTTTGAAGGCAAGCGTTGGTATGATTTGTTGCGTGTTGCAAAACGAAATAACTTTGCGATGCTTGATGTACTTATTACTGCCGCTATAGAAAGCGTACCTCCTTTGTACCAGCAATCGGCATTAAGCAAGTTGAGAGATCCGAACAGTTTGTATTTCCCAATTCCGCAGGGCGATATTCAGAATGACCCTAACCTTGTTCAAAATCCATTCTACAAATAATGCATAATGAAATTATAAACGATATGAAAAAGTTAATGAATAGGATTAAAATAGTTATGCTGCTGATCGTATCGGGCATAGCATTAATGGTTAGCCTGAATGGCTGTAAGCAAAACCACCTTACCTTAACAACAACCAGCACTGTAAATATGTACAGTTATTTACAGCAAAATCCAAACAGCTTTTCGCTGTTTCAGCAAATTGTTGATAAGGCCGGTTACGCCAGCTTTTTAAATACATATGGCACATACACATTATTTGCGCCAACTAACGATGGGGTAAACGCTTACCTGAAAAAAACAGGTAAAGCAAGTGTCGACGCGATAGACGCGGCTACAGCAAAAAGCCTGGTTAGTATCGCTTTAATTGCCGACACGCTAAGCACACAGTTCTTTACTGATGGTAAGTTGCGTACACCAACAACTATAGGCCAGTATTTAATTACCGGTAATACAACGGTAAACGGTGTATCAAGCACTGTTATTAATAAACAGGCAAACCTGGTAAAAGGCAACATAAAAGTAGGTAACGGTATTATACACTCTATTGATAATGTGCTGATTCCAGCCAATCTAACTATTGCACAAACTATCGAGCAAAACCCTAAATACAGCATTTTTACTGCCGCGTTAAAGGCTACCGGTTTTTATGATACGTTAAACGTGTCGGCTGCTGCAAACACTAATGTAAACCGGAAGTATTTAACACTGATAGCTATTCCGGATAGTGTGTATAAAGCAGCCAAGTTTGCCGATTTTAATGCTTTAAAAACAAGGTATTCAACCAAAGGCGATCCGAAGAACCATGCCGATAGCTTATGGTTATATATGGGCTACCATATTTGGTCCGAATTATCGTATATATCAGATATCGCGGTCTTGCCTTCGCATGCTACGCTTGCACCGCTTGAAATTACAACCAGCACATTGATAGGGCAGGACGTATTGCTGAATAACGATACCTTTAACGGTGTGTTGGAGCCGGGTGTTAAACTATACAGGCCAACCAGCGATATGTCGGCAACTAATGGGGTTATCCACAATGCCCTTGATAATTATACGATCAAGATCCGCTTCCCGTCACCGGTTTACTTCGACGTATGCGTGCAGCCTGAAATATTGAAGACACCAGGCTTATACAGGGGAAGCAGCAAAAACCAGCAATTTAACCCGGGCACTATTGCAGGCATTGTGGCTACAGGTTCAAGTAACTATTATGTAAACTATATTTCAGGTGTGCTGCCAATCCCGGCTACCTCAACCGATTATTACTATAATAACGATTATATGAAT
The DNA here is from genome assembly GCF_013283875.1 of Mucilaginibacter mali. NCBI lineage: Bacteria > Pseudomonadati > Bacteroidota > Sphingobacteriia > Sphingobacteriales > Sphingobacteriaceae > Mucilaginibacter > Mucilaginibacter mali. Next base: position 1,968,033 of record NZ_CP054139.1, read on the forward strand.
ATAGGTGTAAGGTGGAGAACCGGTAATAATGGTGCCAACACTATAGAATATGTAACGCCGGTAATTGTTAAAGGAACTTATAAAATTTGGATTGATTACAAAAGACAGGGTTCGGGCCAGGTTACACCAACATTTTTTGATGGTGTTTCATTACCAAATACATTTAACAACGTAGATCCGCTAAACGGTAACGAAACCGATGCCCAGGCCGAATCAAGAGGCTTTAAAAGCTATTCTGACTCGCCGGTTACAACAAATCTTACCAGCGCTTATAATGGCCATGTGGGCCGTTTGCTGGGTATCGTGACTATCAAAACTACCGATCACCATAAATTTAAAATGGTAGCCACCGCGGGCACCGGCGATGCGAGGGTTATGCTTTTAGATGTGATCGAATTTAGGCCTGTTGATATGGACCAGGTGCACCCACGTCTCGGACGCGATGGCAGCCTTGTTCCATAAATAAACGCAGCAAATAAAATTATTTGATAAATAAACCGATTTGATAATGACTCACTATAGAAATAAATACTTTTTAATGGTACTTGCAGCCACACTGATGTTAACATCGGCGTGTAAAAAGCAATGGAGCCAACGTGATGCAGTGGTTGATCAGCAACTGAACATCAACCTGATGCAGCAAATACAGGCTAATGGTAACCTGAGTGTTTTTGCAGGTTATCTTACCAAAATAGGTTTCGATAAAGTGCTTTCGGCCTCAAAAACCTACACCGTATTTGCCCCGAGCAATGCCGCGCTGGCAAATATCGACCCTGCGATAGTAGCGGATACAGCTAAGTTGCATGTGTTTGTGGCAAATCATATTGCTAATCAAACCTATCTGACAACCAGTGTGCAAACATCGCTGCGTGTGCGCAACCTGAATGGTAAAAACGTAACCTTAACGCCAACTACGGTTGAAGATGCTAATATTACCAGCGCCAATCAATATGTAAGCAATGGTGTGGTAAACGTGATCGACAAGATGCTTACACCAAGGTTAAATATTTCGCAATTTGTTAGAAGCCTGACCACGGTTGGGGCGCTGCAACGTGATTATGTTATTCGCCAGGATAGCACTTTTATCGATACCAGTAAAGCTACCGTGGCCAGCATAAACCCAACTACAGGTAAGCCTGTATTGGTGCCAAACACTGGTGTGGTAACCATTAATAAGTATTTTAATAAAGTTGCCAATTTAGCTAACGAAGACAGCACCTATACCTACATTGTGCTAACCGACGCGGCTTACACTGCCGAACGTAACAAGGTAAGCAAGTATTTTGCTACCAGTTCGGTTGATACCACCATGAATATTTTGGCAGGTTTCAATGTGTTGAAGGATGTAGCTATCAGGGGCACTTATACACTTGCAAATATGCCGGCAACCTTAACTTCTGTTAATGGTGTACCAGTACCTTTTGATAAAACTGCGGTAGTGCAAACCTATAATGCCAGCAACGGGATAGTATATGTAATGAGCGCGGTTAACTTTAACGTTTCCGATAAAATAACCCCTATAACTATACAAGGCGAACAACCATCATTTTATGCCCGTACCGATAAAGGCGGCAATACACAACTGCGCAGCAGGCTTGATAATAACCTTGTTAAGTATAACGACCTGTATATTTCCGGAACAGGTATTGCCTCTTATTTTGCCGCCTACAAGTTAAGTAACCTGTATACCTGCCAATACAAAGTGGTGATACGCGCTATAAACGATACCGCGGTTACGCATATCCCTGCCGCATCTCCTACGTTGGGTAATATATCTGAAAAAGTAACTTTTGGCCAGATAACAGCTACAACTAACCCTACCGGAGCGCAGGTAGTACCGGTAACGGCGGTTAACTATCCGTATCAAAACGTACCGCCATATGTTTATACCGAAATTACACAAACACCGGCAACAGCAGGTACGGTGGCCGCAAATGCCACTATTAACGTGGCCAGTGGTAATCTGAACGTGATCAAGTATAATTCGATATACATGTATGTTACGGGAGCCAACGTCACAACGTCGAACCTAAATAACGTTATAGTAGATTATATTAAACTGATACCAATTATACAATAACTTTTAAACCTTAACTATGCAAAATTTTACTAAATCAATAGGTTTGCTGCTCTTTTTATGCCTTTTTGGTGGCATAAAAGCCATAGCGCAGAAAAAGGACGGTGTAACGGATCGGTTAACAGATAGTATTGCCCGTTATAAAGCAGATTCTGTTTCGAAGGCGCAAGGCAAAAAAATCAGCGGTGTTGTAAAGGATGCCTCTACCGGTAAGCCGGTTTCGGGTGTTAGCATCAGTGTATCGCTATACTCGGCCGCTATCACCGATGATCGTGGCAATTTCACTATCACTGTTCCCAGTTACGATGCGGTGCTTTTAATAACATCGCCGGGTTATCAGCAAAAAGAAGTTCCGGTTAAAGGCCGTACTTCACTTCCTGACGTATTATTATTTGAAGACTCATATAACTCGATATATGATGAAGCCAGGATGCCTTTTAACAAGGTTGCCGTAACCCGCCAGGCAGGTGCTGTTTCAAGTGTTAATACACTTGGTGCCTGGGAACCGATCAACTCGGAAACCCCTGACTCATACCTGCAGGGAAAGGTAGCTGGTTTAAATGTTACCCGCCGTTCGGGTACGCCAAACATAGGCGCCAATTTGTTTCTGCGTGGCTTTAATTCGTTATATGCCAGCAACGCGCCATTGGTGGTTGTTGACGGTATGATATTCGATACCTATCATTATGGTAACTCTATCATTGGTGGTCATATCCATAACCCATATGGAACGCTTGATCTGCACGATGTTGACAATATCACTGTTTTAAAAGACGCTTCTGCCGGAATTTATGGTACTAAAGGTGCTAATGGTGTTATTTTAATATCAACCAATAACCACCCCGATCTGGCTACGAAAATTGACCTGGGTATCTACGGTGGTTATAACACCATGCCGCAAAACAAGTTTTACCCGATGATGCAATCGCCAGATTACCGTGTTTATTTATCAGACGCTTTACGTACCAGTGGGATGACATCTGACCAGATAGCCGCCCAACCATTCATGAATGATAATGTAAACAATGGTACCTACTATGCCTACCACAATAACACGGATTGGCAAAAGCAGCAATTTGTTAACGGATACAACAAGAATATGAATTTGCGTGTATCGGGTGGTGATGACATAGCTACCTATGTGCTGGCACTGGATTACGGCAGCAACAAAGGTGTTACTAATTTAACCGACCTGACCAAATACAGCACCCGTTTTAACGGTAACTTAAAAATCAGCCGTAAATTTACGATTAACACAGCCTTATCTTTTGCTTATAACGAGCAGAATTTGAAAGATCAGGGCCTTTCACCAAAAACAAACCCTATTTATTTAGGCCTGATCAAATCTCCATTACTGCGCGTGCAACAAGTTAACGCCCAGGGGGTAGAGTCGCCTAACCAATCGGATGTGGATGTGTTTGGTTATAGTAACCCTGCCGCCATTACTAAAAGCTCGCAGGAGTTTAACCAAAACTACCGCTTCTTTGGTAACTTCAACTTCAAATTCGATTTCACCAAATACTTCAGCGCGCAAACATTGATCGGGGTAACTGCCGATAAAATTCGCGAAAATACATTTATACCACGTTTTGGCGTAACCGATGATACGCTTGCTAACGGCGCCATTGCCGATAGCCGCTTAGGTAGCCAGGTACAACGTTTGTTCAGTATTTACAGCGATACCTACCTTTCGTACAACCGTACCTTTAACCGGATCCACACACTTAACGCTTATTTAGGTACAAGGTTCACCCAGTCTAACACCAACGATAACTACAACCTGGGCTATAACTCGGCAATTGACCAATTGGTGAGTGTTAACACAGGTAACCCCGCGCTACGTGTAACAGGTGGCGATTTGGGTACCTACAGGTGGATGAATAATTACTTTAACGCCAATTACCAGTTATATAATAAATACATTTTAGGCTTTAACGTAGCTGTCGACGCGTCATCACGCTTCGGTACAAATATTCCGGATGCTTTAAAAATAGGTGGTGTGAACTATGCAGTTCTGCCTTCGGCATCAGCTGCATGGGTAGTATCGTCAGAGAAATTCATGGCTAATGTTAAATTTATCGAACTGCTGAAATTGCGTGCAAGTTATGGCTTAACCGGTAACGACGATATTGGCAACTATACTGCCCGTCAATACTACATTTCGCAAAACCTGCTTGGTTTACAAGGTTTGGTAAGGGCCAACTTCGGTAACCCTGCCTTACAATGGGAAACCGGCAAAAAACTAAATTTTGGTGCTGATGCATCATTCTTCCAGGAACGGTTAAACATTACGGTTGATTTTTATAAAAACAAAACCGAGCATATGCTTACCCAAACGCCAACACCGGCTTATTCGGGCATATTATACGCTATCACAAATGATGGCGCTATGCAAACTACCGGTGCCGAACTTAGTGTAAGCGGCCGTTTGATCAGTACTCCTAAATTTAAATGGGACCTGGGTATCAACATTGCATCATACCACAATAAGATCACTTCGCTTCCTGGTGGCAGTTTATATAACACTTATGCTGGTGCAACAATTGCTACCCGTGTTGGCCGTCCGGCAGGTATATTCTACGGCTACCGCACCAATGGTGTTTACAGCTCAAACGCCGAAGCCGCATCAGCAGGTGTTAGTGTACGTAACTCTACTGGTAACTTAGTAGCCCAGCAAGGTGGCGATATGCGCTTTGTTGACGTGAACGGCGATAAGATCATCGACTCGAAAGACCTGCAGGAAATTGGCAATCCAAATCCGGATTATACAGGTGGTATCAGCACAGGCTTAACCTACAAAAGGCTTAGCCTTAATGCGTTGTTTACCTTCAGCAAGGGTAACAAGATCTACAACTATACCCGTCGCCAGTTAGAATCAGAAAGCAGCCCGCAAAATCAAACACTGGCTGTTAATAACAGGTGGCGTGCAGATGGCCAGGTAACCACTATGCCAAGGGCATCATACGGCGACCCAAGCGGCAACTCAAGCTTCTCTGACCGCTGGATAGAGGATGGTTCTTACATACGCCTGCGTACTATTACGTTAAGCTATGATGTGCCAATGAAATACAAATACTTTAAATACATAAAAGTTTACGCAACTGGCAGCAACCTGGTAACCTTCACCAAGTATTTAGGTTACGATCCGGAATTTGCCGCTAACGAAAATGTTTTATTCCAGGGAATAGATAATACACTTGAGCCACAGTTTAAAACAGTGCAGTTGGGCTTACGTATTGGTATATAATAATTATAATTTGACTATCATAAATTATGAAAAGGACTTCGTTAAAATTCATTTATAAAACTTGCCTGGTAGGCTTAGCGATCACTACTTTTTCGTGCAAAAAAGTGTTCGATCTGCCTGCTAAAAACCAGGTAGATGCTGTTAATGCCTATCAAAACGTATTTGACGCTAATGCGGCAGTAGTAGGCATTTACGGTAAGTTTTTGGGCCTGGCAGACAGGTATATCGTACTAAACGAGTTAAGGGCCGATTTAGTGAGCCCAACTGTTAATGCCGATACCTATCTTAAGCAATTAAATACGCATACAGAAACAACAGACAATCCATGGGCCGATCCGAAACCATGGTATAGCCTGATACTGAACTGTAACGACGCGATGTATCACTTTGATGACATGCTGAAAACCGGTAAATTAAAGCCGGTTGATTATCAGCAGCGTTACTCGGATATTGGCGCGTTGCGCTGCTGGTTATACCTGCAGGTGGCTATCCAATACGGAACCATCCCTTATGTAACCGATCCGGTATCTAACCTGACCGATTTGAATGATGCCACTAAATTTCCGAGGTTAACCTTAGACCAGGTGATAGACAAATTGGCTACGTTTATGAACGATCCGGTTCGTTACCTGGATACTTACTCAACTACCGACCCGATCACGGCTTCGGCAAGTTCATCATTAAACGCTACGGTTGACGGCCAGACTACCAGCTTATTTTTTATCAATAAATATGCGCTTAAGGGCGATATTAACTTGTGGAAAGGGGATTTCAAAACCGCGTCTACAGCATATCGCACCATATCTGATATCGGTCCGATCACATCTAATAACAATGCTGCCGACTTTACCACTTACGAGCAGTTTAAAGCTTGTTACGATAACATGAACGTAAGCTATGGCAACCCAAGCAGTAACCCTAACCCAAATCAAACCGAAAACCCGTTAAACGATAATAACGTTACCGGTTGGCGTCAAATGTTTGCCGATCCAACCATCAGTACAAATTCCCGTTCTGAATTGATCTGGCGCTTGCCGTTTAGTTCAACATTTGCACCTGTTAACCCTTTTATAGATCTGTTTGCAAACCAGGGCGGCAGCTACAAGCTAACCGTTTCACAAGCAATGATGGATAACTGGAATTCGCAGGTACAAAATAACGGTTACCCTTATGATGCGCGCAGCCGTGTGGCCGTACGCACTATTGGCGGCCAGCCTGTTATCATGAAACAGCTATACTATTATCTTGATAACACATCGTTTCTGCCTGTAAACGTATTGCAAAAGCCGGGCTATTGGTTACTATACCGTAGTGGTGTATTGGCAAACCGCTTTGCTGAATCTGCTACTAACGATAACCAGTTAAAATTAGGTTATGCTTTACTTAATATTGGTGTAGGTAACGTTTTTGCGCCAACCCCTTTGCCATCAGATCGCACCAATACCATGCAAACTTTCCTGCCGGCGCCGTATGATATGGATGGTCGTTCAGGCGGCCCGCAAAACTATCATGGTATATGGTATCGCCAGGTGGGCACCCGCAGCAGGGCTAACCTGGTACCGCTTCCGGCTTCAACTTATAACGATAAGATCACACTGGAAAACGCTATTCTTGATGAAGCTGCACGCGAGACTTCTTTTGAAGGCTTCCGTTGGGGCGACCTGGTGCGTGTAGCACACCGCCGTGGTACACCTGCATACCTGGCTGATAAAGTTTACAATAAATTGGTAAAAGAAAATAATCCTGCCGCCGTGTCTGTACGTGCTAAACTAATGACCGAGGCCGGCTGGTACATGCCATTCAAACTCTAATTAGTTTTGATTAAATCCAAAAACAAAAGGCGCCGGTAGATCTACTATCGGCGCCTTTCTGCTTTAGGGAATATAGGTTGGTAAGCCATCAGGCAGGCTGTCTTTTTTATTATGCTGAATTAACGTTTTACTATCCGTAACTATCCGTTAAGCGTAACAATGGCAATACATCGGCCTATCTTCGGGATAGTACGGGATGGTTTACACTTAGTGTATAACTAAATTTAATTCACCAATTAAAACCATCATTACCTGGTATTTTATAATGCCAATTTTATCTGTTACGAATGAAAAAACAAATCTTTAGATTATTACTGATTATTGCATTGCCCGCATTGTATAACCATGTTTTGGCGCAAGGCAATAGCGCGTCTGCAAAATTTCAGGCGCCGGCAACTCCGCGTGCCACCTATAACTTTAATCCCGGCTGGCGCTTTGTTTTTGGCGATGTTGCCGGTGCCGAACAACCCGGTTTTGATGATGCCGCCTGGACTGCCGTAAGCCTTCCCCATACCTGGAATGAGACTGATAGCTACCGTGCCTACATTAGCCACGGTGGTGGCGACCAGAGCGAGAAAATGCTGGGCGCGGGCTGGTATCGTAAGCACTTTAAACTACCAGCCAGCGCCGATGGACAAAAAGTATTCCTGCAATTTGATGGGATGCGCCAGGCAGGTAAATTCTTTCTGAATGGCAAACAAGTTGGTTTATATGAGAATGGGGTTACCGCTTATGGTCTGGATATTACTTCATCGGTGAAATTTGGTGGTCAGGATAACGTGATAGCCGTTAAGGTAGATAACAGCCCGGGTTATAAGGAAGAATCGACCGGTACCGCTTTCCAATGGAACTCTAAAGATTTTAACCCCAATTTTGGCGGGTTAAATCGCGATGCTTCGCTGATCATCACCGGAAAAATATATCAGACCCTGCCACTATTTATGGGCTTAAAAACTACCGGCATATATGTTTATCCCGAAGATATCGACCTGAAAAAGAAAACAGCTACCATTAAGGTAGAAGCTGAAGTATCTAATGAGGTTGCCGGCGATTATGCATCGATAACCTTATCGGCCGTAGTGGTGGATAATGAAGGTAATATCAAAGCTAAACTTGAAGGCAATACGTCTGACCTGGTTGCCGGCCAAAAAGAAGTATTTACCGCTGAAGGAACTTTAGCCGATGCCCGTTTTTGGGATGTGAAAGATCCCTATCTGTATCATGTATACTCGATGCTTACCGTAAACGGAAAAGTGGTTGACGTTTGCGATACCAAAACCGGTTTCCGTAAGGTTGAGTTTAAAGGCGGTGTTGGGACAGGCGGTGTTTGGCTAAACGGCCGCTTTGTTTGGCTAACCGGTTTCGCGCAGCGATCGGCAAACGACTGGGCGGGCTTAGGTGGTGGCTATCCAGACTGGATGCACGATTATACCATGTCGATGATCCGCGAAAGCAACTCTAATTATTTGCGCTGGATGCACGTATCGCCGCAACCGGCCGATGTTTCTGCCTGCGACAGATTTGGCGTAATTGAGGTTTGCCCGGCAGGCGATAAGGAACGCATGGTTACCGGCCGCCAATGGGACCAGCGCGCGGAAGTAATGCGCGCCTCGATGATATTTTACCGCAACAGCCCAAGTATACTTTTTTGGGAAGCAGGGAATACCATCGTAACACCCGAACAAATGAACCAGATGGTAGCCCTGCGCAAAGAACTTGACCCGCATGGAGGCCGCGTAATGGGAACACGCGATAACGATTTGGCCGAAGCCAATAAAGCACTGACTCCCATGTCTGAGTATTACGGTGTGATGATAGGGCAGGCCCCGCAAACTGATAGGGTTTCGGGCGATGATATCTTCCGTGGCTATAGTATCTCGCGACGCGATAAAGCTCCGCTGATCGAGACCGAGGATTTCAGGGACGAGGCCGGTCGTAATGTATGGGACGATTATACCCCGCCGCATTTCGGCTTCAAACCAAAATTGGGTACTGGTTCGGATGGCCGTGCGGTAGATACCTGGCACTGGAATTCGGAGACATTTGCTTTGGCTGGTGCAACACGTTACAACAGTTATGTAACCAATATGATCAGCAATACCGATCCGGCGCATTCTAAATGGGCGGCTTATTGTTCGATATACTTTTCCGATTCGGATGCCGACGGTCGCCAGCAGGGTAGTTACGTACTGCGGGTAAGCGGTAAGGTTGATGGCGTACGTTTACCTAAACCCATGTATTATGTAACCCGGGTTATGCAGAATGAGCAGCCAGATCTGCATATCATTGGCCACTGGAATTATCCGGCAGGTACTAAAAAAGCGATGTACGTAGCCGCTACGCATTGCGATAAGGTTGAATTGTTTGTAAACGGCAAATCGGTAGGTGTTCAAACCAAACCTACCGTATTTAAGGATACTATTAAAAAAGGCGATGCCCCTGTAATGGAGCGCCCAAGCGATGATAATACCGGTTGCATTTACGCTTTCCCTAATGTGGTGTTTGCGCCCGGCGCCATTAAAGCTGTTGCTACAAAAGGGGGGAAAGTAGTAGCTCAGCAGGAAATCCAAACCGCTGGCGAAGCTAAGGCAATAAAGCTTACCCTGCATACAGGCCCGCAAGGCTTGGTGGCTGATGGCAGCGATGTAGCCCTTATTGATTTTGAGGTGGTTGATGCCAAAGGCCGTCGCGTACCTACCGATGAAGCAAAGGTTGATTTTGCCGTGAACGGCCCTGTTGTATGGCGTGGTGGTTTTAACGCGGCCAAACTGAACACCACCAATAACCTGTACCTGGATACCGAGTGCGGCATTAACCGTGTAGCTATCCGTTCAACAGAAAAAGCAGGCACCATCACTATAACAGCCAGCCGCCCGGGTTTAACCAGCGCGACTTTAAAAGTTGACAGCAAGGCGGTGGATATCAAAGGTGGTATTACTGGCAGCATGCCGCAACAAATGGCAGGTGTAGCGGCTAAATAATTAATATAGGGGGTTTCCTGTATAACATCGGCGGGGATACCAAACCCGCAATGATCCTTAAACCTAAAGGAGCCTTTCAGTCTATCGAAAGGCTCCATTTTATACCATATTGTAAACCTAAATTAAACGCCTGGTGGCGTAACGGAAAACTTATGAGAAAACTTTACAATTTCAGATCAGCAGGGTTAAGGCACTTAACCACATGTTTATCAATTGCCTGTTGTGCTACTTTTGCATATGCACAAGGCCCCGGCCCATCTATACTTAACCTGCCTGCCAAAAAGGTAACCAAAGTAACGCAGCCACGACAGATGGAAAACCTTGGCCGCGGGATGATAGCTATACACAAAGGCGCCGACTCGGTTTACGTAGGTTGGCGTATGTTGGGTACCGAGCCGCAAAGCATCGCGTTTAACCTGTACAGGCAAACCGGTAGTGCCGCCCCTGTAAAGCTGAACAAACAGCCTATTACGGAAAGTACTAATTATGTTGATACCAGGGTTGATATCAGTAAAACCAATTCCTATTTCGTAAAAGTAGTTACAGCAGGTAAGGAGGGCGCGGCATGCAAACCATTTATATTGGCTGCCAATGCCCCGGTGCAGCAATACATCAATATCCCGTTGAAAACGCCGCCGGGTTATACACCCAACGATGTATCGGTGGGCGATCTGGACGGCGATGGCGAATACGAGATCATCCTCCATCAAACTGGCCGTGGGCGGGATACTCCATCGCCGGGCTTGACGGACGCGCCGATATTCCAGGCTTATAAAATGGATGGCACCATGTTATGGCAAATTAATCTTGGCGAAAACATCCACGAAGGTGCGCATTATACGCAATTCATCGTTTTTGATTTGGATGGCGATGGCATAGCCGAATTTGCGTGTAAAACTGCCGATGGCACCATTGACGGAAAAGGCAAGGTAATTGGCGATAGCACCAAGCACTGGCGCCGTACCAATGTAGACCCACGAAATACCTTTTACGGAAAGATTCTTGATGGGCCTGAGTACTTTACCATCTTCAGCGGCCGTACCGGCGAGGCTTTGGCCACTACCGATTATATCCCGAACCGCTATCCAACAGCAGGTTGGAGCGGACATGGCGGCAACGGCGGCAGCGATAATACCGGCAATCGTGTAGACCGATTTAACGCCTGCGTAGCTTACCTGGATGGTGTGCACCCCAGTGTGGTAATGTGCCGTGGCTATTATGGCCGTTCGGTATTAGCTGCCTGGGATTGGCGCGGCGGCAAACTCACCTCGCGCTGGGTGTTCGATAGCAAAGATGGGGAAAATCCATACTCGGGCCAGGGCTATCATACGGTTAGCGTGGCCGATGTGGATGGCGATGGTAAGGACGAGATCGTTTACGGGTCGATGGTGGTAGATGATGACGGAAAAGGCTTGTTTACAACCGGCTATCGCCACGGCGACGCGCTGCACGTATCCGATCTGGATGTTGAACGGCCAGGACTGGAGGTTTTCGGTATTCACGAAATTGAGGACAATACCAAAGGCCCCGGCGCTACGGTTTATGATGCGCAAACCGGTGAAACACTGTATAAAGGCAACATGGATAAAGACCTTGGCCGTGGCGTAGCCGAGAATATCGACACTACCCGCGTAGGGGCGCAGATGTGGTGGAACGGTTCGGACCTGATGGATATCCATGGTAATCGCATAGGGCCTGCCCCCGGATCGGTAAACTTTGTTTGCTGGTGGGACGGAGACCTGACGCGCGAATTGCTGGATGGTAACCACATTGATAAATATGGAAAAGGACGCATCTTTACCGCCACCGGTGCCGTATCTAACAATGGTTCAAAATCAACCCCGGCCTTAAGTGCCGACTTGTTTGGCGACTGGCGCGAAGAGGTGATATTACGCAGTGCCGATAACCAAAGCCTGCGCATTTATACCACCACCATCCCAACCAAGCATAAGATATACACGCTGATGCACGACCCGCAATACCGTGACGCCATTGCCTGGCAAAACTCGGGCTATAACCAGCCGCCGCATGTGGGTTTTTATTTGGGTTATGGTATGAAAGCTTTGCCTAAACCTAATATCGTTTTGGTTCAACCGGTTAAAAAATAAACCCTTTAAAATACAGGTATGAAGCTATTGTTTAATTTGATGATCCGCGCAGGGATACTGATGATCATCCCCATAAGCCTTTTTGCCCAGCGCCAAATGGAATATTTAGGCAGGGGAGTAGTAGCTATACATCAGCCCGGCGATAGCGTTTTTATAAGCTGGCGTGTACTCGGCACCGATCCGGATGATATGGCTTTTAACCTGTATCGCAAAACAGGTAACGCAAGCCCGGTAAAACTGAACAAATCGCCGATTACGGGGGCTACCATATTCTCGGATGTTAAGATAGATTTCACCCAGGCCAATGCTTACTTTGTAAAACCCGTACTTAAAGGAAAAGAACAACAGCAAAGTGAGGCTTTTACACTTGCGGCTAATTCGCCTGTGCAGCCCTACTTATCGGTACCATTACAAACGCCGGCCGGGTATACGCCCAATGATATATCGGTAGCCGATCTGGATGGCGACGGCGAATACGAGATCATCTTGCATCAAACCGGTAAAGCGCACGATAATTCGCAGGCTGGTTATACCGATAAGCCGATACTACAGGCTTACAAGTTAGATGGGACGCTTATGTGGACTATCAACCTTGGCATTAACATCCGCGAGGGCGCGCACTACACCCAGTTTATGGTGTACGATTTTGACGGCGACGGCCGTGCTGAACTGGCCTGCAAAACCGCCGATGGTACTGTAGATGGCGTAGGTAAAGTAATTGGCGACAGTACTAAGGATTGGCGCAACAGCCAGGGGTATATCCTTTCCGGCCCGGAATACCTGACCATGTTTAACGGTATGACCGGCGCTGCAATGAACACCATCGATTTTATCCCGGCCCGTTATCCTGACAACCTGAATCCGACAACACAACAACTGAAGGATATGTGGGGCGATGGCTACGGTAACCGTATGGATCGGTTTTTAGGGGCGGTGGCCTACCTCGATGGCGTGCACCCCAGCCTGATCATGAGCCGAGGCTGCTATACCCGCACCTTCGTTACCGCATACGATTGGAAAGGCGGTAAGTTGGTTAAGCGATGGGCCTTTGATAGTAAAGACCGCTCGAACCCGTACTCGGGACAGGGTAATCATAATCTGAGTATTGCCGATGTGGACGGCGATGGCAAGGACGAGATCATTTATGGCGCTATGACGCTGGATGATAACGGCGAAGGCTTATACTCCACCCGCATTGGCCATGCCGATGCGCTGCACGTCGGCGATCTTGATCCCGACCGGCCTGGGCTGGAAGTGTTTGATACACAGGAGCGATTCTCGGACGCCGGCGCAAACTTCCGTGATGCCCGTACAGGCGAGGTGCTTTGGAAAAAGGCATCGGTAAAGGCTGGTGGCGATGGCGAAGGGCCGGGTAGGGCTTTGGCCTTAAATGTCGATCCAAGATATCGTGGTTCGGAATGTTGGGTGGCAGGCGCCGGTTTAACAGGGATGTGGGATGCCAAAGGCAATAAGATATCGGAAAAGAACCCATCGGTAAACTTCGGCATATTTTGGGATGGCGATTTGCAAAGCGAATTGCTGAACGGAACCAGCATCGATAAATGGGATTACATGAACGAGCGGATGGTGAATATCGTCAACGCCCGCCAGTACAATTGCTTATCCAACAACGGCACCAAATCTACACCATGTTTATCGGCAGATATTTTAGGCGACTGGCGCGAGGAAGCCATTTATCGCACAGCTGATGGTAAGGAGTTACGCATCTTCACAACCACTATACCCACCACGCACAAGCTATACACCTTTATGCACGATCCGCAATATCGCTTAAGTATTGCCTGGCAAAATGTGGCCTACAACCAGCCACCGCATACCGGTTTTTATATGGGCGATGATATGCAGCCGCCACCTAAGCCCAATATTACGCTGATCAAGTATAAGGGTAAGCAGTCAGCTAAAAAGTAACGGGTATTATTTAACCAATATAAAATGAACAGGTATTTTATAACAGGCATCGCAATAGCGCTGTCGGGCATAGCTTATATAACTAACGCGCAAACTACGCCGCCCGCAAGCCCACCCGCAAATCAGCAAGCCCAGCGGGGCCCCAGGCCCGATTTGAATATCAGCAATAATGGCCTGAACGGCAGTTTGGGCGTACACGACCCGGTGATGATAAAGGCAGGCGGCACTTATTACGTACTGACCACCGGCATGAATATGAAATCATCCACAGACATGATCAACTGGCAGAATGCAGGCAGCGTGTTTGGAAGGGACGCGAAGTTTAGCTGGTGGAATAATGACATCCCCGATAAGGTTGGCCTGTGGGCGCCTGATATTCATTACGCCAATGGTAAATATCATCTGTACTATTCGGTTTCGGCCTGGATGAACTTTAACTCGAGTGTGGGTTATGCTACCAATGTAACTTTAGATCGTAACAGCCCCGATTACAAATGGGTGGATGAGGGCAAAGTGATCGATTTCAGGAACGGCGGCGAGAATGTGAACGTGATCGACCCGAACTTCTTCCAGGATAGCGATGGTAAGCAATATTTGCTGTACGGATCTTACAAAGGTGGGTTGCGCTTAGTCGAGCTTGATCCTAAAACCGGTAAACCATTCGGCGATAAGCCCGAGCTTACTACCATCACCACCAGCCTTGGCGAAGGCAGTTTTATTATTAAAGGGCCTGAGTATTACTACGTCTTCGCATCGCGCGGAAAATGTTGCGCAGGATTGGAAAGTACCTATCAAATCGTTGTTGGCCGCGCTAAAACTGTGAAAGGGCCGTACCTTACTAAAGAGGGTAATGCATGGACCGACAACAAATACACTGTGTTTTTAGCCGGCAATTACGACGAACCTGGCCGTGGACATAATGGTTTCTTCGCGCAGGGCGATACAACTTATATTGTTTACCATGCCTATACCCGCGCATTCAACGGGCAATCGTTACTGAATATTAAACCGCTTTATATGGATAAGGACGGCTGGCCAAGTTTAGACCCGAGCGATAAGCTGTTTAAAATGCCGGCTTACGAGAAGAAGTTGTTTGTAGGGAAATAGGTTGTAGAAACTTGTTATTGCGAGCAATAGCGCGGCATCCCATAGGACATTCATCGTGGACCTGCCAATGAGATTGCCACGTCGCGCTTTCGCTCATTTCCTCCCGCCGCTCCTCGCAGCAATGACAATTGTAGAGGTCTAATACTTCTTCATCACCCCAACTAACATCTTCGCGATAACTGAAAGCCCTTTATCCGACGGATGTAAACCATCGTAGGTCATATCAATGGCATCTATAGGGTAGGGGTACTCATCCGCTACCGGATCGAAAGGAACGGTGGTATATTCGGGATAGGTAAAGTTTTTGTACTGCCCGGTCTTAGGATCTTTCAATCGCTTATATTTTACAACATTAGCGGGGGTAATGCCGCTTTTGTAATAAAGGTCTACCAGTTCAAAGTTCTCCAATTGGGCAATGTTTTTAACCGCGTCGGCAAATTCAGATAGCTGATGCCCGTTCTTCTCTTTGTACGATCCGTAGGCGTTGTTCTTAAAGTTTTTTACGTAAACAAAATCCCCGCGTTGCATAGGCGTGATGAGGATGATCTTTGCTTCGCTGTTCTGGCTGCGGATCTTATTGATGACGGTTCGGTACGCGCCGTACATGGTTTTATTGCCGGTGCTGTTCTTGTAATCATCCAGGGTGCCTAAGGTATTGCTGCCCCACCAATCGTTAGTACCTAAATAAACGGTGTAAATGTCAGCCTTCATCACATTTAAACCCTCAATAGCGGCAGCCATGCGGGCGGTAGTCCAGCCGTTATGGCCGTAGTTAATATAATGGATGTTGGGTAACTCTTCACACACGCGTGCCATATAACCAAGCGTGGTGCGGTTATTGGCTTCTTCTGGATGCCCGTCCAGGTAGGTGATGGAATCGCCAATGGCGGCCCAGCTCAGCTCTTTTTTTGGAGCGCATGAGGTGCAAACAAACAGGAAAACTATCAGTAGTATCGATCTTTTCATTATCAGCAGATATTGGTTCACCTAAAATAATAATATTACTTCGGCTGTGTCAAATTTATCTCTGTTGGTGCATCTCTGTCGCAACTAAGGGTACCATCAGCATTATACTTCAATTCGGTTACCTGTATCCAGCTACGCTTCCTGACTTCGACAAAGTAAAACAGGTAAGCCCTGTCGTTACTGATCACCACATCGGCGTGGTCGCCTTTGGCGTTGTCCTCCTTGCCTGTACCTGGTTTTTCCACAAGTCGTGCTTCCTGCCGCTTCCAGTTTAGCCAGTCGTCGCTACTGTATACACCCAGCCCTTTCCAGTTATCAACTATCAGCCAGTTATGTCCTTTCCAGCTAAAGGCTATAGGGCCTTCGCCGGCCATATCATGCACGGCCTGTCCTTTATCCGTCCAGTTGTACAGATCTTTGCTATCGGCATAATAAATGGATTTACCGGCCTTTTCATTGTTGTAAAACATGCGCCAGGTGCCGTCGGGCAATTTGACCACGTATGGGTCTATTACCTTTTCGTTCACCAGTTTTAAAACTGCTTCATACTTCCAGTTGCGCAAATCCTTACTGGTTAAGTGTACAATTACGCGGGGATGGTTCCAGTCGGTAAATGTTCCCGGCACATAGGTGAGGTACATATGGTATAAGCCCTTATTTTCTATCAGCGCGGGGGCCCAATGGGTAAAACCCGAATCGGGCCGGTAATTGATATTTGCAGTATCTACATATTTCCAGTGCGCGCCATCAGCCGATTCGGCGATGCCTATACGCGTGCCATGTACCCAGGTAACCCCTTTGGCGTTCTCATCCGTCGCGCGGCGATTGGTGTAGAGCATCCACCACTTTTTCGCTTTCTTATTCCAGATAATGGCCGGATCGGCTGCACCATCATAAACGGGATCGTGAAATAAAGGCTTATCGGCAATATGATTACTTTGCGCAAAGGTGTGTTTAATTGCTGCTAAATTTAAAACAAGCGCAATCATTAATAAAAACCTGGGTTTCATAATTTTTTGGGTTCGCTGATATGAACAGATAAATAAAAATAAACGTATGTTTGACGGTTATAATGGTATAACAAATATATTTTACCGGGCATAATAAACCATCCTGTTCCATACGGTAAAATAAGGATGGATTATTGCCTTTAACCTATTATTGAAGTATAAACCGATCGGCTCTCCGGAATGAAAATTAAAATCGCTATATGAAAAAGTTCATATTTCTGCTACTTATTGCTATTAGTTTTAATGCCTCTGCTCAGCAGGCAAAGGAAGTTTACCTTTTTAGTTACTTTAAAAACAACGGGCAGGATGGTTTACATTTAGCCTATAGCTACGATGGCTTGAAATGGACAGCATTGAAAGGAGATAGTTCTTTCCTTACCCCAATGGTATCGAAGGATAAGCTAATGCGCGACCCTTGCATCATTCGTGGTGCCGATGGTATCTTCCACATGGTGTGGACCGATAGCTGGACCGATAAAGGCATTGGCTACGCCAGTTCGGCCGACATGATACATTGGTCGGAGCAGCAGCAATTGCCGGTGATGGAAAAAGAAGCCAACGCGCTCAACTGCTGGGCACCCGAGATCACTTACGATAAGGCATCAAAAACATACATGATCTATTGGGCTACAACTATCAAGGGTAAATATCCAACAGATACGCTGGTAGAAAAGGGCTATAACCACCGCATCTATTACATCACCACTAAAGACTTTAAAACCTATACGCCGACCAAATTACTGTTCGACCCCGGTTTTAACAGTATCGACGCTACCATTGTGCCTGATGGCAAGCGCTTTATTATGTTCTTTAAGGATGAGACACCGCGCCCGCCACAAAAAAACATCAAGATAGCTTATGCCGATAAACTGACCGGCCCATACAGCAAACCATTGGATCCTATCACCGGAAATTACTGGGCCGAAGGACCGACCACCTTGCGAGTAGGTGATAAGTGGATAGTTTATTTTGATAAATATACCCAGCATAAATATGGCGCCGTAACATCTACCGATTTGAAAAGCTGGACAGAGATATCAGATCAGATCAGTTTGCCAAAAGGCATCCGCCATGGTACGATATTGAAGATCACACCGGAAGAGTTGGCTAAAATTGTACACCCCGCAGATAAAAAATAACAATAATTGTATTTTGTACATTTATTAATATTTTTTAGATTTACGGTGTAAACCAATCAAATCTAAAAAATGAAGCAACCTTTACAGTACTTTATCGCGGGCGCATTGCTGTGTACTACCAGCCTATGGTCGTACGGACAAACCGCCAAAGCAACTATCAGCAACGATTCAAAGCTGGTGATCAGCAAACATATTTATGGTCAGTTTGCCGAACACCTGGGCCGTGGTATTTACGATGGTTTTTGGGTAGATAAAAACATGCCGGTAAAAAAGCAGGACCGTATCCGTATGGATATTGTGGAGGCGCTGCGTAAAATAAAGATCCCAAACCTGCGCTGGCCCGGCGGCTGCTTTGCCGATGAATATCACTGGCGCGATGGCATTGGCCCACGCGCTAACCGCCCTAAAATGGTGAACACTAACTGGGGCGGCGTAACCGAAGATAACAGCTTCGGCACCCACGAGTTTTTAGAACTGTGCAACCTGCTGGGTTGCGAGCCATATATTTCGGGTAACGTAGGCAGCGGCACCGTTCAGGAAATGTCGAACTGGGTAGAATATCTCAATTTTGATGGCGCAAGTCCGCTCACTAACCTACGTAAAGTTAACGGGCACCCGGAACCGTTTAAAGTAAGCTTTTGGGGTGTAGGTAACGAAAGCTGGGGCTGCGGTGGTAATATGACGCCCGAGTATTATAGCAACGAGTTTAGAAGATATGCCGCCTTTGCTAAGGATTATCATGACGCTAAACTGAAAAAGATAGCTACTGGCCCAAGCGATGCTGACTATAACTGGACAGAATCGCTGATGAAGAATGTGGGTACCCGCATGTGGGGTTTGGCGCTGCACCATTATACCCTGCCAACCGGCGATTGGAAAGATAAAGGCTCGGCTACACAATTTACCGAAGCCGATTACTTTAAAACCATGCAAAACTGCCTGAAAATGGAGGAGTTGGTTACCAAACATTCGGCCATTATGGACAAGTACGACCCGGCTAAAAAAGTAGCTTTAGTGGTTGACGAATGGGGGATATGGACCAATGTAGAACCCGGCACCAACCCCGGCTTCCTTTATCAGCAAAACAGTATGCGCGATGCTTTGATTGCCGGAACTAACCTTAATATCTTCAACAACCATTGCGAGCGTGTGAAGATGGCTTGCCTGGCGCAAACAGTAAACGTGCTGCAATCGCTGGTGTTGACTAAAAAAGAGAAAATGATCCTGACGCCGACCTATCACGTTTTCGATCTATACAAAGTACACCAGGATGCCCGCTTTTTACCGATGAAACTGGACGCGCCGGATTATGAACTGAACGGACAAAAGATACCGGCAGTAAATGCCTCTGCCTCGCAGGATGCCTCGGGCAAGGTGCATATCTCATTTGTAAATCTGGATGCATCGAAGGATATCACTATAAAAGCCAATATGGGCGATATCAACTGGAACAATGTAACCGGGCAAATCCTTACATCGGCCAAGCTTACCGATATTAATACCTTTGAAGAACCCGGTAAAATAAAGATCGCGCCATTTTCAGGTGCTAAAAAGGAGGGTGGTATCGTATCGGTGGTGCTGCCGGCGCATAGTGTTGTAGTGCTGGAGTTGAAGAATTAGAACCCCTCCCTAACCCTCCCCAAGGGGATGGAACTAAAAAGAGCTTGTCATTGCGAGCGATAGCGTGGCAATCCCATAGGACAATCGAAGTGGACCTGCTTATGAGATTGCCGCGTCGCTACGCTCCTCGCAATGACAAGACATTTCATAAAGACGACCTTAAGGTCAAATAAAACGGTACCTCAAATTTAGATGGGGTGCCGTTTTTAATAATATCGGCAGTCATTTCCCCCATTTTCTCAAAATCGGTAGAGATGGTGGTCAGGCCGTTAAGGATGATCTTTTTAAGCGGGGTTTCGTTGTAGGATATCACGCCGATATCTTCACCAATTTTTAACTTGGTTGACAGGATGCGCTCGATCAGGATCACCAGGTCATTCTCCATCAGGTTAATGAATACCTCACCTTTATTAATAGGCTCACTTTGGATATCGTGCACTACCTTATAGCTGAACGCGTATTGAATGCAAAAGCTAAAGAAGCCTTTCAATATCTCGTTAGGGAAGTAAGTATACTCGGGGAAGATGATCTTTAGCGTATTGTATTTGCTAAGTTGAGGTAGCGCTTCCTCCAGCACGTGGAAGATATCGCGCTCAAAGTTTTCATAAACCGCGCCAAAATCGCCGGTTACGCCGGGCACCAACTTATCCAGTAAGATCAGTTTTTCCTTTGGCAGGGTGTTGATGATCTCGTGCACATTCTCACCGCCATCCATAAAATGGGGAATGATCACATAATGGGTATAATCGTTGCTTTTGTTTTGCAGCAGCTTTTTAAAGAAGGCGAAATCGTTATTGTAAATATAAAAATCGATGGCGGCTTCGTTACCTAAGCCATCCACAATAGCATCGTACAATATTTTTTTGTGCGGACTAAGCTTATTAAATATCAGGAAAACCTTATATTGCTGTTCGGCCTCGGCGTTTTTAATATAATATCCCTTGCCGGGCACCGATCCTAACAGCCCGATGGACTTCAGGTATTTATAAGCCTTTTCAGCCGTATCGCGCGAGATCTCAAAATTGTAGTTCAGCTCGTTTATAGAGGGCAGTGTATCATTCTTCGTCAGCTTTCCTTCCCGTACACTTTGAATAATAGAATTGGCTAACTGCAGGTACTTTGGGGTAGATGAGTAATAGTCAATATAAATGTATTCTAAGAATAAAGAAGATTTCATGGCCTTATCACAAAACTGGTTAGTACTATTGGGGCCTAAATGTAAATTTATTCGCGATAAAATGCTAACAAATCTTAAATTAATCATGACGGTGCATGATGGCTGGCTTAATACACTAACTATCAAAAAATAAAGCTATTTATTAACACTTTAACCATGACAGTGCATGATAGCTACTATATTATGCTTTTCTAAATTTAGTCCGTCAATTACCAATTATAACAGATATAACAAATGGAGATCATTTTTGGGGTTATTTTTCATTTTATAGGCGGCTTTGCCTCCGGAAGTTTTTACATACCTTATAAAAAGGTAACAGGGTGGGCCTGGGAAAGCTTCTGGATAGTAGGCGGCCTGTTCTCATGGCTTATCGTGCCGCCATTGGCAGCATGGTTAACTATTCCGCATTTTATGGATATTATCAGGAGTGCTGATAGTAGTGTGTTAACGTACACTTATATTTTTGGCGTACTGTGGGGGATTGGCGGTTTAACTTATGGTTTAGGTGTGCGCTACCTGGGTGTATCCTTAGGCAGCACCATTATATTAGGCTTATGTTCGGTATTCGGTTCACTTGTGCCGTCTATATATTACCAGTTCAAACCGCAGCCGGGTAAAGACACTATCGAAACACTGGCTACTACGCAATGGGGACAATGGGTGCTGGTTGGTATAGTAGTTTGCGTAGTGGGTATTATTATATGCGGCAGGGCAGGTAGTTTAAAAGAAAGGGAACTTTCTAAAGATCAGGAAGTCGCAACCAATAACAGCGATTATAAGTTTGGCCTGGGTATTACCGTAGCTATCATATCGGGTGTGTTGAGCGCCTGCTTCGCCTTCGGTATAGATGCCGGTAAAAGCATGGCTAATATCGCCAATGATGCATGGAAGGCTATTCACCCTAACCAGGGTAATTTCCTTTATCAAAACAATGTTACTTATGTAGTGATACTTTGGGGCGGTTTAACCACTAACTTTATATGGTGTATGATATTGAACGCGCGTAACAAAACGTTCGGTAACTACACTGATAGCAGAACCCCCTTATTAAAAAACTATTTGTTTTCGGCACTGGCCGGTACTACCTGGTTCCTGCAGTTCTTTTTCTACGGCATGGGCGAAAGCCGCTTAGGCAATGGCGCCAGCTCGTGGATATTACACATGGCCTTTATCATCCTGATTGCCAACACCTGGGGATTGGTGCTGAAGGAATGGAAAGGCGTTAGCAAGAAAGCATTTACAACTGTTATAGTAGGTATTATCACCATCATACTTTCGGTAGTGATAGTAGGCTACGGCAACTCTATAAAACCTTAATTTTTTATATTAAACACAATATGTCAGTTAACACGATTGATTTTAAGCATGTAAGTTACCTGTGGGATGATGCAAAGGCGGCAGAGCTGGCCGGCGATGAGGTAGCACTATTAATATACCGTTCTAACCTGTTGGGCGCCGATCTGCGTTTAACCAACTATGGCGGCGGTAATACTTCGTGCAAAGCCATGGCCAAAGACCCCCTGACCGGTGAGGAAGTAGAAGTGATGTGGATAAAAGGTTCGGGTGGCGACATCGGTACGCTGAAAAAAAGTGGTTTAGCCGCTTTGTATGTAGACCGTTTGCGCAGCCTGAAAAATGTCTACCGTGGCATCGAGCACGAAGACGAAATGGTTGAGCTGTTTAACCATTGCATTTACGACCTTGCTTCAAAAGCCCCTTCAATTGATACCCCGCTGCATGGTTTCCTGCCATTTAAGCACATCGACCACCTGCACCCCGACGCGGCTATCGCGATAGCTGCCGCTAAGGATGGCAAAAAGATCACCGAAGAATTATTCGGTGGTACTATTGGTTGGGTTGAGTGGCAAAAACCAGGTTTCGACCTTGGCCTGCAACTGAAACAATGCCTTGATGAGAACCCGGGCATCCGTGGTATCATGCTGGGCTCGCACGGTTTGTTCACCTGGGGTGATACCGCTTACGAAAGCTATATGAACACCCTTGAGGTAATTGAGCAATGTGCTGAATACCTGGAGCAAAACTATGGTAAAAAAGGCCCGGTATTTGGCGGCCAGAAAATAGAGAGCTTAGAAGCCGAAGCTCGTAAAGCACAGGCAGTTGCTTTAGCGCCGATACTGCGTGGTTTCTGCTCGTCAAAAACCAAAATGATCGGTCACTTTACCGATGATGCCCGTGTATTAGAGTTCACCAACTCTAACGACCTTGGCCGTTTGGCTCCACTGGGTACCAGCTGCCCTGACCACTTTCTGCGTACCAAGATCAGCCCGCTGGTGTTGGAACTGGAAGCAGGCGAGGACCTGAGCGATGTTGCCGCCCTAAAAGCGCGTTTAACCCCTGCATTTGAGGCTTACCGCAAAATGTACGAGGATTATTACAATACCTGCAAGCACCCAAACAGCCCGGCCATTCGCGATGCTAATCCGGTGGTTATCCTGTACCCTGGTGTAGGTATGTTCACTTTTGCTAAAGATAAGCAGACCGCCCGTGTTGCTGCCGAGTTCTATATCAACGCCATCAACGTAATGAAAGGCGCCGAGGCTATCTCTGAGTATACTTCATTGCCACGCCAGGAAGCTTTCAATATCGAGTACT
The DNA here is from genome assembly GCF_013283875.1 of Mucilaginibacter mali. Lineage (NCBI taxonomy): Bacteria > Pseudomonadati > Bacteroidota > Sphingobacteriia > Sphingobacteriales > Sphingobacteriaceae > Mucilaginibacter > Mucilaginibacter mali. The sequence goes on from NZ_CP054139.1 coordinate 1,991,818, forward strand.
GGCTGTTGGAAGAAGCTAAATTACAGCGTATGCCTAAGCCGAAAGCATTATCAGGCCGTATCGCTTTAATTACCGGTAGTGCCGGTGGTATTGGTAAAGCTATCGCCAAAAAATTTGCCGAAGAAGGTGCCGTAGTGGTACTTAACGATATGAATGCCGAGCGTTTAGCTGAGGCTGGTGAAGAGTTTAAGAAATTATTTGGTAAAGACATTTACACTACAGCTGTATTAGATGTTACCAAGGGCGAAGATATTGCCGGCGCGGTAGCCGCGTCTATCCTGGCATTTGGCGGTGTCGACCTGATCGTGAACAATGCCGGTCTGTCTATCTCTAAAACTATTGCCGATCATACCGAAAAAGATTGGGACTTATTATATGATGTATTGGTGAAAGGCCAGTTCATGATCACTCAAGCCGCTGTTGCTGTAATGAAGAAACAGGACATTGGTGGCGATATCATCAACATCGTAAGCAAAAACGCTTTGGTTAGTGGCCCTAACAACGCTGGTTACGGTAGTGCCAAAGCTGCGCAAATGCACCTGAGCCGCCTTAACGCTGCCGAACTGGGTGTAGATAAGATCCGTGTGAACGTGGTTAACCCTGACGCGGTGATCAGCGATAGCAATATCTGGGCTGGTGGCTGGGCCGAAGGCCGTGCAAAAGCTTACGGTATCACCGTTGCCGAACTGCCTGCTTACTACGCGAAACGTACTTTACTGAACGAGATCATCTTACCGGACGATATCGCTAACGCCTGCTTCGCGCTTACCGGCGGTTTGCTTAACAAATCGACAGGTAACGTAGTGAACGTTGACGGTGGTGTAGCTGCTGGTTTCGTTCGCTAACGCGAGTTAATAGTTGATTGGGTTGATTAAGTTGATTAAGTGAGTAGTTTTAACTTCTCGGCCAACTCAATCAACCTAATCAACTTAATCCAACTAATAACTATGCAAAGAGTAGCCTTTAAAATGAAATTATTCCCCGGCCTGAAGGAGGAATATAAAAAGCGCCACGACGAAATATGGCCCGAATTATCGGCGTTATTGAAAGAGACCGGCGTAAGCGATTATTCCATATTTTTAGACGAGGAAACCAATAGCCTGTTCGGCGTACTTAAAGTAACCGACAAGGCAAACCTTGATACCTTACCTGCGCAAGCCGTAATGCAAAAATGGTGGGCCTATATGGGCGATATTATGGAGAGCAATCCCGATAATTCGCCGGTGAGCGTACCATTGACCGAGGTTTTTTATTTACCATAACCAATATACCTATAAATTATGCAGTTAGAAAAATATAAGATAGACGAAGCTAATCAGCAGAAGGCAGCGGCACACCAGCGTAAATTTGACTATGTGGCCGGCGAAGTTGCCAACCTTGATGATGTGATGGAGAAATTAGCGGCGTTCAATATCGCTATACCAAGCTGGGCCTTAGGCACCGGAGGTACCCGTTTCGGCCGTTTCAGCGGAGGCGGCGAGCCACGTTCGTTAGAAGAGAAGATAGAAGATATTGGCGTGCTGCACGCGCTTAACCGTTCAAGTGGTGCTATTTCGCTGCACATCCCCTGGGATATCCCAAAAGATGCCAAAGCCATCAAAGCATTAGCGGCCCAGCACGGCTTGCGTTTTGATGCCATGAACTCTAATACTTTCCAGGACCAGTCAAACCAGGCCCATAGCTATAAATTCGGTTCGCTGCAGCATGTAGATAAAGCAGTACGCAAGCAAGCCGTTGAGCATAATATCGAAGTAATTAAACAGGGCATCGAGCTGGGTTCTAATGCCTTAACCGTTTGGCTGGCCGATGGTTCTTGCTTCCCGGGTCAGTTAAATTTCCGCAAAGCCTTTGAAAATACTTACGAAAGCCTTGAGGAGATCTACGCCGCTATGCCGGATGACTGGAAGATGTACCTGGAGTACAAATGCTACGAACCTAATTTCTATTCGACCACGGTAGCCGATTGGGGCCAATCGTACATGTATGTAAACAAATTAGGTCCGAAAGCTTACACGCTGGTTGACCTTGGCCACCACCTGCCAAACGCCAATATCGAGCAGATCGTTTCGCTGCTGATGATGGAAGGCAAACTGGCTGGGTTCCACTTTAACGATTCGAAATATGGCGATGACGACCTAACCGTAGGCAGCATCAACCCATACCAACTGTTCCTGATCTTTAACGAACTGGTTGAAGGTATGGACGCCCGCGGCATGAACCACGCTAACGACCTGGGCTGGATGATCGACGCGTCGCACAACGTAAAAGACCCGATTGAAGACCTGTTACAATCTGTCGAGGCTATTAAAATAGCTTACGCGCAGGCCTTACTGGTTGATAAAAAGAAACTGGTTGAAGCGCAGTTGAACAACGATGCCGCTTTAGCACAGGAAGTATTACAGCAGGCTTACCGTACAGACGTTCGTCCGCTGGTGGCCGAATCGCGCTTACGTGCCGGTGGTGCTTTAGACCCAATTGGCGTATTCCGCAGCTTGCAGGTACGTGGTAATTTAATTAAAGAACGCGGCGAGAAGACCGTAGCTACCGGTTTATAAGATATGACGACTACACCTGTAATAGCGATCTTTGATATAGGCAAGACCAATAAAAAATTCTTCCTGATCAACGAGTATTACAAGATCGTTTTAGAGCGCACCACATCCTTTGATGAGACCACCGACGATGACGGTGATCCCTGCGAGGATGTGGCCAAACTGAAAAGCTGGGTAGACGAAACTTTGAAAAATGCCCTGTCGCAAAAGAAATTCGACATGAAGGCCATCAATTTTTCAACCTACGGTGCCAGCTTTGTACACCTTAATAACAATAACGATGTTACCGCTCCGCTTTGCAATTACTTGAAGGATTTTCCCGAAGACCTGAAGCAGGAGTTTTACAGCAAGCACGGCGGCGAAGAGAAGATCGCGCAGGAAACAGCGTCGCCTGTTTTGGGTAACCTTAACTCGGGCATGCAGTTATACCGCATCAAGCACCGCAAGCCGGAATTGTTCAACCGGATCAAGTATTCGCTGCATCTGCCGCAATATCTTAACCATTTGGTTAGCGGTAATTTCTATTCGGATATTACCAGTATCGGCTGCCACACCCAGTTGTGGAACTTTGGCGAAAATACCTACCATGCCTGGGTAAAAGAGGAAGGTATCGACAAAATACTGGCTCCGATTTTCCCATCGGATAAGGTTGACGAGGTAATCATCGATGGCAAACCGTATGCTGTTGGCGTGGGGCTGCATGATAGTTCTGCCGCGCTGATCCCATACCTGGCTAATTTTGCCGAGCCCTTTGTACTGATATCTACCGGTACCTGGTGCATTAGTTTGAATCCGTTCAATAACAATGTATTAACGCCCGAAGAACTGAGCCAGGATTGCCTGTGCTACATGGAATATCACGGTAAACCGGTAAAAGCATCGCGCTTATTTGCCGGTAATGAGCATGAGCAGCAGACTAAACGCATTTCAGCCCATTTTGATAAGCCTAGCTTTTATTACAAGATGGTGGCCTACGATGCCGACCTGGTACCCACTATACCGTCAGGTGTTGCCGGGACTGGCGTAAACCAATCAGCTTTTGTTGACCGCGACCTGAATAGTTTTAAAACCTACGAAGAAGCCTACCATTGCCTGATAGCCGATATTATGGAGCAGCAAAAAGCATCCACGCATTTGGCTATACAGGATACACAGGTAAAGCGCATTTTTGTTGATGGTGGCTTCAGCAAGAACCCTATCTACATGAATTTGCTGGCCAAGGCCTTCCCTAATTTCGAGGTGTATGCCGCTTCGGTTGCGCAGGCTACGGCCATTGGCGCCGCGCTGGCCATCCACAAATACTGGAACAATAAACAATTACCGGCCGATATGATCGAGCTGAAATATTATGCGGTTGCACACAATGTTGAAATATAAAAAGCAAAGCATTTTATACCAATCAGGCAAACAGTTAATGTTTGCCTTTTTGTTTACGTCAGTATTTTTGCCGACGGGCACTCATGCCCAAACCCAGCCATCGCTCAAATTATGGCATGGCATAGAGCGTGAATTACGTTACCATCCCGATGGACAAGACTTTGTGATCAATAACGGCAAACGCCGCTTTAACCGCGCGTTGTATGGCACGAATACCGCATTCCGTGTGGAAGCCGGCGACCTGCCTGAGTTTGCCCTGTATCTGCCCGGTATGGGCGGCAATCTGAAGTTTGGGTTAGTTAGCGGCACCGAGAGCAAGTGGCTCATCAACACCGCATCTATCGAAGCCCGCTATCGCCCGGGCACCATGATCTACACCATTAAAGATCCAATGTTGGGGAACGGTACATTGAACATCCAGGTATTGGCCGGTTCTGCCGATGAGAACATCATCGTAAAAGCCAACTTCAGTAATACCAACAAGAACGTAAACCTGCTGTGGGCATTTGGTGGCGCTACGGGCAAGAAATTCTCGCGCGATGGTGATATCGGTGCCGATCCGGAGTCCTCGTTTTACCTGAAGCCCGAGTATTGTAACGGGAACGTTTACACTATCGATCAGCAAAAATTCACCCTCAATTTTAGCGGTAAAGCTATGAGCGAAGCCGGTCGCTACGAAATTGACCAGACCGGAAAGGGGGAAAACAAGGTAGAGACGGTTGTAAAGAGTATGCTGTTCGGTCAATTTCCCGTTTCTGAACAGGTACATGTAGCCGATGCCAATGCGTTGAGCACACCGCTAAGCCTGCTTAATTCGAAAGGAAGTACACAGCCAGTATTAACCGGTGTATTAGATGCCACGCCGGGTAAAGATCAATATTGGGTGATTCAAAGCGGAAAAAGTTTGGGTGCTAACACACCAACACAACTATTCAATTCGGCCGAGGCCGCCCGCCAGAAATTAGCTTCGCGTGTTCAGGTTAAAACACCTGATCCTTTTATCAATACATACGGTGGCGCATTAAGCGTTGCTGCCGATGGTATTTGGGAAGACCCATCGTACATGCACGGAGCTGTGGCCTGGCGCATGCGGTTACCGGCCTGGCGCGGGCCTTATGTAGCCGATCCGCTGGGCTGGCACGATAGGGCATGGTCGCATTTTAGCAGTTACGCCTTATCGCAAATGACCGAACCTGAAAGCGGCCCCGTTACGCCGGACACCGCCCTGCATTTGGCCCGTCAGTTAGAGAAACTGGGTACGGCCATGTTCAGTAGCGGTTATATCAGCCGCAACCCCGGCGGTAAGATCGTGCCGCATCATTACGACATGAACCTGGTTTACATAGACGAGTTGCTGAACCATTTTAAGTGGACCGGCAACCTGGACGAGGTAAAGAAACTATGGCCAACCATCAAACGATCCTTAGCCTGGGAAAAACGTAATTACGATGCCGATGGCGACGGGCTGTACGATGCTTATTGCGCCATTTGGGCCAGTGATGCCATGCAGTATAGCGGGGGTGGGGTAACGCATTCATCGGCCTATAACTACCGCGCTAACCGCGATGCCGCCTTTTTAGCCAAACTGGTAGGCGATGATCCAAAGCCCTACGAGCAGGAAGCCACGCATATCCTTTCGGCCATGAACAAACAGTTATGGCTAAGCAAGCAAGGCAATTACGCCGAATATAAAGACCTGCTGGGCGAGCAATTACTGCATCCATCAGCCGGTTTGTGGACGATATATCACGCTATCGATTCAGATGTGCCGGATGCTTTCCAAACCTACCAGTCGCTGCGATATGTGGATACGCATATTCCGCACATTCCGGTGATAGCCAAAGGCTTGTCGGGCGATAATTACCTGTTATCAACCACCAACTGGGAGCCTTACGATTGGTCGCTGAATAACGTGGTAATGGCCGAGAACCTGCACACCGCCTTAGCTTACTGGCAGGGCAACCGCCCCGAAGATGCCTACAAACTTTGGAAAAGCGCCATACTGGAAAGCATGTATTTGGGCGCGAGTCCGGGTAATTTCCAGCAGATATCATTTTACGATGCCGTGCGCGGCGAACTGTACCGCGATTTCGGTGACCCGATAGGTATGGGCGCCCGTTCGCTGGTGGAGGGGCTTTTTGGTATCCGGCCCGACCTGCTTAATAATACCGTCACCATAAAACCCGGCCTGCCTGCCGAATGGAATTATGCATCGTTAAGCGTGCCTGATGTGAAGTTCGATTTTAAACGCGACGGGCAATCGGATACTTATTTGGTGGAGAGTAACTTCGCAAAGGGCACTAATTTTAAATTTATTATACCAAGGCTTACAGAAAAGGTTAACTCGGTTACACTGAACGGTAAACCTGTTCAATGGGCAGCAGAAGCGGCGGTGGGACAGCCTTTAATGGTTATTAATGCAGGCAGGCAAAGCAAGTACGCTTTGAAGATAACCTGGAATAAAGCAACTACATTTACCACAAACACATCTGCCGAAGATAAGAACTGTTACCAGTTTATCACTGTCGATACTGTTTTTAAGATGCCGGTATTAGCGGTGACCGACCCACAGCATGTATTGAGGGATCACAGGATACAAGGTAAGCGGCTTTATTATACGGCTGATGAGCATCCCGGGCATCACACTTTTTTTGCGAAGATCGGTAGCGCTGGCCTAAATTGGTGGGTGTCCATAAATATCAACATATCGCCAAGTTTATACATTACTGCTCCGCTACAGCAGCCCGAGAATGAGTTGCGGTTTAAAGCCTTCAATTACCTTTCAAAAAGCGTTAATGTAAAAATTAACCATCGTCCGTACACTGGCCGTGGAATGGAAGTTTCCACCGAACATGACCTATCGAGCGATGTAGTTATTCCCGTTCAGGACATATTACCCGGCACTAATGCCATAAATGTTGTTCCTAATGGATTAAAAGGCGGGGGGATATTTGATACCACCATTATCAATTGGCATGTATCGCTCCCTAAAAATCTTAGATCGGAAACCATCAACCTGCAACCCTATTTTAATGATAAGGTAACTAATATCTTCAAAAACCAATACCTGTCGCCCCGACCAAAATCGCCTACGCTGCAGTTGCCAACGCAGGGTATCGGTAACTGGGCTTACCCATTGGTTACGGCCAATATTGATGATAGCGGTATCAAAAAAGAATCGGTTGACGGCATGTTCACTACGCCGCAGGGTATAAAATTCGCTATCGATAGGGGCAACGATAAAAACATCCTGTTTACCTCGCATTGGGATAATTATCCAAAACAAGCAACGGTACCATTAACCGGCAAGGCGTTGCACGCTTACTTCCTGATGGCCGGTTCAACCAATCCCATGCAAAGCCGCATGGTTAACGCTACGGTAACGGTAACTTATACTGATGGCAGCAAAACCGTGCTGGAGTTAAAGAACCCCGAGAACTGGTGGCCGATTGAGCAGGATTGCGATAACGATGGCTTCGCTTTTGATATTGACGCCCCCCGACCTTTACGTGTGCACCTGAAAACTGGTGAAGTAACAGATAACAACCGCAAGTTTACCGGCATAAAAGGCTTCAGCAATAAAGGGGTAGATGGCGGCGCGGCTACAGTATTGGATCTGCCGCTTGATCCGTCGAAGCAATTAAAAGATTTGCTATTGGCCACTCATACCAATGATGTGGTGATAGGGCTGATGGCGGTAACATTGATCAGGCCATAAATTGTAGAGACACGATACTTCGTGTCTCCCCGTAATAAAAGAAACATATCATGAGACACGATACTTCGTGTCTCCCGTAATAAAAGAAACATATCATGAGACACGAAGTATCGTGTCTCTACATTAGAAAATTGAATATAGGTCATGAAAAAACTGTTCACTTTGCTTGCATTAGGCTGTTTAGCTTCGATAGGTTTCGCGCAAAAGAAAATCGCTAAAAAGCCCAATATTATTATCATCCTGGCCGATGACATGGGCTACTCGGATATCAATTGTTTTGGGTCAACCATCCAAACGCCTAATATTAATGATATGGCTAAAACAGGTTTGGTGATGACCAATTTTTATAACGCCTCGCGCTGCTGCCCGTCGCGCGCTTCATTGCTAACGGGCTTGTACCAACATCAGGCTGGGGTAGGCGATATGGTGAATACCCGAACCGAACCCGGCTACCAGGGCTACCTGAACCACAATTGCGTAACCATTGCCGAGGTGCTTAAAACCGGCGGCTACAATACCTACATGGCTGGTAAATGGCACGTAGGCACAGCACCCGAGAACTGGCCTGTAAAACGCGGTTTCGATCATTATTTTGGTTTGATAGATGGCGCGGGCAGCTATTTTAACCCGACCGCGCCATATCGCCCCAATCAACATTTAACAGTTGCTTTGGATGATAAACCTTTTACGCCCGGCGCAAACTGGTACTCTACCGATAACTATGCCGATTACGCGGTGAAGTATATTAAGGATAACAAAGCTACCGGCAAGCCATTCTTTTTATACATGGCCTTTACCAGTCCGCACTGGCCGCTGCATGCTTTGCCCGAAGACATTGCCAAATACAAAGGTAAATTTATGAAAGGCTGGGATGTGCTGCGCGAAGAACGCCTGCAGAAAATGATCGCCCTGGGCATCGTACCTAAAGATACCAAACTATCGCCCCGCGATCCGAACGTGCCCGAATGGAACTCGCTGACCGAAGCTGAAAAAGTTGACTTTGATGATAAAATGGCGGTATATTCGGCTATGGTGGATCGGATGGATCAAAACATTGGCCGCATCCGCCAGGCGCTGAAAGAAACCGGCGTTGACCAGAACACCCTGATTATGTTCTTGTCTGACAATGGCGCCAGCAGCGAGTACACTAAGGGCAACGGCTTCCTGCCCGAGATACTGGCCGCGGCCAAAAAGCCCGCCAGCGACCCGACATCGTTCACCACCTACGGTTTCCCCGGTGCTAATGTAAGTAACACGCCGCTGCGCCTGTTCAAGCATTGGGAATACGAGGGTGGTACCGCTACGCCGTTCATTGCCAACGGACCTTCCATCATCAAAAAGCATATCCAAAGCGCCCAACCAGCACACCTGATCGACCTGATGGCTACCTGCCTTGATGCAGCCGGCGTGGCTTACCCAAAAACCTATAACGGCAGCAACATTACCCCAACCGAAGGCGTAAGTCTGTTGCCACTGATGCAAGGTAAAGTGTGGAAAGGCAACAACGCCCTGTTTTTTGAGCATGAAGGCAACCGCGCCGTACGCCAGGGCGACTGGAAGCTGGTATCGCAATATCCTGAGAACAAATGGCAGCTTTATAATATCAAGACCGATCGTGCCGAGCTGACCGACCTGAGCGCACAATACCCCGACAGAATGAAAGCAATGATAGCCCTGTACGATGAATGGGCGCCAAGCGCAGGGGTAGTGCCTTTTGATAAGTTGGGTAAGGGCAAAGGCGATTTGTAGTAACGGCATATCTGTCGCCAGTTCAAGCGTCCACGCTTGAACTCATTATAATGTAGCGTCTACGCTTACGTTAACAGGCGAGGTTGTGTTTTATCCAGCAAAAAGGGTTAACATAACTTAACATATTTTTGTGTTAACATTTGGAGTATGTATTTGATAATCAATTAATTGAATTTTTTAGATGCTTGATTTTGGTCAAATTCATGTTAACCCAATAAAAAAGTCTAATAAACGTGTGCGGAAGCCTGATATGGCGTATAAATTGCGGCTTCAATACGTCAAATTGCGAAGCATAATGCAACGACAAATAGTTTATATATCGTAAGTCTAAATTGTTCTTAACTGATCTCTATCTCCATAGCATCACTTTTTAAAACTAATCCCCTTCAACTAATTCCTAATCACTAATTTTGCAGCTTCAGTAAAAACTTTACAGTTTTAATAAATGAAGAAAATAACCGAGAGCAACGCGGCTGCAAATACCCTTATACTTATTGTTGTTACCTTTTTAATAAGGCTGTGGATAGCCGCGTATACCGGTTTAGGCATCGGCGAATCGTACTACTTTCGTGGCGCGCTCGATCTGAACCTGAGCTACTTCGATCAGCCGCCTTTGTTTTTTTGGCTGAGCGGTATTACCGTAAAACTTTTCGGTATCAATAATTTAGGGCTGCGCTTCCCTGCGGTATTGCTGTTTGCAGGTACCAGTTGGATGTTGTTCCTGATCACCCGCAAATTTTTTAACGCATGTGCCGGCTTTTGGGCCGTGGTAATAATGAACCTGAGCGCGGTATTTACGGTGGCTATCGCCTGCTGGTTTCAGCCCGATGCGCCGCTGATGTTCTTTTGGCTGGCATCGGCCTATGTAATGATCCGGATCATGTTCGATCCGCAGAACGGACAACCTGGCGCACGTTATCATACCGCTAAAATATATGGCTTATGGTTGCTGGTTGGTGTGCTGATGGGTTTGGCTACGCTGAGTAAATATCACGTGATATTTTTATTTGCAGGCGTATTTGTGTTTGTAGGCACCAACAAAGATCAACGGCACTGGTTGCTGCACCCCGGGCCTTACCTGGCTATTATAATAGCCTTTGTACTGGCCTTACCGGTATTGCTGTGGAATTATCAAAACAATTGGGCCTCCTTTGTTTTCCAGGGGTCCCGGGCGGGCGGGGTTTCATTACATCCCGAGTGGTTTTTACGCAGTATTGGTGGCCAGGCCTTATGGTTATTGCCATGGGTATGGTGGCCATTGATGGTACAGTTGTTTCAATCGTACAAATTGCGCAAGCAGGAGGTTTATAGCTTTAATTTTTGGATAGCCATTTTACCGGTGGTGTTTTTTACGGTGGTAACCTTGTGGGCCGATCTGCAATACCATTTCCACTGGCAGGCGCCGGGCTATATGATGCTGTTTATCCCACTTGGATATGCTATTGATAAAAAGCTGAACGGCCCGCATAAGGAGGGCAGGGCAACCCGTCGCTGGTTAAGATTTTCGGTATGTTTTACAGTGATCACCATTGGCGTGCTGAGTTTGCACATGGTTACCGGCTTTTGGCAATGGTATGGCCCTAAATGGATAGTGAAAGCAGCGCACGGCGATAATATCGATCCCACCATTCAAGGCGTAGACTACGATGATATTAAAGGTCGGTTTGAAAAAGAAGGCTGGCTGAACAACCCCAACGTATTTACCGGCGCTGCCCGCTGGTGGCTAACCGGTAAGGTAGACTGGGCGCTGAAAGGGCAAAAACCGGTGATCTGCTTTAGTGATGACCCCCGCAACCTGGCTTTTTTGGTTGATCCGAATACCCTTATTGGTAAAGATTGCGTGATTATAGGGCAGGAACACGAAGAAAGCGTTAACAGGGATGTAAAGCCATTTTTTGATGAAGTAAAGCAGCTGCCCGATGTGGCGGTTATGCGCAGCGGCCGGGATGAGTTGCACCTGCAGGTTTATTATTGTAAGAATTTCCACCTGCCCGCTACCCCAAGGAATGATTTGCCACTGTATCACCAGTTGACGGGTAGGCCGCCGTTTGGGAAGTGACCTTTCCAATCCTTCGCCAAGGGGAAGGTCCTAAAAAGAGTTGTCGTTGCGAGCGATAGCGTGACAATCCGATAGGACAAGCAACAATGATCTGCCCATGTGATTGCCGCGTCGCCCCAATTCACAAGGCTTGCGCCGCTCCTCGCAATCACATACTTTTATTAATTCTAATTCAACACCGCCGCCAGTTTCTCTTGCAATATCTTCTTCTCCGCGGCAGCGCGTGTCAGGCTTATAGCCCCTTCCAAACTTATCCTCGCCGAAGCAAAATCATGCAAGCGGATATAAATTTCGCCAAGGATGGCATGATATAAGTAGAATTTTTCTGTACCGGGAATATCCTGCAGCGCAGTTAAAGCGGCCTGCGGCCCGTCTACCTGCATAAGGGCTACGGCCCGGTTAATGGCTGTAAAAGGCGAGGGGGCAATGCGGCAAAGCCAGTCGTAATAGCCAAGTATCCGTTTCCAGTTGGTGGTGTCGAAACTGTTGGCTGTGCAATGTTCAAATGCTATTGCCGCTTCCAGGTGGTATGGACTAACGGTATCGCCAAAAGCGGCCTGGTTCATCAGGTGGTTGCCCTGGGTTATCAGGCGGCCGTCCCAACGGGTGCGGTCTTGCCTGCTCAGTAAAATAATTTCTCCCTCCGTACTTAAACGGCTTTCGCTACGCGAGGCGTGGAAACACATCAGCGCCATCAGCGCGTAAGTCTCAGGTTGCTGGGTGTTTTTGTTTTGGATGAGTAACTGGCAAAGCAGCATGGCTTCGTCCATCAGATCCTTACGGATGAGATATTCTGATTGTGTAGAGTTATAACCCTCGTTAAACAGCAGGTAAATAGCGTTCAGTACTACGTCCGTCCGTTTTTTTAATTCGTTTACCGATGGGATACCGAGTTTGATCTTTTCGCTGCGGAAAAACTCCTTGGTGCGATACAATCTTTTGGAAACGGTGTCTTCGGGGATGAGAAACGCTTTGGCTATCTCGATGGTGCTAAAACCGCAAAGCGTTTTCAGTATCAGCGTGATTTGGTTTTCCTTTGGGATTTTGGGATGGCAGCAGGCAAACATCATGCGCAGCATATCATCTTCAAGCAGTTCCTGCTTCCACATTCCAGTGATATCGGGCAGGGCCTGATCGTGGGTTTCACTAAAATCATCCGGATCGGTATTCAGCGAATGCCGGTTATGCCGCAACTTATCTATGGCTTTGTTTTTGGCCACCTTATACAGCCAGGCGGTAGGATTGGAGGGGATTCCTTTATCGGGCCAGCTGTTAAAGGCCAGCAGCAGGGTATCCTGCACCACATCCTCGGCCATTTGCAGGTTTTCGGTACCGAACAGCCGCGTTAAAACAGCAACCATCTTCCCCGCCTCGCGGCGAAAAAGATGGTCGGCCAGTTGAGTGATATGCGGGTTGCGTTCACTCATCTCATTTTAGCGATCTCCTGCACCTCGGTACTGCCATCATATTCAAAAATAGGGCAGCCTTTGGCAATCTCGATAGCCTGTTGCAGGTCGTTTGCTTTAATGGCAATAAAGCCGGCCACAATTTCCTTACCCTCGGCATAAGGGCCGTCAGTCAGTTGTTTTTCTGGGCCACTTAAAACAGCGCCTTGCTGGGTTAGGCGTTCGCCGCTCAGGTAAGTGCCATCGGCTTTCAGGCCATCCATCCAGGTCATCCATTTCATCATCGATTGCTGTAGCAACTCGGGCGAAGCAGTAGTGAAATCTAAACCGCCGCGGAATAATAACATGTACTCTTTCATTTTTTGTGTTTTTTTAAAGTGAATATTTGATTATCACCCCAATGACGGACGGTGGTAATGGATTTGGACAATTATTTTCAAATTTTTTATTCGCCTGATGTTAGGGGCAATTTAACCACAAAGGGCGCAAAGTTTTTGCACAAAGGTCACAAAGATATACAGCTTCGTTTTTGAGTTAAAATCATAAGTACGCAAGGCTTTGTGGGCTTTGTGTTCCTATCTTTGTGTTCTTTGTGGTTAAATCATCATCATGCCTACCTGCTATTAAAACTATCAAAAAATAGCTAATCCCGCATCATACCATGTTAAAAACAAGTATTGCAAAGCAAACAGCTTCTGTTACATTTGAATTATGCGGCTAACCAATGGCCGATAAACCAAATCTGCATTTATGAAAGCTAAACTGATAATAGCATTGCTATGCCTGCTGTTTTTACAACAAACCTACGCGCAACTGCCCGAGGTATTTTTGCTAAGCCCTAAACATATGGCCGATAAAAAAGCGGCCTATAAAAAAGGCGATAGCAAGGTGGTAAGCGATGTGACCGCCGTTGTTAAAAGCGCGGATGAATTTCTGACTGCCAAACCAGCCTCGGTAATGGAAAAGGCGCTTACCCCGCCAAGTGGCAGCAAGCACGATTATATGAGCATGGCCCCCTACTTTTGGCCCGATCCGGCAAAGGCGGATGGCTTACCTTATATCCGCAAAGACGGACAACGCAACCCCGAAATTAAAAAGATCGTCGATCACGAGTTACTGAGCAACCTGGATAACAAGTGTAAATACCTGTCGCTGGCCTATTATTTTACCGGCGATGAGAAGTATGCCGCCAAAGTCAACGAGTTGCTGAAAGTATGGTTTCTTGATGCGGAAACTAAAATGAACCCCAACCTTAACTACGCGCAGGCGGTACGCGGTGTAAACGATGGTAGGGGGATAGGTATCATCGAAACCCGTTCGCTGGCCAATATAGCCGATTGGATGGGTTTGCTGGCCGGTTCCAAATCGTTCACCAAACAAAACCTTGCGGCAATAAAAGATTGGTATAAACAATATCTTACGTGGATGACCACCAGTAAAAACGGCAAGGACGAGCATAATGCCAAAAACAACCACGGTACGCATTATGATACCCAGGTGGTAAGCTTTGCCTTGTTTACCGGGAATACAGCAATGGCCAAACAGGTTTTGGAAGATAGCAGAAAGCGCATCGCCACACAAATTGAACCAGATGGTGAACAAAAACTGGAATTGGAACGCACCAACGCACTGGGCTACAGCAGCATGAATTTAGATGGCTGGATCAATATGTCGGAACTGGGTGACCGGGCCGGTGTAAACCTTTGGGATTATACCACTGCCGATGGCCGGGGCATCCGCAAAGCGCTGGATTGGCTGTTACCTTATGCCTTAGATCAGAAACCGTTCACCTACCAGCAGATCACGCCTTACAGCAAGGATGAATTGTACCATGTGCTGCTGTTATCGGCGCAAAAGTATCACGAGCCTGCTTATAGCAAAGCCGCGGAGAGCATGCGCAAAAAGGATAAGTTTTATTTAGAAGACCTGTTATATAATTAATACCCCTACATAATGAACCGGAGAATTTTAGCCGGCTGCCTTCTGTTAGTTGCAGGCACCATTAAGAATCACGCGCATGCCCAAGCCAAAAGCCAATGGGTTTACCAGGGCGATAACGCTAAACTGAACTACAAAACCCTGCCGCAAGGCGACAGGATAATGGATTTCTCGTACGCTGGCTATATGGGCGGCGGCGTAACGCTTCCATCACCTGAAGTGAAAATTACATTAGATGCGATGAACGGCGATAATGCGGATGCCATCCAGTCGGCCATTGAAAAGGTATCGAAGATGCCACTGGTAAATGGCTTCCGCGGAACTGTATTGTTAAATAAGGGTACGTATGATTGCAGTAAACCCATCAGTATTAATGCCAGCGGCGTGGTGCTGCGTGGCAGCGGGGCGGACGATAAGGGTACCATCATCAATATGACAGGCAATCCACACGTATGCCTCACGGTGAAAAACAGGCCTGTGGTTAAAAATATTGGCAAGGCTGTTTCGGTGGCAGATGCCTATGTGCCTGCCGGGACCAATACATTTACATTGAGCAGCACATCGGGACTATCTGTTGGCGATACCATATCCATCACCAAGCCCGTAGCGCCCGATTGGGTGGCTTTTATGGGTATGGACCAGTTAACCCGCGATGGCAAGAAGCAAACCTGGATGACCGGCGAGATCAGCGCCGAACGGGTAATAACAGCCATTGCGGGTAATAAAGTAACGGTTGATGTGCCCTTTAATGATAATTACGATGCCAAATATTTAGGTGCAGGCAGTGTATCGGTGAGCAAGATCAGTACTACGGGGATGCTGTCGCAAATTGGTTTTGAGCACATGCGCATCGTCTCGCCCGATCAAACCGGAACGATAGACGAGAAGCACCACTCCGGCGTAAACCTAAGCGGGATGGTTGATGGCTGGGTGAAAGATATCGACATTTATAATACAGTGAACAGCTTCGGTATTACCGGCAGCCGCATTACGGTGCTGCGGGTAAACATCATCCATAACCTGGCCACCACGGGCGCTGCCAAACCAGCCGATTTTAATGGCAGCGGCGCGCAATTGTTATACGACCACTGCACCATCACCGGTAACAATGTTTTCTTTTTTGCCACCGGAGCCAAGGTGAACGGGCCAATAGTAATGCTGAACTGTACTTTTAAAGGTAACGGCTGGATACAACCCCACCAGCGCTGGGCCACAGGTTTGCTGATTGACAATTGCCAGGTGCCCGATGGTGGCATCGATTTTATGAACCGCGGGGCAATGGGATCGGGCCATGGCTGGGCTATTGGCTGGGCCGTAGCCTGGAACTGCAAGGCCAAATCGTACCTAAACCAGCAGCCACCCGGTGCCGCCAACTGGGTGATAGGCAGCAGTGGCGAGCAGCAAAAGCGCGATGTGCCATTTATAAAAGGATCGGGCATGGTACCCGAAGGTATATATGATTCGTACCGGAAGCCTGTTACACCGCAAAGCCTTTATCTTTCGCAATTAAAAGAGCGTAAGGGCGAACAAGCGGTTAAGAATGTGGGGTATTGAGGTTAGAGATTAAAGATTAGAGATTAGTCAAATGTAGTAAAGAAGCCTAATCTCTAATCACTAATTAACTAATCTCTATTTAGCTTTCCCCAACCCATCCGTGCACGACGCGTCATCCGGTTTTATCATTAAACCACGCTCGAAACAGGCACGGGCCTCGGCTTTTTTACCCGAGAAGAGGTAGCTCCAGCCCAGCATTTGGTTGCCATCGTAATCGAATGGGTAAAGCGTTACTACTTTGGTGAAATATTTAATGGCGTTATCATATTGCTTGCGGTTATAGCTGATAATGCCTGTCCAGTAATTGGCCTGGGTGTTTTGCGGGTCTATTTTTAAAATAGCGCTATACTGATCTAATACCTTATCCCAGCTTTCCAGCATCGACAGGGGTTTTACGTAACCAAAACGGGCTTCAATAGCGCCGGGCTTCAGGTTAATGGCCTTCAGGTAGTAGCTTTGCGATGAGGTGTAATTTTTATTGAGGAAATGCAGCCAGCCCAGGCGCAGGTTCACCTCATAATTGTTATCGGCATAGTAGGGCATCATATCGTTTATAGCTGCCGAATAAGCTTTTTTGGCCTCGTTGCTGTAGCTGTTATGAAATGCTTTTTCCATTGCCGCTGCGCTGCCCTGCGCGTACATACTTGTGCCGATGAGCAATAATGCTGCTGCGCAAAACAGCTTCTTTAAAATTTCCATGTAAATCCTCCGGTTATTGAATTTTGGTTAAAGTTTTTGTTTAAGTAGTAATCCTGTTTTTGTTCGAAAGCATAATTGATATATAAAACGGCATGCTGCCCCAGTTGAAAGAAACCGGTAAGGCCCGCCTTTAGTTTGGTAACATCAATAGCGTTGTACACATACAACGCATCGGCATCAAGGTAATTATCCATGGTGCCAAAAGTGCCATTAGCTTCCAGCCAGAATGGCTTAGCCGCCTTAAAGCCAAGTGTTTGGCTAAAGATAGTTTGCTGCATATCGCCGCTTTGTACCGATACCCGGCTGATGGTGTACAGGTTCAAATTCCCCATAGGATAAAAGCTGAGTTGCCCGTTATACTGCTGCACATTGTTATTGCTGATGGTCGCCACATTCGCGTCGGCCTGTAGGGTAACGTAGGGCAGGGAATACTTTAACCCGATCAACCCGATGTGATTTTGAAAACTGCTGGTGCCAAAGCTTGTATTGAGGTAATGGTAAGCACCCAAAACATTAAGGTTGCTGTTGACAGCAAAGCCCAGTTTGCCATAATACTCAAATTGCGTATCGGTAAAGGTAGCGCTGTTAGGGCTGGCTATGGCCGGCGCGCCTGCAGCCGCAGGTATAGCTACTAATGCGGTAATAGACTGGTTATAATATGCCACCGATTGATCCAAAGTTAGCTTCCAGCCCAGTCGGTTGCTTAAAAACGCGCGTGTATAGTTACCCGTACCGCGCAGGTTATTTTGCGGCAGCTTTACACTGCTTTCTAAACCTGCCTGTACCAAGCCAAATTGTGTGACTTGTTCCCGGTTCATGGTAACCGTATCAACAAACGATGCATGGTACGATGCCGCGTTGGTATTGCCCAGATACCTGCTGCACAGATAGCTGTAGTACCGCGCCATTTGGTTGTGCGAATCGTCCTTTAGTACCTCGGCATATTGGGTGAGGGCACCGCTATAGTTTTGGCCCATAAAATTGGCGTAGGCCATGCGCAGGCGCAACACGGGATAATCAACCCCGGCAGCGATGGCCTTATTGCCGTAATCTACCAGTCCGGTCCAATTGCGGGCGTTATAATATACCAGCGATGTGCTGTCGGCTTGCTGAAAGCTGATGCTTTGCGCCCGTGCTGCTATCGTGCACAGCGCCAGCAGCACAATTAAAATATATGTTCTGTTTGCCATTGTGCGGTTATGGTTGTTTCGTTTAAATTAATTGTGAACGATTTGATCGCATTATCTGCTACCTGCACAGACGCGCTCATTACTTCTTTTTTGTTATTCAACAGTTGCTTGTACCCGGTAGATGTGATGGTTAATTGCTGTTGTTGATACGCGCTTTTGCTTTGATAGGTACGTTTAATGAACTGGTAAAAAGGCGCCACCAGGTCATGCAACCAGATGCCCGGCGAAAGATTTCGAAGTTGAAGCGGATAAACATCGGTAGCCACCACAGCATTATCGGCCGTGAATACTACCTTATAAGCCGCTAAATAGAAGTAATAAAGCAGCGAGGTATCATCGCCATAAAAGCTGGTGAAGTAAAAAGCTGTGCCGTTATTTACAAAATAAACTGTAGCGCCGGTTTCCTTACTGGTAATGTATGATTGATTGTAGGCATCGGTAAATACCTCCACCGTTTCGGTTTTGCCGTTGCCGCCCGATAGTTTGGCGTTATAGCCCGGCTGCCAGGTAAAGGCCTGTTTTAGCTGGGCGTTCATATCTACCGGTTGCAATTGCATGCCTTCGGCGGGTATTTCAAAGCTGTGCAGCTGTTCGCTGTTGCCATTGTTGCTGGTGTAATAGGCGAAGGGATATGCCAAAGTTTTAGAGCCGATATAAGGCGTAACCTGCATCTGAAAATGCAGATGCGGTTCAGGAGAGCGGCCGGAATTGCCGCACAGTCCCAATAAGTCGCCCTGCTTTACATAATCACCAATTTTTACTTTAACCGAATGCTGCTTCAGGTGCGATACCTTACTGTATAACCCGGTAAGGTGTTTAATAACCACCGTATTGCCCCAGTTTTGCTGTGTGTTTACTACTCCTATTTCATTATCCTCAATATGGTTCACCACATCTTCCACCACGCCGTCGGCACAGGCCAAAACAGGTTTGTTGAAGCAGTAAAAATGTTCGGGTCGGGTGCCGGTATCGCGATAGGTATTGTTATCCTCGTCGGTAATTACAAAATCCAAAGCCTTGCCCCATTCCTCTTTATGGGTGATGCCGCCGTCATATCCCTGCGATACCGTCCATGTGCCGATAAATGGCAGGCTAAGGCGCAGGTATTTCAAATCCTGCAAGCGTTCCTGCCCGTTAAGGAATTGATAAAGATTGATCTCGGGCGAGTAATGTTGTATCGGTGTTAGCTGTAGCTTGCCGGGGTTGGTGCGCAACATAAAGAAATACAGCAGCGCGATGGTAAGCAAACAGAACGGCAGCGAGAAGATAGGCAGGTTATGCACACCCAAGATCCGCGTCAGCGCGTTCACCAGCAGGAAAGCTACCGGTACGGTAATGATAGCCCAAATGTAGGAACGTACCGATGGGATCAGGAAAAAACCACCGATAGCCACCGATACCATCATAAAGTTGGCCCCCAAATGATAATGGCTGATGCCATCAGGATAAACACCTGTAATGCTGTTAAATAAGCACGATGTAATAAAGCCCAGGATCAATAAACTAAAGCCTATTCTTGAATGGATAAAGAGGCCGATACTCATCACAATACCTGCCACAATACTGTTCTGAAAAAAGATGGAACTTAATGAGCGGAAAAACAGATCGGGGTATTTACCAAAGCAAAGCTTATCAAGGTTTGATAAAAATTGAACAATATAGGCGCTGCGCCCGGTGTACAATTCCGTAAGCATGTAGCTTTCCTTTTGTTCAAGCCCCATGCCTGCGTAACCATTAGCCGCAACTAACACTGCCCAAAAAGTAAGCACAAAGGGAATGGATAGCACCGGCAAGCCATATTTACCCAGCCAGGCGGTGAGTACAACGGTTAAGGTAAGTACCAGCAGGCAGGCCGCTATCAGCCACAGTAAAAACGCCGTGTTAAAATGGTAGAACGTACCGAATCCGATCCCCAGCAATAGCGCGTTAAAACTGTATAGCCCGCTTTGTATGCTATCGCGGTGGTAGCCCATCAGGCTGGCCAGTACAATGGTGGCGCAGGTGCAGAGCAAGCCTGTTAACCCTGCGGCCGGGTTAAAAAAGGAGACCAGTAACAGCAGCACCGCCAATATCCTGTTCTGCGAAAAAAAAAGGATGGCGTAGCTGTTTAGTACCGATTTTGTATAATATATGATATTCTTATTCAATTGATTAAGTGTATCTATGTAAATTTTAAACCAGTTTAAATTGTTGCAGGTGGGCGGGTACCTGCTCCATTAATTCTATGTATTCCAGGTTCTCGGCACGGCGTATCTGGTGCACGTTCTGTTGCTCGTCTATCAGCACCACCGATGGGCGCATGCTGATAAACTGCATCCACTGCGTCATGTTATAGGCGCCAACTTTATGCACCACTACATGGTCGCCGGGGTTCATCAGCGGCAAGTTAACGCTGTCGCGCACTACGTCAATGTTCATACATAAAGGGCCGTATAGAACCATGTCTTCGGTATGCTGGTTAAAATCCTGCGCAGGGCTTATCTTATGCTCGTACCAAAAGGATGTGAACAGGGTGTTTACCCCAAAATTCATAATGGTGGCACGGCGGCCATCGCTCAGACGTTTGTTCGCAATTACACTGCCCAGCAGGTAACCGGCATCATCTATCAGCACGCGACCACTTTCCAGTATCAGTAGGGGCAGTTCTTCCTGTTTAAAGCCGTAGCCTAAAATCACGGTGGTAATGGCCTCGGCAAAATCATCAACTGATGGTACGGTATCCACGCCTGGTAAGTAAGCGCCTTTTAAAGTATTTGTTGACGGGAAGCCGCCGCCCAGATCGAGGTATTGAATAGGGGTATACAGCAAATTTTTGCATCGCATGGCCAGTTCGCACAGCTTGCTGGCCGCAATAGCATAAGCCGATGTAGACAGCATAAATGTACCGATATGGCAATGCAGGCCAACCAGCTGCATTTTACCCGAGCCAACAATTTTTGATATGGCGTTCCAGGCCTGCCCGTTCTCGTAGTTAAAGCCGAAGCGGTCCCACAGTGGGTAAACACCGGTATCCAGGTTAATGCGGATAGCTACACGGGGCTTTTTATTCAGTTCTTCACAAATCTCTATCAGGTTATATAATTCATCGAAGTGATCGATATGGATCAGCGAATCGTTCTCTATCGCCAGTATCAATTCCTCGCGCTTTTTATCAGGGCCGTTGAAAATGATATGGTTACCCGCTACGCCATTCCCTAAGGCCTTGTGGTATTCAAAGCCCGACACTACCTCGGCCCAGCTGCCTTCCTGGTGAAAGATATTGCAAACAGCGTTAAGGTAATTGGTTTTATAACTCCATGCAAACTGCACCTTTGGGTAACGTGTTTTGAACGAACGCGCGGCCGACTGATAATTGCGGCGGATCTGCTTTTCTGACAATACGAACAGGGGAGAGCCGTACTCAGCTATCAATTGAGTTACCGGCACGCCGTCAATATGCTTTACTGGCTGAAACTCGGTGCGAGTACCGAATTTATTCATCAAACCGGCATTCATTTTTTTGATGACCGGGCGTTCGTACTTTAATTTTTTCATCTTTTTTAAGCTGAAAGCTTAAAGCATAAGGCTGAAAGCTTTTTTTTAATATCCGTTTATAATCAATTAGGGTTGCTTCGGGCTTTGTGCCTTCAGCTTTCTGCTTTTAGCTACAGTTCGCCAAAGGCGGATAATTGCTGAAACTCGCTTACATCGGTAATATGGTCCCAGGCATAGCGTATAAACATTTTGCCCACCTGGTATTCCTCAAATGGTTTAACGTTTTCGCCTAAGGCCAGTTTTGTTAAGGCCGCGGGCTGGTTTTGTCCGGCTCCGGCACTTAGGTATATCCATGCCGGGAAACGCGGGTTAACTTCCATAATGTATAGTTTGCCGTTGTTATCGCGCATAATTTCCAGTTCGAAACCGCCGCGCCAGTTGGTGGCTTTGGTAAATTGGCGTGCCAGTTCAAGCAGGTCGTTATCTTCAATCGTGATACCCGCCCAAGCCTTGCCCTTATCGGTGATATACAGTTTGCGCATAGGGATAATGCTGATGCAGTTACCCTCGCCATCGCCCAAAGCGGCAATGTTGATCTCGGTGCCTTTTATAAATTGTTGTACAATGATAGGCGTACCCCATTTGGCACTCAACTGGTAAAAAGCCTTTTGGGCCAGTTCAAGGTTGTGGCAAACGTAGGCTTCGTAATATTTACCTTTTACTACCAGCGGGTAATCCAGTTCTTCGGCGGCTTTTTTCAGGTCATCGGCTTTATGGATCACCAGATCCTGAGGTACAACCAACTTATACTTCTTGCCAAATTTGGTCAGGTTCACTTTATCCCGCGCTTCTAATGCTTCGTGGGTAGGTAAAAAGGTGTGGATGCCCATTATACGCAGCTGCGGGCTGATCTTGATAAAGTTGTACAGTTCAGCATCGAAATTAGGGATGATGATGTCGATATCTTCCTTACTATGAATATATTGCAGGCGTTCAGCTAAAGCTTCAGCTCCGGCAGATGGGTAGGGGATCTGGTAGGTTTTATCAACCAGGTCGTGCAGGTATACACCTGGTTCCAGCGATTCGTAAGAGAGGCCGATGATCCTCAACTCCCTGTCCAAACCCTCACGCAGGGCGCGGATCACCGCTACACCCGGGCCGGGGCTATCCACGGCGTTAAGGGCGGTAACACCGATCACTAAAGGCTTATTTGTAAAAGTTTTTACCATCGCCTTATTGCTCTAACAGGTTGGCATCTTTTAATTGCAGTACCCAATCTTCCCAATCGCGCTCCAGTTGGGTGGCGTCAACATCGTAGGTATCCAGTATTTGCTGTTTAATTTCCAGCGAATCCTTGCCGGCTTTCATCAGGGCCAGTATCTCGGCAGCTATAGGGTTGCTGCTAAAGGAATCGCCCGTGGAAGGGTTGAAAATAAAACCATTCTCGCTGGTGGCAATATTTTTTTTTAGTTTCATCTCGGGTTTAATCAGGGTTTATATGCCGCGTTTAGTTAAATGGCGACCGGTTTAAATTATGATATGAAGGTCGGGCTAATATCTTACTTTTTTTACGAATGTATCGGCCAATGGCGATAATGTATCGACGAAAAGTATTGTAAAGATGCAATAAACGGCTTATTAATCAGTTGCCGGTTTGAGACGATAAGGCGGGGAAAATCCTTCGGTAATACCCGAAAAAAATTATTTCACTTGTTTTGATGAGGTGAAAATATCGGTAAGGCAAAACCAGGCGACCCCAATAATTAACAGGATAAGGGCAAACAGGCAGGTGAGGATCTTTTTCATTTTAAAGTAAACGCGGGGTTACGTGCTTTTAAAATGCTTAATTAAAATATATTGATCAACAGGGTGCCGATGAACAGGGGTAATGTATCGGCGAACGGGGATTTAAATATTTATGGCTTAAATAAAGGCTATTTTATTATTATTGCTTATCTCATACCCAAATCACTTGTTTAAGATACCCGGTAACCATATCCCCGAGATAGTCGACAAAAAGTACTTCCCCGTTTTAGATGGGCTTCGTGCTGTTGCCATACTATTTGTGGTAATTGGCCATATCATTATCTATACACCGGCCAACAAATACATTAACGGCGCCATCGGGGTTGAGATATTTTTTGTTTTGAGTGGATTCCTGATCACTACGCTGTTGTTGAAAGAGCGTGTGAGCAACGGACAAATATCCTTACGCAACTTCTATATACGCAGGACCTTGCGCATACTTCCCGTAGCTTATTTGTATTTGTTGGTGATAGGTGTTTTAAACTATATCTTCAATCTGCAAATTTCGGCCATCGCCTTCCTAAGCGATGTGTTTTACTTCCGGAATACCCCTATCAACTACGGCCACAACGCATGGTTAACCGATCATTTCTGGACTTTATCCATCGAGGAGCAATTTTACCTCCTGTTTCCCTTGCTAATGGTTAAAAATTTTGGCCGATATTTTAAGCTGATCGTGGTATTAATTATCGGCATCCCGCTGTTGCAGTTTTTAAGTTACCATAACGTAGGGGTCTTGTATTCAAACTACTGGGTGCATAAAGCGGCCATGGCCATTATCATATTATTTGGTCACGGAACTTTGTCTATACTCATTGGCTCACTACTGGCATTATTAATATTTAACGGGACACTAAAACCCGTCAAACTAAAAAATGCCCATTGGCTAAGCACACTTGTTTTTATAGCGGCCATTATTTTCAATGCCCAATACCCTGTGCTGATGGCAAATGTGTCTTTAAGTGAGATCATTTTTTCGATACTGATAGCGGTAGTTATCTTCCTGTGCCTGTCGTTTAACGATTTGCTGGGCCAACTGCTGTCAACCCCCGTTTTAGTAAAGGTTGGCGTGTTATCCTATAGCATCTACATCTGGCAGCAATTATTTACGTATAGCCAACCCTGGCAGCACGCGTTTAAATATGCAGATGCATGGTGGTTCAACATGCCTTTGTTGCTGATCGTATCAATAGCTTCCTACTACCTGTACGAGCGCAAATTCCTGAAATTAAAGGATAAGTTTAAGGCGGTTTAATTTACTTTTTCACCCAGCCTTTGGCAAAGGCGCTATAACTGTGGCTAATAGGCAATTCGGCGCCGGCCAATTGTAATAATTAACAGGATAAGGGCCAACAGGCAGGTGAGGATCTTTTTCATTTTAAAGTAAACGCGGGGTTACGTGCTTTTAAAATGCTTAATTAAAATATATTGAGCAACAAGGTAGATGAACAGCGACAATGTATCGGCGAACGGATTTTTATTTTTGTGATTTGTAAATCCGAATTTTATTATCATTGTTAATGCCTATAAATATCCATCAGTTGTTTAAAACCCCTGTTAATCATGTACCGGCTATACTTGATGAAAAATATTTTCCGGTTTTAGACGGCTTGCGCGGTGTCGCTATTTTATTTGTTTTAGCCGGGCATCTTTTTTTTGATACACAAAAAGCAGGTAATATAGGACTAACCGGTGTAGAGATATTTTTTGTACTCAGTGGTTTCCTGATCACCACATTACTTTTAAAGGAAAAAGTAATAAAGGGAAGTGTTTCGTTAAGATATTTTTATATCAGGCGTATCCTCAGGATTGTGCCGGTAGCTTACCTTTATTTGGCCGTTTTGGTTGCTTTAAATATTGTTTTTAAGCTGCATGTCCCGCTCATATCCTTTCTTTCATCGCTGCTGTATATCCACAATATTACCTTTTATAAAGGCGACACGTCATGGTCATCCGCTCATTTTTGGACATTGGGTGTCGAGGAGCAGTTTTACCTTATGTTTCCGTTTATATTGGTTAAAAGCATACGTAAATATATAATAACAGCCGCGGCACTATTATTAGCTGTACCCGTTTTACAGTTTTTAGTTTATCACAATATCGGGGTGTTTTATGCTAATAATTGGGTACATAAAATTAGTGTGGCTGTAGTTGTAATTTTAGGCAATGGTACATTGGCCATACTTATTGGTTCGCTAACGGCTTTGCTGGTGTTTAAACAAGTGCTTAAACCTGGTGGTAAAACCAGGGCTTATTATTTAAGCACCTTGATTTTGATCACAGCTATAATCTTCAGGATATTTTGCCCGGTACTGGTGCCCAGCACTTATACGAACCAGATAGTATTTGCCATTTTTATCAGTGGCGTTATTTATTTGTGCTTATCCCGTCATGATTTTCTGGGGCGCTTACTGTCAAACAAAATAATAGTTAAGGTGGGCGTTTTATCCTACAGCATTTATGTTTGGCAGCAATTGTTTACACACCAGCAGCCCTGGCAACATATTTTTAGATATGGCGGGGCCTGGTGGTTTAATATGCCCTTACTATTGCTTGTTGCTTATACATCGTACCAGTTTTTTGAAAGGAAGTTCTTAAATATAAAGGACAGGTTTAAAGCAGCCTGATCTATTTCTTTACCCACCCTTTAGCAAAGGCGCTATAACTATCGCTGATGGGCAATTCGGCGCTGGCCAGTTGTATCTTACGGTTTTGGATGGATTTGATCTTACCCACGGCTACTACAAAGCTGCGGTGTACACGCTGAAACTGATCGGGCGGCAATTTTTCTAAAACCTTTTTTAGTGGCATCAGGGTTAGCACCGGTTTTGAGGATGTGCCGGTATGGATCTTAATATAATCCTCCATACTTTCAATATATTCAATATCGTTCAGGTTGATCTTAACCATCCGGTACTCCGAATATACATAAAGGCTTTCCTGCTGCATGGTGTTAACCTGGCTGGACTTGTATTGCTGAAAATCGACAGCTTTTTCAATCGCCTTGCCAAAGCGGGTCAAATCGATGGGTTTAAGCAGGTAGTCCAACGCTTCCAGTTCAAAACCCTCAAAGGCGAAGTTTTTATAGGCGGTGGTGAAGATCACCATCGGCTTCGGATCCAGCGAACGCACCAGATCGATACCGGTAATATCAGGCATATTGATATCCACAAAAAGCAGGTCGATAGGGGTTTTAGCCAAAAACTCCGCGCCGGATATGGCATCCTCAAAACACTGCACCAATTGCAGGGTGGGGAATTTGGCGATATACTTGCGCATCAGTTCAAGCGCCAGTGGCTCGTCATCGATGGCTATGCATTTTAGTGGTGTCATGTTTTTAAAATCCCGTCATCCTGAGCGATAGCGAAGGATCCCAAATATGAAGAGCAGACTTGCTTATCGGGGATCCTTCGCTATCGCTCAGGATGACGATGTGGTTTTGTGTCAGGCGTTATTTAACTATGCAGCGTCAACTTAACCTTAAATATATTATTCTTTTCCTCAATATTTAATAAATGCTTTTTCGGATAGATATACTCCAGCCGTTGACGGGTATTGGCAATGCCTACACCCACCCGCTCGGGGTTTTTAGGCTGGTTATGAAATATCCGGTTCTCGCAGCAAAGGGTAATGGTTTGCGCTTCGGCTATCAGCTCGATATCCAGCGTGCTTTCTTCCTGTTTACTGATGCCATATTTAAACATATTCTCTACAAAGGGGATCAGGATGAGTGGGGCAATACGCTGGGTGCTGATCTTTCCGGTGATCTTGAAGTTAACTTTTGTTTTTTTACCCAGGCGAAGGCGTTGCAGGTCGATGTAATCGTTCACACAATTGATCTCGTCCTGTAGCAGCACAAAGTCTTCGCTCACTTCGTCGGTAACGTAGCGCATAATATTGGATAGTTTCATAATGCTGTCCGACGTATGCTCGCTATTGGTAACCGAAAGCGTGTAGATATTATTAAGCGTATTAAATAAAAAATGCGGATTGATCTGCGCCTTCAAAAAAGAGAGTTCGGCGTTGGCTTTTTCGGCTTCGGCCTTTACCACGCGCTGCTCGGTACTTTGCCATTGCTGCACGGTGCCTATGGCAATGCTCAAGGCCATCATCAGCGCAAAGATGACCAAACTCAGCGTATCGATATTGCGCGAGTGTTGCAGTAAGGGAGCTATCCCTGATACCGGTTTTGTTTCAGGCTCCTGCATGCGCAGGTCCTGGTGGGGCAGGGGGCCAAAATAGCGATGGCTGTTCTCTACGCTGTCTAAATATCGCTGGTGCGCTTCAATGGCCAACTGGGCCTGTACACGTGGGTTGTGGGTAAGCAGCTTATCAAAAGGCTGCAAAAAGTATACAAAGCCCAGCAAAAACAAAATAACAAGACTGTAAATAATATACCTTCTGCGCAATAATAGCTTTGGGATCAGGTACCCAAGGTTGAAGTAGAACATCCCCATATAAGTGAGGCAGAACAGCCAGTAATATGGCGATATCAGCAGCACCCAGGTAATGCCACCCTTAAGCCCCTCGTTAAGGAACAGCAGGGGGAATATCAGGAACAGCAACCAGCCGGCCGTGTGTATTACATAATTAGCTTTAAAGCGTAGCATAATTGCAAAGCAACGGTTTATTAAGGCATAGATAGTAAAATGTATCGGTAATTGGGCGGTATGTGTGGATGAATGTGGATTTGTATAAACAAAAATGCCATTTCAATCGCAGATTGAAATGGCATTTACACTATACGTCATTGCGAGTATAGCGTGGCAATCCCCGATAAGCAGAGCGGCTCTGGAAGTCGGGGATTGCCACGTCGTTTCACTCCTCGCAATGACGATTTGATCAGAATTGGTTAGTGAGCATTACTACTTATCCAGCCCGCCTCGGCGTATCGGTTTCTGCGGCGCTGGCCATCTTACACCTTCGGCTTTTGCGGTTGATGTTTTCTCGGGATCCTCGCTGGCCATGTACACCAGCATAGCGGCCAGCATGGCGTTTATTTTCACATCGTCGAAGATCACTTTATCATAAGTATCGCGGTTGGTATGCCAGGTATAGTTAAAGTACGACCAGTTTAACGAGCTTAACGATAAGCCCGGCGCGCCGGCCATCACAAACGAGGCGTTATCCGAACCGCCACCGCTTGGCGAACCCGGGAAACTGGTGCGGATGCGGTTTTTTAGCGTATCAGGGATAGGGGCCAGCCAGCGCGGGATAAAGTTTTTAGAATCAGCAAAACCTTGTCCGCTCAGGTTAACCACGCGGCCGGTACCGTTGTCCTGGTTAAACAAGGCCTGCAGGTTCTTCACAATTTCGGGGTGATCTTCCACAAACGATTTTGAACCGTTCAAGCCTTCTTCCTCGCTGCCCCAGTGACCAACTAAAATGGTACGTTTTGGGTGCGGGTAAACCAGTTTCAGGATGCGCATGGCCTCCATCATGGTTAGTGTACCGGTGCCATTATCGGTAGCACCGCTGGCGCCATCCCACGAGTCGAAGTGGGCCGATAGCATTACATACTCATCCGGTTTTTCACTGCCTTTTATTTCGGCAATAGTATTAAAGGTTGGTACCACGCCCAGTTCCTTCGATTCGCAATGCATCGTGATCACCGGTTTGTCGCCACCTTCTATCAGGCGGTACATCAGGGTATAATCTTCAAGGGCAATATCAACACTTGGTACCTTTTTGGTATTAGCGCCAAATATCTTATCCACCCCAAAACCTGCCGACCAGGTGTTGGTGATAATACCTACCGCGCCTGCATTTTCCAACGCTACCGGCAATGTCTTGGCCGTAAGCCCGGTTTTGCGGATGCGTTGCGCCCAGGCAGCGGTTACGGCCCTTTGCTCTTCGGCCAGCTTGGCAATTGTTTCTTTCATGCCAAATTGCTGCAGGTTATCAACCGGGCGGCCGGTTACCTGGTTACTGGATACCATTACAAACTTGCCTTTTACACTTGGCAGCCATTCTTTAAATGCTGCCGAGTCGGCCAGGTCTGGCAGCAGGATCACCTCGGCAGTTACGGTTTTTTTGCCCATGCCGGGGCTCCAGGCCAACTGCGTACCCTCCAGCGAGCGCACCCTTGGCGATATCATATCAATGTGCGATATGCCGCGTTCCCAGCCGCGCCACTCGCCCCATTTTTCATTACGGGCATCAATGCCCCAGCTTTTATATTTTTCAACGGCCCAGTCGTTGGCCTTTTTCATTTGCGGGGTGCCTACCAGGCGCGGACCGATCTGGTCGAAGAGTTCGTGCGCCAGCTTCTCTAACTGAGAGTTGGTCATTTCCTCCTTCATAATGGCATCAATAACAGGTTTGGTAGATTGGGCCGAGGCTATGCCGGTGCAAAGCAGCAAGCCAAAAGCCAATGGTTTTGCCCGTCGCCAGGCATTTAGTGGTCGGTTAATGGTTTTCATGAAATTTAAATTAGTTAATAGTTGCGATCGCTCTAAATTACCTTTTCATCATGGTAATATCAAATTTGCAACATGTAACAAAAGTGTGCCGATAGCTGAAAAAGCCTGTTTACTTTTATATCAAACAAACAAACCTTAAAAAAATGGATCAGCAACAATTATTTGTGAAGATGGCCCTTGGCAACTGGAACCTGCAGATAGGACGTATCGAAAAAATGTTTGATGGTTTTAATGACGATCAGCTTTTACAGCCGGTAGCGCCGGGAAAGAACAGGGTGATTTACCTGCTGGGCCATTTTGTAGCTTATCACGATATGCTGGGCGCCTCACTTGGCCTGGCCGAACGGAAATACGCCCATTTGGATGAAGCCTTCCTTAAAAACCCCGACAACAGTAGCTTTGATATGCCCGATACCGCCTACCTGCGCAATGCCTGGGCCGATGTGCATAGTAACCTGACCAACCTGTTTGCAGGACTAAGCGCTGAGGAATGGTTTAAAAAGCACAATTCGGTAAACGAGGCCGATTTTGCTGCCGACCCAAGCCGCAACCGGCTGAACATGGTGATGAACCGCACGGCGCATGTGGCTTATCATGCCGGGCAAATAAAGCTGATATAGCCGAATGTAACAATTGATTTACGCAACAATAAATTATACATACGGCAAACAATTATCGGCTGATTTAAGTATATTAGTAAACCAATTAAATACATCGCTTTACTATGATACTGACATATTACCAGGCTGTGGAACTGATGACTATACTGCCCGTGCTGTTATCGCCTGCTGATACAACCAATACTACTTCGGTAGAAGAAGAAGAGGCTGCTAACGACGAAGATACATCTGGCATAATAGAAATGTGGACCATGCCCACCACCCCGGCTATAGAAGTGAACGGGGCCGATTTTTATTAATAAACTAAACCTATTGTTTAGTAATTTGCCTTTTTAATAATCGAAATTAAATTGGATTACGATGCAGTAGTAGTAGGATCGGGGCCTAATGGGCTTGCCGCGGCAATATCGCTGCAGCAAAACGGTCTTTCGGTTTTACTGATAGAGGGTAAGGCCAAAATTGGCGGGGGCTTGCGTACGCAGGAACTAACCCTGCCCGGTTACCTGCACGATGTTTGTTCGGCCATACACCCGCTTGCCGTCGCTTCCCCTTTTTTTAGTACCCTGCCGCTTCATCAATACGGGCTCGAATATATCTATCCACCCGCAGCTGCTGCGCATCCTTTTGACGATGGTACGGCAGCTGTGCTGAAAAAGTCCATCGATGAAACAGCCAGCCTGTTAGGTGCCGATGCATCAGCCTATTTAAAACTAATTAAACCATTGGTTGACGGCTGGCCCGATATCGCCCCCGATTTTTTAGCGCCGCTGCATTTTCCCCAACACCCTATCAGCATGGCTAAATTTGGGCTGGATGCTTTGCAGCCCGCCACCCGTTTAGTTAAACAGTTTAAAAGCGAAAAAGCTAAGGGGCTGTTTGCGGGGATGGCCGCGCATGGTATACAGCCGCTTAGTAATATCGCTACATCGGCAATAGGCATGGTATTACTGGCCGCCGGACACCTTAATGGCTGGCCCTTCCCGAAAGGTGGCTCGGTAAAAATTGCCGATGCTTTGGCTGCCCATTTTATAAGCCTGGGTGGCAAAATAGAAACCAGCACTTACATCACCTCACTTCAACAACTGCCTGCTGCAAAGGCTGTTTTGTTTGATGTTACGCCACGTCAATTGCTGCAAATCGCCGGGCATCAATTCTCGGCCATTTACAAATGGCAGATGGAGCGCTACCGCTACGGCATGGGCGTTTTTAAGATCGACTGGGCGCTCGATGCACCAATTCCCTTTACAGCCCCCGAAGCCAGGCAAGCCGCAACGGTACATTTGGGCAACACTTTGCAGGAAATAAAAACCAGCGAACAGCAAACCTGGGACGGCGGGCATCCCGAAAAGCCTTTTGTACTA
The DNA here is from genome assembly GCF_013283875.1 of Mucilaginibacter mali. Lineage (NCBI taxonomy): Bacteria > Pseudomonadati > Bacteroidota > Sphingobacteriia > Sphingobacteriales > Sphingobacteriaceae > Mucilaginibacter > Mucilaginibacter mali. Next base: position 2,023,743 of record NZ_CP054139.1, read on the forward strand.
CTGGCCCAACAAAGCCTGTTTGATGATACGCGCGCCCCCCAGGGTAAGCATACCGCCTGGGCATACTGCCACGTCCCGGCCGGATCGACCATGGATATGACCAATGCCATCGAGCAGCAGGTAGAACGTTTCGCCCCCGGCTTCCGCGAACGGGTATTGGCACGCCATACTTTTAACACCGCGCAAATGGAGCAATACAACCCCAACTATATCGGCGGCGATATTAATGCCGGGGCTATGGATATCACCCAATTGTTTACGCGCCCGGTGTTGCGGCGTTCACCCTATACCACATCGGCTAAGGGGATCTATATCTGTTCGGCATCAACACCGCCCGGTGGCGGAGTGCATGGCATGTGCGGGTACCACGCGGCAATGCGGGTGTTGAAGGATTTAGGCTTTGTAATATTCAGGTAACCCGTCGTCATAGCGACGTGGCTATCCCCGATATCAAGGTCGGGTAATGTATGTTGGCTCTGTAAATCGGGGATAGCCACGCTATCGCTCGCTATGACGTTTGTCAACAAATCCTACCGCTCATCCAACGCATGATCGATCGGTACATCAATTCCTTTCCATACTTTCTTTGCGGTCCAGTCTTCATCCGGGCCTTGCCAAAACTCGTCGGTAGCAGGAAGGCCTAACATCAGGAACCCTTCAGAACATAAGTACAAACTCCCGGTAGAGATGTAGCTTTCGCCGATATTGGGCTGATGGCCGAAAATACCGATCTGTAGCCAGCCGTTGGCATCGAAGGTTTGCGGGGCTTCTACCTGGCGCTTGATCATGGTATATAAGGCCGACCTTACCTGTTGCGGTTTTACGTGCTCGGGCAGTTCGCGCATCAGCGCTACCATGGCCAGGGCCTGGAACGCGCCAAAGCGGTAAGCCAGCGAGCGGCCGATAACAGGGTAGGTGCCCTCGGGCGATATCATGCGCTCCTGCACGGCGGCGTAACGCTTAATATGCGATAGCGCGGTGCGGTAGGGGGCCTTTTGGCTGCTGTCGGCCTCGTTTATGGTTTTCAGCGTTTGCACCAGCAGGGGCTGTATTACAAAGCTATTGTAATAATCCCAGTGGAAGGTAGGGCCGTCGCTGTAAGCGCCGTCGCCTTTGTACCAGTTATTCAGGTGCTCTTTTATGGCATAATCCATGCGCATACGGTCGCCGTATTTGTCAAACTTTAATAAGGCAGCCTCGGTAGTGGCGCTAAACAGCAACCAGTTTGAATAATTAGGCGTGATCACCCGCGACGATTTCAGCGCGGCGATAACATTGGCCTTAGTAGCGGCATCCAGCCTGTCCCACAGTTGATGCGGGGCGCGCAGCAACCCCTGCGAAAAGAAGGCGACATCCACCACGGGCTGACCGCCGCCATGGTTAAAGTTCATAAAATCGGGCGAGGATGGGTCGGTAGCGTTATGGATGCCGGCCAATACCAGTTTGATATATTTTTCACGCAGTTTACCCTCCGGGGTGTTATCGGGGCCAAGTTCCAGCCAGGGGGCCATACCGGCTATTAATCGGCCAAAGCCCTCCAAATGCGTGCTGTAAGCATTGTTCTTTGGGTTTTTAGCTTCAACCGGCATTAGCTTTTTCAGTTGGTTTTTGCTAAGGGCATCCAGCAATGGGTCGGCAATGCGGGTAAGGGCGCCTACTAAATAAGCCCGTTCGGCCTGGCCGGTGGTGTTTGATCTATCAGGATTTTGCGCATGCGGCTGAGCGTTGAAAAATACCGTAGCGGCAATAGTAAAGAGCAGGGAAGCGCGTATTTTCATCGGTTTTTTTAGAGGTATTTGGGTTAAAAATATATCCCTAAAGCGGGATTTTACCGATGGTAAATATAATTAAAGCTTTATACCATTGGCAACCTGTTGCATATTTGATACGTTAACCCGTATATTGGTACTCCTTTTATGTTTTTTTAGCTAAAAATTACATAAAGGCACCGAACTGATATGCCAATGAAAGCCTTTATAAAAAATACCGTGAACAGCGCGGCGCGTTACCTTTCGGCCTTTGGCAGGCCATCTAAAAGAGAGAATATGCGGCTGATGAACAAGCGCGGTGATATGCCCGACGACTTTGTGATACGGGAAGCAACTATAGATGATATTAAATTGCTGGCAAAACTGCACGTACAAACCTGGAACGAAACTTACTGGAACGTTAAAAGAAAACCAACGCTGGAAACCCGCCTGAGCCAATGGGAGGAAAAGTTTAATGAACCGGCTGCCAATCATTTTTGCTTTTTGGTGATAAACCCGCAAAAAGATCTGATTGGTTTTGCTTACGGCAAAAGATACGCGCATGATGACCTCCCCGCTTATCGTGGCGAGTTAAACAAGTTATACCTCCTCTCTGCCTATCATCATTTAGGGTTGGGGCGAAAACTGGTTACAAAAGTAGCCGAACGTTTTTTAAGCATGGGTATTGATAATATGGTGTTGTTTGGCACTCCGCGTAACCCCAGCTGCCATTTTCATGAGGTAATGGGCGGCCGGCGGCTTTACGCTGCCAACGGCGAGTTTCATGGGGGGTATGCCTGGGATGATTTGATGGTGATTATTGACCGCTGATTTTTAGGTGATTTCGCTGATTCTATGTAACAATCAACGAAATCACTTAAATCAGCGTCCGCTATCTAACGCATCATAAGCAAAGCCTGCCGCAAGCGCGTATACCGCGTGGTGAAGCGCGTCGATGGCTATGGCCTGTGGTTCCTCTTCGGTTATGGGCGGGCCGGCTTTATATTTAGGGATCATGACCAATGCGGTGCCCCACAGGGTGACGAAATGCACGGCCGCGGCCGGTAGTCCCTTTAAACCGGTTAACCCGATAATGCCGCGCGCTATGCCCCAGGCGGTTCCGTAAGCCCAATGGATCTCCTGCGATACCTTTTCTTTTGCCTGCTTGTTCACCGGTTTTACATCCGTTATCTGCGATGCTACTTTTACCGGCGCCTGGCTGGGTTTGCGCTTAGTGATCTTCATCTCTATCATTTGCGACAGGGTGATGGCCGCCGTTCCGGCTATCCCTGCCAATATGCCTTTGCCAATGGCATTACCCAATTGCCCGGCCGCGTTATCTGCTCTGTTCATAAACTTATCTCTAATCTCTAACCTCTAACCTTTAACCTTTAACCTCTTATCCTTAAACAATGTTTCTCCATAATTAAAATAATGTATTATAAAACAACCTTTGCGGTAAGGGGTTGTAGCATTAACAAACACATATATTACCTTGAAAATAGTTATTACTAAACCACATATACAGGTTATTACCTTGGGCATACTGGCGGGCATGCGTGCCATGTCGGCCCCGGCGGCTGCAAGTAATATGCTTAATAAAAAGCATTCAAAGCAACTCCGGCATTCGCCGCTGCATTTTATGGAGTCGGGCACAACGGCCAACCTGCTCAGCGTGATGGCCATTGCCGAGTTTATTGGCGATAAAATGCCGTCGGCTCCTAACCGTATAGCCTTGCCCGGCTTAGTATCACGGGGATTGAGCGGGGCATTGGCCGGCGCAGGCATTTATAAATCGGCAAAGCAAAATGCCATCGCTGGCGCGTTATTAGGCGGGATAACGGCCCTGGCGGCAACTTATGGCAGCTTTTATTTACGCAGGGCGCTGGTAAAACAGGCCCACATGATAGACCCGGTTATTGGCAGTATTGAAGATGCCATCGTACTTGGGGCAGGTTTGGGACTCACGGAATCAGTGTGAGATTGACATGTAATTTGTAAGCTTAAAGTCACTTCTGTGCGGAGATCACCCATTGTATAGAAAATTTGATAATTTTGTTTAAAAAGTCAGGATTATCAGTTTTAAAGTCAAAAATGGGTTCAGGACCAGATCAGCAGGATATTAAAAAGGAACGGATTTTAGAAGCGTCGTACCAGCGTTTTTTGCATTATGGTTATTCAAAAACAACCATGAACGAAATTGCCGGCGACCTTTCCATGTCGAAGGCCCTGCTTTATTATTACTTCCCCGATAAAAGCCAGCTGTATGTGGCCGTAATGCAAAAGCTCTGCGCCGATTTTATCAGTACGCTGATCGAGCGGGTAAGCCATTCAACCGATCTGCTGAGCGCGTTTAAAGCTCAGATAGATACCCATCACCAGTTTATGGTGAACAACTATAACTTCTTCGATTTCTTTAGGCTGAACGAACAAAACCTGCCACCCGAAATTTGGGAAAACATAGGCCGTGTGCACCAGGCCGAAATAGAGCAGTTGAGCGCTGCTTTATTAAAGGACGTAGAAAAAGGCGCTATAAAACCTGTAGATGATCCGGCCGGAATGGTCGACCTGATATTAGACGCTTTGCACGGTGTGCGCGTACGTTCTATGTCGCACAAAAAAACAGGCTTCCCGCTGAAGGAACACCTGGAGGAGATCTACCAGAAACGATTGGTATTGATAGATCTTTTTGTAAAAGGATTGGCCAGGTAAAAGCAAAATGTCATGATGCCGTAAGTGCTCTGTCATCCAGCGGTAAAAACCCCGGTTTACTATTTATAAGCACTTATATAATTTGTAGATTTGAACCCTGTATTAATCAGTCTGATGGCTGATCAAATATAAAGATACTTCTAAAGTAGAGGTGATTGTTTTAGAGTGATTGAGGCGGGCCGGATGCATTTCCGGTCCGTTTTTTTGTCACTGGTTTCGTCATGCTGAGCATCGCGAAGCATCCCAAATTTGTATGACGGCTCTGCTATCGGGGATTGTTCGCTATCGCTCACGATGACGTGCGGAGGAGTCACACCAGCACCGTCTCCACCACTACTTCTCCCGTTAATATCTTATGTACCGGGCACACATCGGCAATATGGTGAAGGCGCTTCTTCTGCTCGTCGTTCAGGTTTCCTTTTATGTCGATACTGCTTTTTATCAGTGTGCCTGTTTCTGTCGCGAACATTGCCAGGTTGATGATGATCTCGTCTACCACCCACATTTTACGGTTGATATACATTTGCATGGTGATAGCCGTGCAGGCGCTCAGGCTGGCTAACAGTAACTGTTCTGGGTCCATGCCCAAATCGGTGCCGCCAAGGTCTTCGGGTTCGTCGGCAATCAGCGTATGGCCTCCGCTGGTGATCACGGTTTTGTATTGCGTATGCGTAATAGTTGCCCTGGCGGTGGCCAAAGCTTCGGGTTGCTCGCTCATATATATAATGAAGTAGGGGTATGTTATTGCTCTTCGCTGATGTTGAGCAGCGACCAGTTTTTCATATCGGTTTGCTTGCCGCCGTGATATTCCATCATCACCTTAAAATTGGTGCGGCGCTTATCGCCGTTTTCGCTGGTAAGCTCTGTCACCGATTTGATGACGTATACCGAATCAGACTTTTTACCGATCTGGTAGCCCGAACCGGGGAAATCAACATTGCTCGATCGTACGGTGGCTTTCACAAAGTCTTTAGCAACGGCAAAAGCCTCATCGCCGGTAGGCAAGCCACCCGTGCTGAAACGCAAGCCGCTGTTGCTGGCAAATTTAAGTAAAATGAAAATAAAGATGATCCCCAGCAATACCAGTACCCAGCCGGCCTTCTTCGCGGTTTTCTTTTTACCTGCTTTGCTATCAACGTAGTTGGTTTTTGCCATGCAACTTTAATTTTTGTGATAACAAATATGATAAATAAGAAATAATATTTCAATAAAAATCGTAACACCTATGCGCGTTTTGGAACTTGCGAAACAGATCGGGGCGGTTTGGTAAAGTAGTTTCGTAGCCGATACTCCCCTCGGTTGTACCACTGGTGTTTGTGTAACTCATTTTTGACATCGGCGCATCGTGACTAAGGCCGAAACGCAGCTTTTCGCCACCTTCTTTATTAATAAACAGATCGAATATCACCGATATCACCACCGCGCCCGGGCCGGTACCGCCGCCACTGCGGTAGGATAACCCCGCGTTGATGCTGCGCCGCCTGTACTGTATCCCTGCCGAATACAGCTGCTGGTTGGCCTGTTTAAAATAGACTACCGTAGGGATAATGCATGATTTCTCGTCATCGTCAAGATTATCATATTTATTCAGATCAAAAATATAGCTAAGGTGCGCTGTGCCACGCATAGGGACGGTAGCCCTGTCGCCGGTGAACGATTCGTTGGGCCGGTTGATGTGTTGCAGCGCGCCGCCAACCATAAAGTTGCCGGCCACCAGGTTAATGCCGGCGCCCGAATCGAAATAAAATTTGCTGTTAAATACAGGCGGCTCGGCGCCGGTAAGCAGCGATGGGTCGAAACCAAGGCGCGGATCTATCTGGTCGCTAAACACCAGGCTGTTAAAATTGATACTGCGGTTGGTTACCCCCGCCTGCAAACCAAACGATAGCACAAAATCATCGTTCCCCACGCTGTAAGAATATAAGCCCGAAATATTATTTTTTAATAAATATGATGGCCCTTCGGTACCGCGGGTAAACAGCAGGCCAATGCCCCCGCCAAAATTGGGCATATTATAATCAATAGAAGCGCTTAAATATTTAGGGCCGCCGGGCAGACTGGTCCACTGGTTACGGTAAATGAGGTTCAGGCGTAGGTCGCCGTTAAACTGGCCGTTAAGCGCGGGATTAAGATAGAGCGGCGAATTGAAGAATTGCGAGTACTGATGGTCCTGTGCCAGCAAAGCCGTCCGGGCCAGCAGCATCAGCATTAAAAGTATTACGGGTATTTTCCTCATCATTGTTATTTGCTTTTACCTGATGAGTGTAAGTGTACCCGAGCGCCTTGGCGACGAACCTTTATAGCTCATGCCACTCCATTCGGTGCCGTTAATAAATTGTGCCGATATCTCCCAGGCGTAAACGCCTTGCGGCGCCTCCTGCCCTTTATATTTGCCATCCCAAAAATCCAGCGGCTCGCCTTTGCTATTCAGCTTATTGGTCTCAAAGATCACCTGCCCCCAGTTGTTCATAATGCGCATCGTCCATTGCTTAATGCCCGAGCCTTTTACAGTAAACACCCGCAGCTCCTGGGTTAAACTGGTAGGCATAAAGGCGTTGGGGACGTATAACTGTCCGGGCACACCCACCACATGGATGGTATGTATTTTAGTATCGGTACAGCCCGACGCGGTGTGCATTACCAGTTTTACCTTGTAAGTACCGGTATCGGCATAGGTATGCGATGGGTTTTGAAGCTTTGATTGGCCGCCATCGCCAAAATCCCATGCCCATTGCGCTGCGCCGCCGGTGCTTTTATCAATAATATCTACATGGTAATTGGGGATGTTGACAATAGTATCGGGCTTGACCGCGAAATCAGCAAGCGGCAGTGCATTAAGGCTAATGAGGTCGGTTTTTTTGATGATTTTGGTACAGCCGTTGGCGTTTATCGCCGTAAGCGTTACGCTATATTTAACATCCTTATTGGTGAAAGCGTAGGTATGCGAGGGACTGAAGGCGGTTACCTGCGGACTACCATCGCCAAAATCCCAGGTGTATTGATAGGATGCTGCAGGGGCGGTGCTTGAAGCATCGGGGGTAGTGTTTTTAAAATTGACGGTAGTTTGGGTACAATCGGCCGCCGGCGTGATCTGGAAATCAGGCGCGGGCGGAGGGAGCACGGTGATGCTTATTTTAGATGATTCCTTACCTGAAGTACAATTGCTGAAAACACCCAAGGATGCTTTGTATTCTCCGGGGTTTGTGAAGGTATAATAAACATCCGTTTTATCATTAACACTCACTGCTTCTATAAAGGTATCCCCGTTATAAATATTATAAGCGTATGAAGTACCGCCCGCCGATCTGTTGCGTAAAATAACAGTAAAGGGGGCGCAGCCTATAACTTTGTTGTTGGATGGGCTAACCGGTAACACCTCTAAATTGGACGAAATGGCCGATGGCGCGATAGTAAATGTCAACTGATTACTTACAGCGCTGGTTACCCCGCAGGTGCTGGTGGCCTGCATCGTAACCGTATAGGTTTTTATCTCATCATCGGTAGTGATGGGCGTGCGGGTAAAACTCGCCGGCGTATTGTCGGTCTTAACTACATTGTCAACAATGGTCCCGTTTTTATCCTTTAAGGTATAACTGTAGGATGCATTGGTACCGAGTGTTTTATTTTTTACCGTTATGATATATGGCGAACAGGCATTGGGCACACCTTCGGTAGGGGTATTATAAGCAATGGAGGCGATGGGCTTATTAGGATAAACCGTTACATTTTGGGTAAAACGGGTTTGGCAGTTATCGGATATCAGGGTAACGGTGTAAACCTTATCGCTGCCATCGGTAGTGGCTGCAAAATTATGTGGGGATGGGGTGTTGCCGTTATAAACGCCGCTTCCGTCGCCAAAATCCCAGTGATAGCCTGTGCCGGGTGGCGATGTATTGGTAAAGCTAATGCTCAGCATGCCGTTGGTGCCGGCACAACCTTTGGCTGGCGTAGTGGAAAAGCTTAGATCGCAGGTGTTTACGATATTGATATTTACGATATTACTGCTTAAGGCAGGCGACGACGCTTCAACCTGGATGCGATAGCTGCCGGGCGTGGTGCTATAGGGGATAGTGCCCGTAATGCTGGCAGCGGTTTTTCCGTTAACGGTGCCGATAGCCGTTTTAGCCGCGCCGAAGCTGCCATCAGGCTGCGATAAATAAAGCGTAAATGCATTGGTGGCAGTTATTTTGGCAGCGGGATCGCTCACGCTGATATTCACCGTTACCACCGAGCCGGGCGAATAAGGCGTTGTGGAATTAAAATTGACGATGCTAACAGTTTGCGCGTATGCGCTTATGGCAAAAACAGTAAAAACAAACAGCAAAGCAAAAGCGGTGCGGGTGTAACGGTTCATTCAAATACGCTGCCTTTTCTGTTTCAATATCATCTTTTTACGTTGCCGTAAAGATAATTAAAAAAGGGGATTTGCAGGTAAGAATACCCCTGATATGCAAATTAAGTGATAGGATATCTCACAATTTTTAGCTATATTGTATCCTCTTTTAAATGCTCGCCCCAATTCATCTTTATTGTACTATCCTGCAAACGAAGTTTTCGTATGCTGCGCGAATTTAGCAGTAACCCGATAAAAAACAACCGTTTTTTCATTCCTTTTTAAGGCGTTAAAATACGTGCTTTGACGATATGACCCGATGGATGCCACCAAACCGGGAACGCTCTGATCGTGAAAACAGCGATTGTGGCTTAAATAGGGCATAAGGCAACAAGCAGGGCCCGTTATGTTCTTTAATTTCGTGCGTTACAAAGGCATTCAAAAACAAAGGGAGCCTTTTAGAAGCTCCCGAATTTTTTTATGATAAGATTCTACAAAGTTTCCTTTAGCCACTCATAAAATTCGCGCTGCCAAACCAGGGCGTTCTGAGGTTTTAGCACCCAGTGGTTCTCATCGGGCAGGTACAGCAGTTTAGATTTGATACCCCGCAACTGCGCTGCCTGGAAGGCCTGCAAACCCTGCTCTATCGGCACACGGTAATCCTTGCCGCCCTGTATCACCATAATGGGGGTATCCCATTTGTCGACATAGTTGGATGGGTTGAACTTATCGTAGGTGCGCCTGGCGGTTTTATTGTCCTTATCCCAATAGTTGCCGCCAAGGTCCTTATTGGCAAACCAGATCTCTTCGGTAGTACCATACCAGCTCTTCATATCAAAAATGCCATCGTGCGCTATAAAGGTTTTGAAGCGTTTATTATGCACTCCGGCCAACATGTAAACCGAGTAGCCGCCATAGCTGGCGCCAACGCAACCGAGGCGGTTTTTGTCGACATAAACCTCCTTGCTGATATCGTCGACAGCCGACAGGTAATCCTTAATGGCCTGCCCGCCCCAGTCGCCGCTGATCTCGCGGTTCCACTCCACGCCATGGCCCGGCATGCCGCGACGGTTAGGCGCGATGACAATATAGCCCTGCGCCGCCATCAACTGAAAGTTCCAGCGGAAGGAATAACCCTGTGATAACGGCGATTGCGGCCCGCCCTGGCAAAACAACAGGGTAGGGTACTTCTTCGCCGGGTCGAAGTTGGGCGGGTAGATCACCCAGGCCAGCATATCCTTGCCGTCGGTGGTCTTGATGTGGCGCTCGTCTACCTTGCTCAGGCGGGTGCGGTTATAAATATCATTGTTAATACTGCTGATCTGTCGCATGCCGCCGTCGTTCAGGTTAACCACGTAGATCTCGTTAGCGTGGTTCATATCGGTGCGGTTAACAATAAGCGTATTGGCCGCCTGGGCAACAATGTTGTTGATATCCCACTGGCCGCTGGTCAGCTGCTTAATGGCGGACGGCGAACCCATGGTCATGCTCAGATCGATCTGGAACAGTTGCTCGGTACCGTTATGCACCGCCAGGAAGTAGATCTTGCTGCCATCGTTACTAAAACGGAATGAGCTTACCGACTCGTCCCAGTTTTTAGTCAGATTGAACTTCTCGCCATTTTTGGGCTGGATCACAATATCGTTCTTATCAGCCTCGTAGCCGTCTTCCTTCATGCTCAGCCAGGCCAGCTTGCTGCCGTCGGGACTAAAAGCGGGGTTGGTATCGTAACCGTTCATGCCGGTGGTCAGTTCGGTAGTTTGGCCGGTGGCGATATCGTATTGATAAAGATTGGTATTGGTGCTTTGCGCGTAGTCCTTACCAGTCTTCTTTTTGCAAACGTAGATGATGCTTTTACCATCCGGACTAAAGATCATATCTTCCAGGCCGCCGCTCGGTTTTTGGGGTACATCGTAAGGCTCAGATGCCATAATATCCTTCTCGTTGCTGATGGAGCCACCGTTAATATCGGCTACAAACAGGTGCGAACATTTGCCGTTGGCCCAGGTATCCCAATGGCGGTAGTTCAGATCGGTAAATACGTAAGCGTTGCTTTTGGCCAGGTCGGCGTATTTATCCTTGCCTAAGATCTTGGCAATCGGCACATCGCGGCTAAACAGGATCTTCTTGCCATCGGACGAGAGGCGCACATTGTCGATATCGTCCATCGGCTGTGCGCTTAGCATGGTCATGTTATCGCCGTCGAGGTTCATTTGCCAAATACGGCCCTCAAACAGGTAAGTCACGCGGCCGCCGGGTGCTATCTTCAGTATCGACTTGCTACCGGGTTCGTTGGTGATCTGTCGCATTGGGCCACCGGCCACAGGAACGGTAAAAAGGTTCACTTCCGATTTATTCTGCACCATGTTAAATTGCGTAACGCCGAACAGGATCTGCTTACCATCGGGGGTGATATGCTGATCGCCCAGGCGACCGAGTTTCCAAAGCGTTTCGGGGGTGAGGTTTTGCTTTACCTGCGCGTCGGCATCTGTCATGATAAGGGCTGCGATCAGTATTAAAAAATATCGTTTCATAAAATCTATCCAAAAAACAAATATGCAACTAAAATGGCGGCAATGATACCCGCGAAGTCGGCAATAAGGCCAGCGGGGATAGCGTAGCGCGACTTCTTAATACCCACCGAACCAAAATACAAGGCCACAATATAAAAGGTAGTATCTGCCGAACCATTGAAAATACAACCCAAGCGACCGGGGAAGCTATCCGGTCCGAAGGTTTTCATGGTATCTATCATCATCGCCTTAGAGCCTGAACCACTGAGCGGTTTCATATAAGCAACCGGCATGGCATCGATAAAGCGGGTATCGGTATGCAGTTGGGTAAACACCCAGCGCACGCCATCGTTAATATAACCCAAGGCCCCGCAATTGCGGAAAACGCTGATGGCAACCAACATGGCTACCAGGTAGGGGATGATCTTGATCGAAGTTTCAAATCCGCCTTTGGCCCCATCGATAAAAGCTTCAAAAACGGCTACTTTTTTTACCATGGCACCAATGATGAATATAACCGGGATGGCAAACAACATCACATTACTGGCAATCTTAGAGAAATCGCTGATCTCCTGCTTGGTTAAATAAGCGGTAAAATACCAAACCAGCAGGGTGATAAAAGCCGTCATCCCGCCCAGCCAAAGCATAATTACCCTGTCCCAAAGGTTTATACGTTGCTTAATAGCTACTATCAGCATACCTACAACGGTGGCTACATAAGTGGCAATGATGCAGGGGATAAATACGTCGGTAGGGTCGTGTGCGTTCATGATGGCGCGTTGCGCGATGATGGTTACAGGCAATAACTGCAAGCCCGAAGTATGCAGCACCAGGAACATGATCTGCGAGTTACTGGCGGTCTCTTTCTCCGGGTTAAGTTCCTGCAAGCTGCCCATGGCCTTTAAGCCCAGTGGGGTAGCGGCGTTATCGAGTCCCAGCAGGTTGGCCGAAAAGTTCATCATCATTTGCCCAACAGCCGGGTGATTTTTAGGCACTTCGGGAAACATGCGGTTAAAGAATGGGCCAACAATGCGCGATAGGAAGTTGATGGCGCCAGCCTTTTCGCCGATATTCATGATGCCCAACCAAAAAGCCATAGCGCCGGTTAATGGCAGTGCGATATCCATTACCGATGTTTTGGACGAATCGAAGATCCCCTCAACCAGTTGCTTAAAGATCTCGGTATCACCTAAAAAAACCAGTTTAATCAGCGCCAGTGTAAAGGCAATGATGAAGAATGATATCCAGATATAGTTTAACGTCATGCTTGGTTTTTAAAAAGGTTTGAAGATAGGCTTTTTTGCAAAAATTAGGGCAATGCAATATTATGTTTATATTTATTCAGCTTAAAAAAAATGATGAAGATCCCCGTTGTAGCTACCGTTGATGCCTTTATAGAGAAACTCAGAACCAGCAAAATCGACTGGGAACTGAAACCTGCGCCTGATAAATGGTCGCCAAAGGAGATCATCGGGCACCTGACCGATAGCGCGCAAATTAACCTGCAGCGTTTTGTGCGCTGCACTTATGAAGAAAACTTTAAGCTGATCTATTTCCAGGATGAATGGGTGGCGGCGCAGCAATATCAAAAGGCCGATACCACTACCGTACTGCTTTTATGGCGATTGATAAACGGGCAGATACAACGCGTATTGGACAACTATCCCGCCGACCGCTGGCAGATGAAATGCGATAATGGCCGGGACACCGTTAGCCTGAACACCGTAGAATTTTTAGCGCACGACTACGTAGCCCATATGCAGCATCACTTAAAACAAATTATTCCTTAAGATATGAACCCGCTTACCGAGACCTGGCAGATACATAATCGCATTAACTTATACTTGCTCGATGCTATTGATGAAGCTCACCTGAAAGATGTATCCACATCCAAAGGCCGTAACGTTGGCGAACAGTTTGCGCATATCCACAATGTGCGCCTGATGTGGTTAAAGGTTGCCGACCCTGGATTACTGGAAGGGTTAAATAAGATAGAGAAAGAAGGCATCACCAAAGAGTTGCTGACCACTGAATTAAAAGCCAGCGGCTTTGCCGTTGAACAGCTATTTGAAAAAAGCGGTGATAAGATAAAAGGTTTTAAGCCTAACGCTACGGCGTTTTTAGGTTACCTGATCTCGCACGAATCGCACCATCGCGGGCAGGTTATGCTTTGCCTGAAGCAGTCGGGCCACGCGGTTGATAAAAAGATACAGTTTGGGATATGGGAATGGGGGACGAGATAACGAAGCCTGCCGCAGGCTACTCGGGCACACCGTTGGCTAAGAAGCTGGGCATTAAGCAAGGCTTTGATATCGCTTTGGTTAACGCGCCCGATTATTATTTTCAACTCTTTACCGATCTGCCTGCCGACTTACAGATTGCTAATGAAATAAGCAGCGGGCACGATCTGATCCATCTGTTTGTAAAGGATAAACAATCTTATTTAAGCCTATTGCCGATGTTAAAGGATCAGATCAAACAAAACGGTATGGTTTGGGTATCATGGCCCAAAAAGGCATCAAAAATTGTAACGGATATTACCGAAGATATTATACGGAATGAGGCTTTACAAAACGGTTTGGTTGATGTGAAGGTTTGCGCCGTGGATGAGGTATGGTCGGGGTTGAAACTGGTGATCAGGGTGAAGGATAGGAAGTAGACCAATAGTACCCGTTTGTCACGATAGAGCTGGGCTGGAATAGGGGAATGGGGCGAAAGAGAAATCTTATACGATATGTTTACCGCACGTATAAGATTTCTCACTATCGTTCGAAATGACAAGTCTTATATTGATAAATGCCCTTACAACCTATTAAACCACCCCTTTTTCCAAAACACATACAACTGCACTACGGCAATTACCCCCATCAGTACCAGGGCATAAATGTACCCATGGTTCCAGTACAGTTCGGGCATGTTATCCGGTATCACTTTGCCATCCGCACCCTGTCGCGAAAAGTTCATGCCGTAAATACCGGCAATAAAAGTCAAAGGGATAAATATCACCGAGATGATGGTCAGCACTTTCATGATCTCGTTCATACGGTTACTCACCATAGATAGGTACAGATCGATAATGCTTGATGTGATCTCCTTATAGCTTTCTATCAGATCCATTATCTGGATGCAATGGTCGTAAGCATCGCGCAGGTAGGTTTTCACCTCCGGGGTGATCAGCGGACTATCCGTGCGGATCATATCGTTCACCTTATCGCGCTCGGGCCAGCTGGCCCGACGTAGGCCGATCAACTTGCGCTTCAGGTGCTGGGCATCGTACATAATGCTCTTATCGGCCTTATCGTATAGCCTGTCTTCAGTTGCGTCAAGGTAGTCGCCCATTTCAGCCAGTATCACAAAATATTTATCAATGATAGTATCAGTAAGTGCGTAACACATATAACCCGGTCCGGCTGTACGGATGGCGCCCTTGCCGCCTTTTAACCGGCTTTTAACGGCTTCGAAACGTTCTTCGTGGTCTTCTTCAAAGCTGATGATGAGATTCTTTTTTACAATCGCCGAAAACTGCGCGTTTACCAGCTCCTTGTCATCATTTAGGTGCAGGATACGGCTTACAGCAAAAACGTAGTGTTCGTACTCTTCAAACTTGGGCCGCTGGTGGCAACTGGTAATATCCTCTAAAACCAAAGGGTTTATCTTTAGGTGATCGCCGATGGATTCGATCAGCTTGATATCACCCAAACCATTTATCTGGATCCAGTGCGTGTGGTTATCGCACTTTTTAAACTGATCCAGTATCACGCCAAGGTCGTTACCCTCCGAGCATACCAGTTCCTGCTCGTTGTACGAGTAAACATTAATGATCGGCTTCATAGCATTTTCCGATATGCGGATCATGCCCGGGCTGTCGCCTACGTTACCAAGCTTTTTGGGGAAATTGATGCGGCTTTTTTTTCTGATCTCCATTTACAGGTAGTTTATAGTTTGTGGCCCCTGGTTAAACAGCAGGTCAACAATGCTCAGGTCTTTTAAAAACCCTTTGCGCTCTTCAAAAACCTGGAAGTAGGGTTTTTGTTCGGCGGCGGGTTCCTTCTTTGCATTGAAACTTAAACGCAGATCGGCACGGTCGGGGTAAGCCGGCTGATATTCTTCTGTATAGGTAATATTCGCTTTTATCTTCGTCATCCGCAACAGCATCTCCAGCAGTTGTTGATTGTAATCGAAAAGGTATTCAAACTTCTCTTCGTAAAAACGGGCAAAATCGCTTTCGTAGTACTCAAAATAAGCCGAACGGCGGTAACATGCCTGCAGGCTCATCCAGTGCAACCGCTGCCAGCGGAAATCGTAACTGATCTTTACATCCTTTATTTTGGTATGCACCTTGCTTCCTTTAATAACAGGTACCACCAATGGCAGCAAACCATCGGGCGAGTAGATATGCGCGCGGTTACGATAGGTTTGTTTGATAAGGTGTTCCTCCTTTTCTATCAAAATATCCTGCTTGTGCTGGTTCAGTTTGCCAAACCAGGCAACAGGTGGCAGATAAAACATTGGGAAAACAGCACCTTTATCCATCATAAATTTTTATGTTTGTTCAGAAAAAATTTTTCGAAAATAATGATAAATAAAGGGCTTTCAAGAATAGGCGTATTCTTTTTGTACCTAATTTCCTTACTGCCCTTCTGGATGCTGTACCTTATATCTGATGTATTGTACCTCATCCTGTATCGTATTATAGGTTACCGTACGCGGGTTGTACGCGAAAACCTGGCCAATTCATTCCCCGAAAAAAGCGCTGCTGACCGCCTTGCTATCGAAAAAAAATATTTCCATTACCTGGGCGACCTGATCATGGAAACGATAAAAATGCTCAGCATATCGCCGCAGGAGGCCCGTCGCCGAATGCGCCCATTACACAACGATACCGATAGCCGGGTGAACGAAATACTAAACCAAAGCCGCACCCTGCTGGTGGCAGCCGGGCACTATTGCAACTGGGAACTCACCGCGCTAAGCTGCAGCATGATAACCGACGAGGCAAGGATCATTGTTTATAAACCATTGGCTAACCGGGTTTTTGACGATCTGTTTAAAGATGTACGCTCGCGCTTTGGCGGGACGCCGGTGGCGATGAAGGATATTTTGCGCAAACTGGTTACCCTGCGCGGTAAGGCCAGCTTAACGGTGCTGGTATCCGACCAAACGCCGGTGCAGGAATCGGTACAATATTTTGCCCAATTTTTAAACCAGCCAACGGCAATATTTTTGGGGATAGAGAAGATGGCCATGGCCACTAACGCGGTGGTAGGCTTTTGGGATGTACGCTGTGTGAAGCGTGGTTATTATGTTTACGATTTTATTCACTTTACCAGCGAGCCTAAAAAGACAGCCGAATACGAAATAACAAATATGCATGTGGCTTATTTAGAACAAGTAATTAAAGCCGAACCACAGTACTGGCTGTGGTCGCACAAGAGATGGAAATTTAAGCCCCGAAATTTATAAATGAAACCCCTGCCTAAAGTTGCTATTGTTATCCTTAACTGGAATGGCTTAAAGTATCTCAGCCAGTTTTTGCCTTCGGTAATGAAATCGGATTGGCCAAACCTGGAAATCGTTGTGGGCGATAATGCTTCCAGTGATGGTTCGGTACGCTTTCTTCAAAATACGTTCCCATCGGTACGCGTTATTCAAAACGATAATAATTATGGCTTCACCGGTGGCTACAACCGTGTGTTAAGCCAGGTAGAGGCCGATTATTATATCCTGCTTAATTCGGATATTGAAGTTACGCCTAACTGGATACAGCCGGTTATTGAACTGATGGAATCGGACGACATGATCGCCGCCGCCGCGCCAAAAATAAAAGCCTATCATAACCCAACCCATTTTGAACACGCCGGCGCTGCCGGTGGTTTTATAGACAGTTATGGCTATCCCTTTTGCCGTGGCCGCATATTTTACGAAGTAGAAGAGGACAGGGGCCAGTACAACCAATCGGGCGAAGTGTTTTGGGCTACAGGTGCCGCCTTGTTTATCAAAAAGAAGCATTGGGATATGACCGGCGGCTTTGACGAGCGTTTTTTTGCCCACATGGAAGAAATTGATTTGTGCTGGCGCCTGAAAAACCTGGGCTACAAGATAATGTACTGCGCCGAATCGGAAGTGTACCATGTAGGCGGCGGGACGCTGGATAAGGAGAACCCTTTTAAAACTTATCTCAATTTCCGTAATAACCTGCTGTTGCTGAAAAAGAACCTGTCGTTTGGGCGTGCGCTGTTTACTATAAGTATCCGCTTCTGTTTAGATCTGATGGCGATCATTCGCTTTATGAACGAGGGTAAGCGCAAGGACGCCTGGGCTATCAGCCGGGCACATCAAAACTTTATCAGACAATTGTTTAAGTCCAACAAGCAAGTGGCCAAAGTAGCCAAGGCGCATCACTCAACGCTGAAGTGTATGTATAAGCATAACATTGTGTGGGATTTCTTTATCAAAAAGAAAAAGGCATTCAGCGATTTGCTGTTGGAAGACTTTTATAAGTAGACTCCAGGGGGCAATTTAACCACAAAGTGCGCAAGGTTTTTTCGTAAAGGACACAAAGCTTTTATATCCGAACAAGCAAAAAAACTTTGTGCCTTTGTGCTAACAAATTCACTATTTCTTTGTGCCCTTTGTGGCTAAATCGCTACCAGGAGTCTCTTTATTGCTACTACTTGCCCCCGGCACTCCATCCGGGAAGCGCACATTCACATCCTGGCACGATGAGGGCAACTCAACTCCATTCTCACCCAATACCGTATAAATATCGGCCAGCACCCGGCTTTTCAACTCGCTGGTATTGTTAATATCATCGGCCCAGAAGAATAGTTTAAAATCTACCGAATGCTCACTTACAGCATTAAGGTAAACGGATGGCGCGGGCGTGGTCATGATATCATCGCGGTTGGTAAGCGTGGCTTTCAGCAGGTCTTTCACTTTGTTTATATCTACACCGTAGGCGGCGGCTACAGCCAGATCAATCCGGCGGTTGCTGTTGCTTAATGTCCAGTTTACAACGTGCTGCGATATCAGATCGCCGTTAGGGATGATTACTTCCGAACCGTCGCTGGTCAGTAGCTTGCTCGACCGGATACCGATCTCCTTCATGGTACCCGACTGACCGCCCACTTCAATAATATCGCCTATCTGTATCGGTTTTTCAAAGGCAAGGATCAAACCCGACACCAGGTTGTTTACGATGGTTTGCAAGCCAAAACCAATACCGATACCAAAGGCGCTGATGATGATAGTTAATTTTTCTAAAGGGAAGCCTGAAGCTGCAACCGCCAGCAGGAAGCCAGCCGAAAATACCGCCAGCCGGATAACCAGCGCCGATGTGCGGTTCTTCTTTTTCAACACCGAAAGGTCGGTTACTCTGCGGGCAGATACATCATAAAAATAACTGATGATGCGCGAGGTGACCGACGATAACCAGATCACAGCGATAAAGATAACAAAGCCGCCAAAGGTAAACGATGCCCCGTTTACCGTACGCGATTGGTTAAGCAGATCGCTGATGTTATCGCTTGCCCAATCGTCGATATTCAGGTTTTGGCAAAGGGTGAAAAGCCATAGCAAGCCGGCGATGGTGGCCAGTACTGATGTGAATTTCTTTTGCACCAGATCAAAATCCATCCAGTTGATGATACTGTTTGAATCTTTGCGGGTTTGGAAACTAAGGTACAGGCATTGCAGCACAATTTGTATCACCAGGTAAAAAATAACCAGCTGCCATAGGTTAAATACGGCAGTTACGCCAACTATTTTGGCCAGGCTGAACCGCCCGCTTACATTTAGCAGGAACGAAAGGATATGCATCCCTACAAATATCCTTAGCACCAAACCGGTATAAGGTAGGTGCCCATCAGGCAGGCTTTTCAGTTTTTTAAGGAATGATAAGCCCAGGCCAATGCATACCATGCTAAGTAGCAGGATAACGTACCTGTCGATGTTTGATATTTGGATAAACAAATTGCTGAAGCCATACACAAGCGTGATCCAAAACAGGGGTGAGAGGAAGCCAAATGTTTGTGGATGGCGCTTCCAAACCAGGAACAGCGAAATAATAATGGCTACCAGAAAAATACTCTCCAGGCAAACCACCGGTGGCTGATTGTAAAAGTAGGGCACAATGGCCGTGGCTACCAGCAGCGATGCTATTACCGGTTGATTTTGGATAAAATATGCCCGCTCGAACACCAGTTTAGGGTTCTCGCTATTGCGGATAGTTTTTTGGCGGCTAAATATTACCCAGCCTAAAACCAGCGCGAAGAACAAAATGCCCGCCATGTTGGTCAGTTGCTCGTTCTTGTTGAAATAGCTGAACAGGATGCGGTTTAGTTTTACGGTACTGTTAAAAGCTTCTTTAAAATCGGCAGTTTGCAGGCCGGTATTCCAGATATAGTCCGATTCACCATCGATGGCTTTCATTGCAAAACGCCTGATCTTGGCGTCTATCTGGTCGGTTTGATCAAGGATCCGGTTGTAAGCTACCGCAATTTTATCCTGCAGCAAGTTAACCTGCAACAAGCTTTTGCGGTTCACCGAATCGGTTCTGCGCCAAAGCGAACGGATGGATTTAACTTGTTTGAAATAGGTGTGGCGCAGTAAGCTATCGTTTGGAACATTACGCAAGGATGTATCTTTAAAAAACCGGATCAGATCCTTTTGATTTTGCACCAACCGGGCATTGATATCCTCCAGGTCCGATTGCCAGCCCTCCAGTTTGGTTTGTGTACGGTCTAAATTATCGCGCAGCACAAAAAGGTAACGCAGGGTACTCGATTTGTGGGTCTTTGCCAGGCTGTCCATACGGTTAAGCCTCCTGGTTACTGATGGGATCTGCCCGCTGATATCGGCGGTATCCAGTCCGTCGGAAAGATTATTATTGATCTGGTTAAAGGTAATAGTGTATTGTTCGATACGTTGCAGCAGGCCGTTGATGGATGTATCCGACTGATTGAGCGCCCGCATCATTTCATCGCGGGAACGCATCGACCGCCTTTCGCGTTCGCGTTTGGATGTCGGTGTTTTTTTAGCGCTATCCGTTTTAGCGTTATTTTGCGCCCGGGCCATTGGGCCGGCGATCACTAAGAACAGGATGGAAAGCAGGTAGATAAATGCTTTATACATTGTATGTTTTTGGAGGCAGATCATGGTTGATATTTGGGGTTAACGTAAAACTATGCAAAACGTTTTATAATTAATGTTAAGCTTTATAAGGTTTTTGTTACGCGTAACAAATTGTATATTTAAGTATCTTATCTTTAGTTATGAAACCTTACAAACTTATCGCCATACTGCTTTGCACAGCGTTCGCGTCAAATGCTCAAAAACTGAATATCCCGAAAGGGAAGACATTTGAAATAACTACCCGCAATAAAGATGTGGGTACTTTTAAGCGCGATGATATTTATACCTATTCATTTAAATCGTTAGGTAGAAACGGAGAGGGGAATAATGTATTGGAATGTAAAATTGCGCGCGTTATAATTTACGATAACCGTAGCGGCAAAGTTCAGCTAAATACCGATTCTATACGAAACACCAACCTCTATTCCACCGAGGCGCTTACCGCACTGGCCTTGTTAAATAAACCGTTTACCGTTACTATAAACCCTAAAGGTGAAGTTGTAGGTACAGCGGGTATGCAGGAAACGCTGCAACAGGCACTAACCCAATGGAATATTAATGCTGATGTTGCCAAAAATATTTTAAAACAGATGCCTGAGCAGATCTCTAAAAGAATAGACGACCTGTTTTTTAAACCCGCGCAGGCGCAGCAAGCTAAACCGGTTTTAGGTAATGCCGATATGGCAAATCAATTTCGTATCACCAATATCAACGCTAACACGTTGCGGGCTTATGCTTCTTCGGCTACAGATAATAGCAAGGTTACTCACGAGTATATTGTTGACAAGGAAACCGGCCTGGTAAAAAGCAGCACCAA
Organism: Mucilaginibacter mali; assembly: GCF_013283875.1. NCBI lineage: Bacteria > Pseudomonadati > Bacteroidota > Sphingobacteriia > Sphingobacteriales > Sphingobacteriaceae > Mucilaginibacter > Mucilaginibacter mali. Next base: position 2,044,998 of record NZ_CP054139.1, read on the forward strand.
AACAGAAGATGCCCGTTTAACACCCAATGCTGAGATGGGCATCAGGGCAAATTCGGTTAGCAAAATAACCTTAACACAAGCTATGACGCAAGCATCGGCACACCCCTTACCCGATACCGCGTGGATAAACATGGCCGCCAAACTAAGCTACTGGAGCGCCGCGTTTAAAAAAGGCACCTCGTCCGACTCGGCCAAGGTGTACCAGTTTATAAAAAATCCGGATAGCCGTTTTGCAAACGATAAATACTATTTAACCCGAAGGTTAGACCTGGTGCAGTCGGTAAGGAGTGATAGGAGTTACCTAACCTACGATAGCTTACTGCTGGAAACGCCCAATAAGTTTCTTGAGGGAAACCAGGTGCACCTGCATAATAAGTTACATACGGCTTTATCTAAGCAAGGCGCGCAGGCCGCTTACGAGCTAACCAAATACGCTTACAAAACCAACGCTTTTGATGAATGGGTTCAATATTCGTTCTCGCAATATTTCAGGGATAATAAGGATAGCAAAACAGATGATGTATCGCAAAAACGTAATTACGATCTGCTGGCTTTGTTTAAAACCAATCCCGATCCGGTATATGTCCGCAAGATCCAGCCGCTTTATATGTGGGCTATGGCCAGGAAGCAAAAAAACAACATCCCGCTGATGCTGCAAACGGCAGAAGACTTTGAAAAGATGGGGGATAAGGACATGCAGGTAGGTAATGGCGGGCGCTACGCTTTATTGTTGTATCAAATGCTGGTTGCCGCCAAACAAACTGAAGCCGCGCAAAAGCTGATGGATGTAACCGTGCAAAAACTGGAGCGATACACGGCCGATACAGCAAATGCAGATCGTTATGTGCATCAAAACCTATTGGCCGGCGCTTATTACATGCAATATTTAAACCGGGATACTGTAGCTGATCCGCAGGCCATGCAGCTTTTGGCTAAGGCCGCTAAATACTCGCCAAACTCGCGGGCCGAACGGGCTTATGGCAGTAATTACGACAGGTTCTTTTTAGGTACGAAGGACAGCTATCGCGATATCCTGATCAGTAAATTATTGGATGCAGGGAACGAAGCGGAAGCCCTGGCTATGTTTGCGCAACATATCAACGCGGCGCCCGAAAATATTAAGGAGATGCAGGATCTGTACGTAAAAAAATTTCCGGGCAGGGACTTTAAGCAGTTTTTTAAAGAGGGCATTATGAGCAAATGGGCAATGGCCCCGGCGTTTACTTTAAAGGGCATAGATGGCAAGGAACACGCGCTTACCGAATATAAAGACAGGTGGCTGATGCTTGATTTTTGGGGTACCTGGTGTGGCCCCTGCCGCGAAGAGATGCCTAAGGTTAATAAATTTAATGATGAAGTAGTGGCCGGTAAATATCAAAACGTCAGTTTTTTAAGCATTGCTTGTAACGATACGGAGAACAACGTGAAGATGTATCTGGACGAAACCAAGTTCGGGATGCCGGTTGCCATGTCGGACGGGGAGGTACAAAGCAACTACAAGGTGCCGGGCTACCCCTGCAAAATTATCATATCGCCCGAGGGACGAATGATAGCGGTTGATTTTGGTAAAGACTGGCTAAGCGTTATTAAAAACTTTAGCCAGTTATAACCGATTAAACAGTTAAGCTTTCTATAGCCAGTCGATACGAATCCATCCCGAAGCCGGCGATAACGCCCTTGCAGTTTTTAGCCAGCATAGATACATGCCTGAATTCTTCGCGCTTATAAACGTTGGAAATATGCACTTCAACAACCGGCGTGTTAATACCCGCGATAGCATCAGCAATGGCAACCGAGGTATGGGTATAGGCGCCCGCGTTCATCACAATGCCGTCAAAGCTAAAGCCAACCTCGTGCAGTTTGTTGATCAGTTCGCCCTCTACGTTGCTTTGGTAATAATCGATCTGATGCTGAGGGTAGCGCTGCTTCAGCCCGGCTAAATAGGTCTCGAAGCTACTGTCGCCGTAAATAGATTTTTCCCTAACGCCCAGCAGGTTTAAATTGGGGCCGTTTATAATTTGTATCTTCATCGCGTCAAACATAAAAAAAATATCAATTGGACTGGCAACCCGCGATAAAAGGTTTTAGATCGTATTTGAAGTTAGAGCGGTCGCTGGCCGAAAATTCCATCCTGGCCTACGAAAGGGATATAGAAAAACTATATCAATTTTCTGATATACAATCGCCTAGGATAAAACCTGAAACTGTTACTTTAACTGATTTAAGAAATTTTATGGTTTGGTTGGGTGAGTTGGGAATGATCCCCACCACCCAGGCCCGTATTGTATCGGGGGTGAAAACCTTTTACAAGTACCTGCTGATGCATGATGTTATCGACATCAATCCATCTGAATTATTGGAGGCCCCCAAGACCAGGCGCAAGTTGCCCGCGGTACTGACGATAGCAGATATCGATATGCTAATAGCAGCGATAGACCTATCCAAACCCGAGGGGCCGCGCAATAAGGCCATACTGGAGGTATTGTTCAGTTGTGGCCTGCGCGTATCCGAACTGACCAACCTAAAGATCTCAAACCTGTTCCTCAATATCGATTTCATTAAAGTTACCGGCAAAGGGAGTAAGGAAAGGCTGATCCCTATTGGCAGCGAGGCCAAAAAAGCGCTCACTATTTGGCTGGATGAAGTGCGTGTGCATACGCATCCTAAAAAAGGCGAAGACGATTACGTGTTTTTAAACCGCAGGGGCGCCCATTTAACCCGGGAGATGGTATTTATTATCATTAGGCAATTGGTGGTCGCTACGGGCTTAAAAAAGGCCATTAGTCCGCATACATTCCGCCACTCGTTCGCCACCTATTTAATTGAGGGTGGGGCCGACCTTCGCGCTGTACAGGAAATGCTGGGGCACGAGAGTATTACCACCACCGAAATCTACACGCATCTTGACCGGGAGTTTTTACGTAGTACGATCATTGAGTTTCATCCGAGGAGTTAAGTCATTGGTCATTGGGGAGATCTTAAATCTCTGCCTTTAGCATCCTGTCCCTGCCCGACATATCCTGCCTTAACTCTATGTTTTTAAATGATTTATCCGCGATCATTTCAACCGTTTCCCTGCCAAGGCTTTCATTGATCTCGAAGAACAGCAGGCCGTTTTCGTTTAAATACAACCTGGCAAAATCTGTTATGGCTTTGTAAAAAACCAGCGGATCCTGCTCCGGGACAAATAGGGCGGTGTGCGGTTCAAAGTCGGTTACGTTGCGGTGCATCCGTTGTTTATCAGCCAGTGTAACATAAGGTGGGTTGCTGATGATGATATCAAATTTAGGTAACTCAATGGACGTATTGAAGTTCAAAATATCGGCTTCAATAAAATTTACATCGACTTGATTGAGCAAAGCATTACCTTTCGCAACTTCTAAAGCTTCAGTTGATATATCGATTGCAAATATTTGAATATTAGACTTATTTTCTTTTAAAGAAATAGAGATGCAGCCGCTACCAGTACCGATATCCAGTATATTTTGGATGGGTTTGGGCGACTTATCGATGCTTTGAATAACCCATTGCACCAGTTCCTCAGTCTCGGGGCGAGGTATCAATACCGACGGGTTGACATTAAATGATAAGCCGTAAAACTCGGTATGGCCAAGTATGTATTGCACGGGTTTGCCGGTCTTTAATTCCTGCAGTATAATTTCCAACTCTTCCTGCTGTTCATCGGTGCTTGTTTCGGGAAAGGCTTTAAGTTTTGCTTTTGATGCATTTAATAATTCGCTTAAAACTAATAGGGTTATCGCTTCTGCTTCCTGCTGATCGTATACGCTAATTAATTCCTGCTTATAGCGGCCTAACACATCCTTTACGGTTTTCATGCAACAAAGAAACATAAAAGCTACTTTTGTGCCATGTCTGTCCACCATAAATATTTGCAGCGTTGTATAGAACTTGCCCAATTAGGCGCTGGTTACGTTAGTCCCAACCCTATGGTGGGCGCGGTTATCGTTCATGATGGCGATATCATTGGCGAGGGCTATCATCAAAAATACGGCGGCCCTCATGCTGAGGTGAACGCGGTTAACAGCGTTTTAAGCAAATATGATAATGCCGTAGCATTGTTACAGGCCTCAACCATCTATGTTTCGCTGGAGCCTTGTGCGCATTATGGCAAGACACCGCCCTGTGCCGATCTGATCATCAAGCATCGTATTCCAACCGTTGTAGTTGGTTGTCGTGATCCATTTAATCAGGTGAATGGTAAAGGGATAGAGAAGTTACAGGAAGCAGGAATTGAAGTAATTACCGGCGTAATGGAACAGGAATGTTTGGATCTGAACCGGCGATTCTTTACCCGGGTGCAAAAGCAACGACCCTACATCATCCTGAAATGGGCGCAAGCCCAGGACGGATTTTTCGCGCCTGATGACGATAGTCAATACTGGATCACCGGCCCCGAAGCCCGCAAGTTGGTGCATAAGTGGCGGAGTGAGGAAGACGCTGTACTGGTAGGCAAAAACACCGCCCGTATAGATAACCCCCAACTGAATATACGCGAATGGGAAGGCCGGTCGCCAAAACGGGTGGTGATAGACCGGCGACTGGAATTAAGCCACGATCTGCACTTATTCGATCAGTCGGTGGAAACATTCGTTTTTAACGAAATTAAGACCGATATTGACGGCCGGATAAAGTACATCGCCCTGGAGGATTTTGATAACTATGTGCCGCAATACATCATGTTTCAACTGTACCTGCAGGATGTGCAATCGGTAATTATTGAGGGTGGAGCTGCTACTTTAAACTCGTTTATAGCCGCCGGTCTTTGGGACGAAGCCCGTGTTTTTACCGGTAATAAAATTTTAGGTAATGGTATTCAATCGCCTTTAATTAAAGGAGTTAAATACGAAGAATATATAATAGGGTCTGACCAATTACAGATCATCTTTAATAGCTGACACGTTTTACATGATCTACGTTTTATTAAGTGTTTGTTGCAGCGTCATCGTATCGGTTTTGCTGAAGCTGGCAAAACGGTATAGCATCGATATCTTTCAGGCCATCACCTGGAATTATTCCATGGCCATGATACTCACCTGGTTGATCTATCGCCCGGTATTAAACAATGTGCAGGGTGCGCCGGTGTCTATATACGGCTCGCTGGCTGTATTGTTACCCTCGCTTTTTGTAGTGATCGGGATGGCTGTTAAAACGGCAGGTATAGCCCGCACAGATGTAGCGCAGCGCTTATCACTGTTTATATCGCTTACTGCGGCCTTTCTGTTGTTTAACGAAGCGTTTACCGCCTGGAAATTTGCAGGGCTTATAGTTGGCTTCGCGGCCATTTTATGCGCCATCCCCTGGAGCAAGCAAACCGGCGACCGCGACAACAACGGCAGCGCATGGATCTACCTGCTGGTGGTTTTTGTAGGCTTCGGCGTTATCGATATCCTGTTTAAGCAAATGGCCACGTTTAAGGGCGTGCCATTCCCGGTGTCACTTTTCTTTGCTTATCTCGGTTCGTTTGTGTTATCATTAATTGTGTTGGCATGGATGGTGTTTACCGGGCGCTTAAAATCTCCATTGCGGCATATCTTCTTTGGCTGGGTGCTGGGCGTGGCCAATTTTGGCAATATCCTGTTTTACCTGAAGGCACACCAGGCTTTATCGGCTAATCCGTCAACGGTATTTTCAGCCATGAATATCGGGGTGATCACGTTGGGAACGATAATCGGCATGGTGGTGTTCAAGGAGAAGCTGACCACTTTAAACAAAATTGGTATAGTGTTGGCTATCATTGCTATAGTTATTATTACTTATACGCAAACACATTAATGCTTTTTGACGATACTTACCAAACTATAGCCAAACCTGCCGAAGCCATCTTTCGCGATAAGGGCAGCAAGTTTTTGGCTTTTGCATATCCTATCTGCACAGAGGCTGAAATAAAGGAGACACTCGCTAAATTAAAGTCCGAACATCCCAAAGCTAACCACCATTGCTGGGCCATGCGCTTAAGCCCCGACCGTTCGGTATTCAGGGTGAACGACGATGGCGAACCATCAGGGACCGCAGGTCGGCCTATCCTGAATGTATTACTTTCTAAAAATATCACAAATATATTGGTAGTTGTAGTACGCTATTTTGGCGGTACACTATTGGGGGTTCCCGGGTTGATCAACGCCTACAAAACATCAACCGAAATGGCCCTAACCGAAGCAGAGGTGATCGAGCAAACCGTTAAGGATATTTATACCATCAATTTTGATTACCTGCAAATGAACGAGGTGATGAAAGTAATTAAGGACGATCAACTGACCGTACTGAACCAGTCGTTCGATAATAATTGCAGTATTACCTTCGCCATCCGCAAGATGCAGGTGAACCAGGTTTTGGGCAGGCTGGAGGGGATTGCCGGTGTAAAAGCCGTGTTTAATTACACCGCGTAAAAAATCTTCAAAAAAACTAAACTTCTTTAAAACAAGTTGTTAGCGGCTTTGTTATCCTCTTATCCTATAAAAACAAACCTTACAATTGGCTATGAAAACAACTTTACCTATTGGCATTTACCAGGAGAATGATAAGCGCTTCGAATTTGATTTTGCGCATTACCTGCTGAAGATAAAAACCTACGAGCACGACCGTGTATGGGGCACAACGGTATCGCCTTTTCGCGTTATAAAAAACGAAGACAGCCTTTACCTGCTAATACACAATTATGATCGCAGCGGCGACCGTATGATCATGATCGAATCGATGGATAGCGATGAACTGGTGATCAGTCATGATAATACTTCCTACAAACTCAACAAGGTTGCGTAAATACCAGTAACAATAGATCAGTTAATTGAAAAGGGCTATTTTGTAGCCCTTTTTTTATTGCCGGCTTGCCCAATAATGCGTAATTTGCCGCTGTATGCAATCGTTCGAGATCAATAAATCCGACCTGCTAAAACTGCGGGAAGCCCTGGAGGGTACAGATGCCGGCCTGGAAGCGGTTTTGCAGGAATACCACTCCTCCGAAATTGCCATCCTGTTCGAGAAGCTGGACGTGGAGGATCGCGAACGTATAATCAACATTCTTCCTGCTGATATCGCTTCTGAAGTTATTTCGGAAATGGACGAGGAGCATAACCCCGGCGAACTGTTGGTTGGTCTCGATCCGGAAAAGCGTTCGGAGATCGTAGAAGAACTGGATTATGACGATGCTACGGACATTATCTCGCAACTTGACGAGGAAGACCAGCAGGCCATATTAGCTGATATTGACCAGGACGATGCCAGCAGCATCCGCGCGCTGTTAAGTTACGAGGAAGATACGGCGGGCGGTCTGATGAACACCGACCTGATCCGTGTAAACATCAAATTGGATAAAAAGCACGCACTGGATGAGGTCATCCGCCAATCGGAGGAGATGGAGGAGTTTTATACCATTTACGCGGTTGATGATTCGGATGTTTTGCAGGGCATCGTATCGGTAAAGAATATCATTAAGGCCCGGGCCTCGGCCATGGTGTCCGACCTGATGATCACCGATTTTGTTTACGTTAAGGTCGACCTTGACCAGGAGGAGGTAGCCAGCCTGATATCGCAATATAACCTCACCAGTATCCCCGTGGTGGATGATAATATGCGCCTGCTTGGCCGGGTTACGGTTGATGATATCATCGACGTAATGGAGCAGGAAAACACCGAGGACATTCTGAAGATCTCCGGTGTATCCGAAGATGAGGAACTGAGCGGTAACTGGCAGGACGCGGTAAAAAGCCGTCTGCCGTGGCTTATTATAAACCTGGCTACAGCTTTTCTGGCGGCATCTGTGATCCGGTCTTACGAGGGGGTTGAAAAAGATGTTCCGGCTATTGTAGCCTATTTAACAATTATTGGCGGAATGGGCGGTAACTCAGCTACCCAGGCGCTGGCGGTAACAGTCAGGCGTATTTCGCTAAGCGACCTAACCGATAAGCAGGCTTACAATACCGTATTAAAAGAATTTTTAGTAGGGATGACCAACGGTGCAGTGAATGGCTTAATTGTATTGCTTTTTGCCTTTTTTTATGATGCCAACCCTATGCTGGGCCTGGTATTGTTTTTAGCCATGACAGGCAACCTGATTGTGGCTGGGTTAACAGGATCGGGTATCCCGTTGATATTGAAGCGGGTAGGGATAGACCCGGCTGTTGCATCATCTATAATTATTACCACTTTTACAGATTGTATTGGTTTTTTGCTGCCACTATGGTTGGCAAGTAAGCTTTTATTATAAATTTGAACCCTGAAAACGACATTTGATATGACTGAAGTACGCAATAACTGGACTAAAGAAGAGATAGCCGAAATATACAACACCCCATTATTAGACCTGATTTACCAGGCTGCTACCATCCACCGCGAGAATAAGGATTATGCCGAAGTGCAGATCAGTTCGCTGATATCGATAAAAACTGGCGGTTGCCCCGAAGATTGCGCTTACTGCCCGCAGGCGGCGCGTTACAATACAGGGGTAAACGTACATGCCATTTTACCGAAGGAGGAAGTTGTTGCCGCTGCTGAAAAGGCAAAGGCTGGTGGCGCATCGCGCCTGTGCATGGGCGCTGCCTGGCGCGAGGTACGCGATAATAAGGATTTTGATAAGGTGATAGATATGGTAAAGGCTGTTAACGAATTGGATATGGAGGTATGCTGCACGCTTGGCATGCTCACCGAAAGCCAGGCGCAACGCTTAGCCGATGCCGGCCTGTACGCCTACAACCATAACCTGGATACATCCGAAGAAGATTATAAACGCATTATCAGCACCCGTACTTATGATGAGCGCCTGCAAACTTTGCATAACGTGCGCAAAGCCAAGATCAGCGTTTGCAGTGGTGGCATCATCGGCCTCGGTGAAACGGTTGAAGACCGTATTTCTATGCTAAAAACTTTAAGTAACTTACCGCAACATCCTGAATCTGTGCCGATTAATGCATTGGTTCCGGTTAAAGGCACCCCACTGGCCGACCAAGCGAAGGTATCTGTTTGGGATATGGTGCGCATGGTGGCTACTGCCCGCATTGTGATGCCTAAAACGGTAGTAAGGTTATCAGCCGGCCGTACGGAGATGACCACAGTAGAGCAGGCATTCTGCTTTATGGCAGGTGCTAATTCTATTTTTGCAGGCGATAAACTACTGACCACGCCAAACCCTTCTTTCGATACGGATATGGCGATGTTTGAGATATTGGGCTTAAAGCCCCGCGAAGCCTTTAAAAACGGCAGGCCGAAGGCTTTGCAGCAGGAGGTTGTTGCGGAGTAAGAAGCTATGATTAAACAGAAAAAGGCGCATTAAGCGCCTTTTTCTGTTTAGCCTCATTGTCATTGCGAGGAGCAGCGAGGTATGTGTAGTGGGGCGACGCGGCAATCTCATAGGCAGGTCCTCGTTGTATGTCCTATGAGATTGCCGCGCTATCGCTCGCAATGACAAGTTGTTTATAAGTGCTAACTGCCTATTGTTTACTGCTCCCCATCATCCCCATCCGGGTTCTCCACACTCTTCCCGCGCATGGCCTGGCCAATGGCCTGATCCATCAAGCGCTCTGCAAAGGGGCGGGTAAATTCATTTAAAGTGTCTATGTTTTTATGCATCAGGTCTTTATCGCCCGATATTAAGGAAGCCTGTAAAACATCCATTAGTTTTTGCGTCTCCGATATTTCGGCAATAGAAAGCCATTCTGTATTCTTTTCGATGAAGCGTTTGGCCTGGTAGATCATCTGTTCGCCCTCGGTGCGGGCTTCAATTACCATGCGTTCGGCTACGTCGCCTTTAGCGTGGGTGATGCTGTCCATCAGCATTTGCTCCACCTGGTCGTCGGTAATACCGTAGGTAGGGGTAACCTCCACCTCCTGTTTTACGCCCGAGCGCAGTTCTATCGCCTGGATCTTCAAAATGCCATCGGCATTCAGCAAAAAATTAATATCCACCTTAGGGAAGCCTGCCGGCATGGCCGGGATGCCTTTTAGGTCGAACTCGGCCAGTTTGCGGTTCTCTTTGATCAGATCGCGCTCGCCCTGGTAAACGGCTATCTTCATGTTCACCTGGCCGTCTATGGAGGTAGTATACTGGCGACCGGCCTTTGTTGGTACCTTAGAGTTACGCGGGATGATGACATCCATCAAACCACCCATAGTTTCGATACCCAGGGATAATGGGGTAACATCCAGCAACAGGATATCCCGGCGGTTTCCGGCTAAAATATCGGCCTGTATGGCAGCGCCAAGGGCAACCACCTCATCAGGGTTAAGGTCATCGTGAACAGCTTTGCCGAAGAACTCCGACACCATCTTTTTAACCAGCGCGGTACGGGTAGAGCCGCCCACCATCACCACCTCATCAATGGCTTTAACATCTAAACCGGCATCTTTCAGCGCGTTTTTACAGCAATCTATGGTTTGCTGTACTTTAGGCAAAATCAAGCTTTCGAATGTATTACGATCCAGCGTACACCAGATCTCGCCTATCTTTTCGTTAAACAGGCTTTGGTGCGCGAATGCCTTTTTAGCTTCCTCGGCTTTCAGACGCATTTGCTGCATCAGGCCCGAATCGGCAGCGATAGCCGCTTTATCTAATTTGTTTTGTTCTATCCAGTAATTAACAATAGTGCGGTCAAAATCATCGCCACCCAAAAAGGTATCGCCGTTGGTAGAAAGTACTTCAAATATACCGTTCTGGATCTGTAAGATGGAAACATCGAAGGTGCCGCCGCCCAGATCGTATACGGCAATGGTCTTGGTTTCTTCGGGATCTAAACCGATGCCGTAGGCTAAACTGGCGGCTGTCGGCTCGTTAACAATGCGTAAAACATCCAGTCCGGCCAGTTTACCTGCGTCGCGGGTGGCCTGGCGCTGGCTATCATTAAAATAAGCCGGAACGGTGATCACGGCGCGGTTGACAGGCGTTTTAATAGCATGTTCAGCACGATCCTTCAGTTCCTTTAATATCATACCCGAAAGTTCAATAGGGGTGTAAAACTTATCACCCACCTTTATTTTCACCAGGCTTTCAGTATTATCGTCGATCACCTTGTAGGAGAAGAAGTCTTTATAATTTTCTATATCGTGGTAAGATCGGCCCAGTAAACGCTTAACCGAGAAGATGGTATTGGCCGGGTCGGTGGTCAGATATTCCTTTGCATCATTACCTACGGTGATGTCGCCTGCCGTGCCAAAATGCACTACTGACGGCACCAAAACGCCTTTACCGGTATCATTAATTACCTGCGGGTCTTTATCAGGATTGATGAACGCCACCAGCGAATTAGTGGTACCCAAATCTATCCCTACAATAATATCTTCCTTTTGCAATGAACCTGTTGCCAGGTTGATAGAAACTTTAGCCATGTAAACACGTTAACAAGCGGCAAATGTAGCGAGTTTTGCGCGATGGAGTGTCATGTTAGTGTGAATTGCTTCAGCTAATTGTTTTATAGCTATTTTGTTCCTAATTTCATGATAATGATTAAACCTAACTATTCCCATAAACTATTGCTGCTGTGGCTGCTGATAGCTGGAACTGCTGTAACCACTCATGCCCAGGAATTTGGCGGCAACCCGCCATCCATTAAATGGAACCAGGTGAACACGCCCGAAGCCAAAGTGATCTTCCCGGTGGGGATGGACAGCGCGGGCAGGAGAGTGGCCGACATCATCCACCGGATGAACGGCGCCGTGCAGCCTACCATTGGCTTTAAGCAAAGGCAGGTGAGCATTTTGCTGCAAAATCAAAATACCATATCAAACGCGTATGTGGGTTTAGCCCCGTTCCGCAGCGAATTTTACCTAACACCCGAACACAATAGTTTTGAACTTGGCAGCTTGAACTGGGTGGATCAACTGGCTATTCACGAGTACCGCCATGTGCAACAGTACAATAATTTTAACGTAGGCCTGTCGCACGGTCTAAAGGTAATCTTTGGCGAGGGCGGGCAGGCTTTGGGTAACGAATTAGCCGTCCCTAACTGGTTTTTTGAGGGTGATGCCGTTTATAACGAAACACTGGTAAGCAGTCAGGGCCGTGGCCGTATCCCATATTTTTTTAATGGCTACCGGGCATTGTGGGCAGCGGGGAAGAATTACAGTTACATGAAGCTGCGCAATGGATCGTATGTCGATTTCATCCCCGATCATTACCCTTTGGGCTATATGCTGGTAAGCTATGGCCGCGAAAAATACGGCAACCAGTTTTGGAAGAATGTTACGCATGATGCTGCCGCTTATCACTCTTTATTTTACCCTTTCCAAAGCGCGGTTAAGAAGAATGCAGGTATCGATTTTACAAAATTTCGTACAGACGCGTTGCAGTCGTTTAAGCAGAAATTTTCGGCAGATAGGGTAGAGCAGACAGTCGACAAGAAGCAGCACTTTATAGCCGACCAGGAATACCCTGCCTTTGTGAATGACGGGGTGATGGTGTATATGAAGAGCACCTACGATCATCGCCCGGTATTTGTGATGCGGAAAGGCGATAATGAAAGTGATATTAGGGTGAGGGATATCTCCATAGATAATTACTTTGCAGCTCATGGAGATAAGATAGTTTACGCCGCCTACCAGATAGACCCGCGCTGGGGCTACCGCACCTACAGCGACCTGCGCCTGTTGGATATTAATACCGGTCAGCAACAACAATTAAGCCGCCATACCCGGTATTTTGCCCCTGATTTTAGCCAAAATGGCCGCAAAATAATAACTGTTGATGTGGCAACATCGGGCAAGAACACCATACACATCCTGAATACTACCGATGGTAAGGTGCTTGAGGAGGTACCTAATCCGGACGGTATTTTCTACACTTATCCAAAGTTTTATGGCGATGACCAATTGGTATCTGCTATCCGGAATAAGGATGGCGACATGTACCTGTCTCTCATCGATATCAAAACCGGTAGGGTAAACCACCTGCTCAAAACTGCCATCTCCGGCTTCCCGACGGTGAAAAACGATACTATTTATTTCGCTGCCAGCATGGGCGAAAACGACCGACTATTTGCTCTGGCAATTAAGACCCGTAAATTATACCTTTTGGATAATGCGGAGATGAAAGGCAGTATCGGAAATTATCAACCGGCTGTAACCGATGGTAAAATGGCCTGGGTAAGCTTTACTGCTGCTGGTTATCAAATTCACGAAACTGATAAATCGTCGGTAAAATGGAACGATATTTCGGCGACCAGCATCAGCACTTTATCGGATCTCGGTATTCATTCTGTAGCTAAGGATAGTGCATCGGATGTATTGGTAAAGGTTAAGGATGAACCGCTACCGGTGACGAAATATAATAAGGCTTATCACCTGTTTAACTTCCATAGCCTTATCCCATCGTTTGACGACCCTAACTATTCCATATCGTTAGAGGGACAAAACGTGTTGAACACCTTTCAAAGCAGTCTGCTGTTTAATTATAACCGCGATGAAGGTTATAAGGAATTTGGCTTTGGTGGAGTGTATGGCGACTTGTATCCATATCTGCATGGTTCGGTAAATTACGTGGTCGACAGGAAGGGTTTTTACCGCGGCAGCGATGTTTACTGGAACGAGGCCGAGGCCCGCGTTGGCGCGCAGGTGCCGCTGGTGTTTACCAATGGTATCAATATCACCAACCTGTCGTTTGGTACCGATGTGGTTTATAATACCACCAGTTTCCAATCAGCCTACCGTAGCATGTTTGCCGACAGGACTTATACTTATCTTAACAATACCATCTCTATTAATAACCGCATCAGCAAAGCGAAACAAAATATTTACCCGCGGTTTGGACAAAGTCTTACGCTCAATTATAAATATGCCATGTCGGGCGTTACGGCCAACCAGTTCCTGGCATCGGGCGCGCTTTATTTGCCAGGCATCGGAATCAATCATAATTTGGTGTTGACCGGGGCCTTCCAGCAAAAGAACCGTAATAGCGTGATCAGCTTCTCCAATAACTTCCCGTTCTCGCGCGGGTACACTGCCGAGAACTTGTACCAACTGGAAAAATTTGGTGTGAACTATCACTTCCCAATCGCTTATCCCGATGCCGGCTTTGCCAATACCATTTACCTTACCCGCCTGCGTGGCAACCTGTTTTTTGATTATACCCACGCCAACGATTTCTATACAAACGGAACAACTTTCAAAGCCAAGTTCCGCACCGTAGGCGGCGAGGTTTATTTTGATACCTCATGGTTTAACCAGGTGCCCATTACCTTCGGCATCAGGTATAGTCATTTGCTGGATGATGATCTGTTTGGGGGATATGGGAGGAACAGGATAGAGTTGATCGTGCCGCTGACGCTTTTTTAGTCATTGGTCAAATGCATTCGGCATTTTTAAACACTTAGTGCAATGACTAATGACAGCAGCGAAATGACTATTTAATTAACAACCCATTCGCTATTGCGATAAGCTTCTTCACCACTAAAACATCGGTTTCGTAGGTGGCATATTCATCCACAAAGCGGCTGCCCATCATAATATTATCATTCCGGAATTGCATATCGCTGTGAATGATTGAGCGGGCAGAGGAATGGAATTCGGTAATACCGGTGAAGCGTACCAGGTGGCTCAGGTTGCTTTCGCTGATGCCACCCCCGGGCATGATCATGATGCGGTTGGCGGCTTTTTCCTTTAATTGGCGGATTGCACTGGCACCCTCCATGGCGCTCGATTTGCCGCCCGAAGTTAAAATGCGTTCGAAGCCTAATTTGATGACATCTTCCAAAGCCTTTTCCTGGTCGTTGCAAACATCAAAGGCGCGGTGAAAGGTAACACCTAAACCATGTTTGCGGGCAAGGCTGGCCAATTGCAGATTGCGTTCTATATCCACGCTGCCATCCTTATTCAAAATGCCGAAAACTAAACCGTCGCAGCCATGATCGATACACATGCGCGCGTCTTCTATCATTACTTCAAACTCGTTTGCGGTATACAGGAAATCGCCGCTGCGTGGCCTGATGAGGGCGTAAAGTTTAATGCTGAGTTCCTTGCGGGCAATTATAATATGGCCTAATGATGGGGTGGTGCCTCCCTGGTGTAAGTTATTGCATAATTCAACCCGGGCGGCGCCGCCCGTTTGTGCTGAAATAGCTGATGTTGCAGAGTTGGCGCATACCTCTAATGAAATCATGTTTAGGCCGATGTTTATAGTTAATGTAGGGTTAGCTAATTAAACTATAAAGATACGCATTAACTATTATAAAAGCTCTTTCCTTTTATCAAAAGGTCTTGTTTTTCTTTGTTACACACCGCGAACGAGAATCCCTTCTGTATGGCGTAAGCCCCATATTCACCTTTTTTGTTGATAGCCAGGAAGCCCACCTGTATCTCCTTAGCAGTCTGCGGCTTCTTTTTAATAATGCGGTTAACAGCTTCGCGGCAAGCGTCCTCCGGGCTATAACCGCGGCGCATCAGTTCAACCACCAAAAAGCTGCCCACGTTGCGGATCACTTCTTCGCCCACACCGGTTGATGTCGCGCCGCCCACCTCGTTATCTACATACAGGCCCGCGCCAATAATAGGGCTGTCGCCTACGCGGCCATGCATTTTGAAGGCCATACCGCTGGTGGTGCACGCGCCCGATATATTTCCCTTGCTATCCAGCGCCAGCATGCCAATGGTATCGTGATTATACTTACTGCCGGGCATTTGGTTCTCAATGTTCATTACCGGTTTATACTCGGCTTTTTTCAGCCACTTCTTCCATTCCTTTTCCGATTCAGGCGTCAGCAAATGCTCCTTCTTCATGCCGTTCTCTATGGCAAACTGGCGGGCACCGTCGCCTACCAGCATTACGTGCGGGGTTTTCTCCATCACCATGCGGGCAACAGAAATAGGGTGGGCAATATCCTCCATCGCCGCTACCGATCCGCAATTGCCAAACTCGTCCATAATACAGGCATCCAGCGTAACAAAGCCGTCGCGATCCGGGTAACCAGCGCGACCAACAGTATGGTTTTTCATATCAGCTTCGGGTATTTTAACGCCGGCTTCAACGGCGTCGAGCGCGCGGCCGCCCTTACTTAATACTGCCCAGGCACCCGCGTTGGCGGCGATACCAAAATCCCAGGTAGAGATAACTACCGGTAAAGTAGATTTGCCGCCCGTTTCCGGATCGGCCTTAACGATACGTGGGAAAATGGAAGCCATGGACGCGCCAATGGCCGATAGTTTAATAAACTTACGCCTGTTATACATGTCTGTTAATAATGGTTAATAAGTGCTAATATATATTTAAAGGTACATACATAAGCCAATTGTATCCGGAATAATACTCGTTTGTCCACCGTATGTCCTCCCTTTTATAGCATGCCGAAATAAATTAAAGTAAAAATGATAATAAAATTAGCAATTTAAATACCGATATTAGCCTTGAACAAAATAGTTTGCTCATGAATCGCATCGACCGCATATCTGCCATACTGATCCAACTTCAATCACGTCGTGTGGTAAAGGCATCGGATATTGCCGAGCGCTTTGATATCAGCCTGCGTACGGTTTACCGCGATGTGAAAACATTGGAGGAAGCCGGCGTACCAATCATAGGCGAAGCCGGTGTGGGTTACTCGATAATGGATGGCTATCGCTTGCCGCCGGTGATGTTTACCAGGGAGGAAGCCACCGCCTTTTTAACCGCCGAGAAGTTTGTAGAAAAGCTGACTGATAGCGAAACCAGTGCGAATTACCAATCGGCCATGTATAAGGTAAAGGCGGTGTTACGTTCGGCAGATAAGCATGCGCTGGAGGATATAGACAGCAATATCGCCGTGTTGCGTTCAAGAAACCACCGGCCCGAAGACGCCGACCATAACACCTTGCAACCGATACTGAATGGCATTACCAATAAAAGCGTGTTGGGCCTTGATTATTTTGCCCTGCATAGCCAGGAGCATACCACCCGCCATGTGGAACCTGTAGGCATATTTTTTTCGGAGGGCAAATGGCACCTCATTGCCTTTTGCCGGCTGCGGAACGATTACCGCGATTTCCGGGTCGACCGCATCAAAAAGTTATATACCACCGGTTTAAAGTTTGAGCAGGAGCATCCCACACTGAAGCAATACCTCTCGCAGGTGGCTAAAGAGCAGAAGCTGCATACGGTAGTGATCAGGGTTGATTCATCGGCCTGCGCGTTTATCGATTCGCAAAAATACTACAGCGGTTTTGTATCGCAGGAGAATGTGGGTAATGCTGTACAAATGACCTTCCTGACGCATTCTATCGAGGGCTTTGCCCGATGGTACCTGATGTTTGGCGATAAGGCCAGTATTGTCGAGTCTGATTTTCTAAAGGATAAGGTCAGGACTATTTTGGATGGTGTGCTAAAGAATGTACCGGTTGATAACCTGCAACTAACTTAATGCGTAAGCCACTGCCGCTGCCGAATGAATGCGTGTGGTATCAAAAACAGGTACGCTCACATCATCTTGATTGATGAGTAAAGGTATCTCTGTGCAGCCTAATATGATGCCTTCCGCGCCCCGGGCAATCAGTCGGTCTATGATTTCAAGATAACGTCGCTTAGTTTCAGGCAAGGTAATGCCCTTTGACAATTCGCTATGTAAAGTGGTGTGAATGTACAGCCTGTCCTCATCACCAGGGATGATCGCTTCAATATTTTGCTCGTGCAGCTTATCTTTAAAAAAGTCCATCTCCATGGTAAAGCGCGTGCCTAATAAGCCTACTTTTTTAAGGTTTTGTTTGGTAATGGCATTGGCCGTTGCCGTGGCGATATGTATCACCGGGATGCCGATGCGTTGCTCCAGCTCGGCGGCAATTTTGTGCATGGTGTTGGCGCAAAGTACGATGGCTGTCGCGCCGCATTGCTTCAAGCCCTCGCAGGCAACGGTAAACTTATCAAGCGTGTCGGCCCAGTTACCGCTTTCGTTGTTTCTTATAATATCCTGGTAATTAAAGGAATATATAACGCAGTTGGCGAAATTAATACCACCTAATTGCTGGTTAATCCCCTCGTTAATGAATCGGTAATAATCTACCGTAGATACCCAGCTAATACCACCAATAAGCCCGATGATCTTCATTACTTTTTACCTTTCAAAGGATAGACGCCTGCCGTTAACACCCTCTATCAATTTACCATCGCTATAAGCCAAATTGCCTGATACAATGGTATGCGTTACCGACGAATGAAATGTTTCACCCTCAAACGGACTCCATTTGCATTTGTATAGTATATTGCCGGTTTCCACTTTATTTGCTCTGTTCAAGTCTACCAATACCAAATCGGCCCAGTAGCCTTCTCGTATAAAACCACGTTTTTCAACTTGGAAGCAGATGGCTACATTATGCGCCATCTTCTCGACTATTTGCTCTAAGGTGATCTTGCCTTTGTGATATAGTTCCAGCATAGCCGGTAAAGCGTGCTGCACCAGCGGCCCGCCCGATGGTGCCTGTAAATAAGACTGTGCTTTTTCTTCGATGGTGTGCGGGGCGTGATCCGTAGCGATCACATCTATACGGCCATCTAAAACAGCGGCCAAGATACCATCGCGGTCATGTGCAGTTTTCACGGCCGGGTTCCATTTGATCAGGTTGCCCTTGGTGGCATAATCCGAATCGCTAAACCATAGGTGGTGTACGCAGGCTTCGGCGGTGATGCGCTTATCTTTTAACGGGATGCTGTTATCAAACAGGTGTGTTTCCTTTTCGGTAGAGATATGCAGGATGTGCAGGCGGGTGTTATTCTTTTTCGCCAGTTCAACCGCCATTGATGACGACAGGTAACAAGCTTCCTCGCTGCGGATGATGGGGTGATAATCTATTGTGATATTATCGCCCAGTAACTCTTTATAATGCGCCATGTTTCGTCTGATGGTCGCTTCGTCTTCGCAATGCGTAGCGATCAGCATCGGCGACTCGGCAAAAAGCTTTTCCAACGTGCCGGGGTTATCCACCAGCATATTCCCGGTTGATGAACCCATGAACACCTTGATCCCACAAACGTTTTTAATATCGGTTTTCAATACCTCATCCAAATTATCGTTACTGGCCCCCATAAAAAACGAGTAGTTAGCCAGCGACTTCTGCGCCGCTATGGCATACTTATCGGCCAGCAGTTCCTGTGTTAAAGTATTGGGCACCGTATTCGGCATCTCCATAAATGAAGTGATGCCACCCGCAACTGCCGCGCGTGATTCGGTATAGATCTCGGCCTTATGTGTAAGCCCCGGCTCGCGGAAGTGAACCTGGTCATCAATACAGCCAGGCAATAGGTGCAGGCCTTCGGCGTTGATGGTTTGGTCGGCTTGCGTATCTATATGTTGGTCGATGCGTTCGATATAGCCATCTTTAACTAAAAGGTCGGCAACAAATTGTTTGCCTTCGTTAACTATGGTGGCTGATTTGATGAGGATGGTAGACATAATGGAGGTAAGTATCTAATAGGTGCAAATCTAATAAAATATGGACGACGTACCGGTATTAATCAAAATGTCATGCTGAACTTGTTTCAGCACCCCATCACTCAGGTCAAGTATGTAAAGATTACACGATGCAAATAGGTCCCGAAACAAGTTTGGGATGACTTGTTGTTAGTTGGTCAGTTTCTAATTGCACAACCCTGACCAATGCCTATTGCCCCGCACCACAATAAACACTAAATTCGCACACTATTTTATTACCATGTCTCAAGAAACTGAACACGTAAAATGCCTGATCATCGGGTCGGGCCCGGCAGGCTATACGGCTGCCATATATGCATCGCGCGCCGATCTGAAGCCTGTATTATATACAGGCATACTGGCCGGCGGCCAGCTAACCCAAACCACCGAGGTAGAAAACTATCCCGGCTACCCTGATGGCATCCAGGGCCCCGAAATGATGGAGAACTTCCGCCGCCAGGCCGAGCGGTTGGGTACCGATATCCGTTTCGGTTATATCACTTCGGTTGATTTTAGCAGCCTGCCGCATAAGGTAGTGGTTGATGAAAGCAAAACCATCCTGGCCGATACGGTGATCATCTCTACCGGTGCATCCGCCAAATGGCTGGGTTTGGAATCAGAGCAGAAATATAACGGCTTCGGCGTATCGGCCTGTGCCGTTTGCGATGGTTTCTTCTTCCGCGGGCAGGATGTGGCTATTGTAGGGGCAGGGGACACCGCCGCTGAAGAGGCTACCTATTTAGCCAAGCTTTGCAAAAAGGTGTACATGCTGGTAAGGCGCGATGAGTTCCGCGCATCAAAAGCGATGATGCACCGCGTACTGAACACCCACAACATCGAGATATTATATAATACCGAAACCAAAGAAATTGTAGGCGACGGTATGAATGTAACTGGCGTTAAAGTACAGAACAATCAAAACAACGAAGAAAAGACACTGGAGGTAACCGGTTTCTTTGTAGCCATTGGCCACCACCCGAATACCGATATTTTTAAAGGCTGGCTGGATATGGACGAAACAGGTTATATCAAAACCAAAGCGGGCAGCACGTATACCAACATCGAGGGGGTATTTTGCTGTGGCGATGCGCAGGACCATGTTTACCGCCAGGCGGTAACAGCGGCAGGTACCGGCTGTATGGCCGCTATTGATGCCGAACGTTACCTGGCCGCTAAGGAGCATGTAGTAACCGCGTAAATGATGTAAAACAACACAAAAAAGGCCCGTTTAAAACGGAGGTCACTGAAAAAGTAGCTCAATAAAACGGCGCACTTAAAGCGATCAAGAGAAAGGCAACCTTTACTTGGTCGCTTTTTTATTTGAGTTTACAGGAGGAAGATTATTTGTCGTTGATGATACAGGCCAGTTAGGGTAGCGATGTGCGGCTAAGCGCTATTTTAGCTAAGACTTAGCTCATCAATTTGATGATCCTTTTCAGATTGACGGTGAAGATAGCCAAGGCGCCCTGCATCTGCATATTTTCGATTCCGTAGGCTATTGCCCGGTCATAACCATGAGCATTTTTCAACTCGCTGTTCTTGGCTTCGATCTTATACCTGTGTTTGCTGCTTTGTTTATACTCGTCAGTTTCCTGAAATGCCATTTGCTGTTGGTGCAGACCTGATTTAATGCTAACGGAATAGGTTTTGGTTTTGGCCCCAGGCTTATAGCAACCATCTCTCAATGGACATACCTTACACTTTTCAACATCAAAGTAATAAGTATCAACCTGATTCTCTCCGATATCCTTTTTACCCCCGCGCGCCTTCCGGATAGCCAGATGCCCGGCCGGGCAGACGAACCGATCAGCATCTTTATTGTAATCAAACTTATTTTCATCTTTTCTGAAGCCCTGGGTGATCGACGGGTTGAGTTTAGCCACCAGTTTGATATCTTGTTCATTTGTCATTTCAAGGTTCTCTTTCCCTGAATAAGCAGAATCCCCGATGATCGTTTTTACGTCAATGCCATTCTGCTGACTGATCTCCAAAAGCTTAGGGAGTTCCGGGCCATCGCCTTTTTCACCCGAGGTGACCACCGCTGCGGTAATGATGCGTTCTTCGGTCATCGCCAGATGGGTCTTATAGCCAAAGAAGGAGCTATCAGCCGATTTATGGCCGGTTTTAGCATCCTTGTCTTTGGATAACGTATAGTGCTCCTGCGTGTCTGCTACCGTCTCCTTCAACAGGTTCAGCTTTTCTTTTACCGCAGGTATCTGGCTTAACGGCGGGTCGGCTTCAATATACTTTTCCAATGCACTGCAATAGGCAAGTTCTTTTTCCAGTTCATCCGTGGTGTTCTTTTCCGGCATCCCTGCCTTCATATCTTCATCTATGGCATACACCGCTTTGCGAAGCCGTTTCGAGCGCTCCCTTAATACTTCTAAGGCTGAATACGGATTTGATCTTGACAGGGAATGTGTAGCATCAACTGTAATGGACTTTGACCGGATGATCCCCTTTTCAATGGCGATGGTTACCGTTTTATTGATGAGCAGGTTTAACAGATCGTTATCCTTCAGCCGAAGCTTTCTGAACTTGGTCAATGAGCTCGGATCGATAACCCCTTCCTCTGGAGACATCTCCAGAAAATATTTGAAGGACATGTCATACTGCGAACGTTCCACCACATCTACATCTGAAACCGTATAGATCGTTTTCAACAGCAGATATTTGAACATCCGTACAGGGCTTTCGGCTGTCCGCCCATTGGTTGTGCAATATTTGCTGATCAATTCCTCGTAGATAAACGTAAAATCTATCAGGTCATTGATCTTCCGCAGAAGATTATCTTTCGGAACGATCAGGTCATATAACCCTGAGTATGCACTGAACTGGATCTGCTGTTGCTGAATGAGCATCTTAGTGTCTTTCTTTTGACACTTTAATATACTAAAAAAGGAGCAGAAAACTTTCGCCTTCTGCTCCCTTTTCCCTATTGGACTTTTTCAGTGCCCTCTTAAAACGGGCCTTTTTTGTGTTATTGATTTTTTACATGCTATCAATAGCATAAATTTTAAAAATCTGTTAACTTCACGGTTTCAGTTTTAAATACTATTGATAGGGTTTATGTATAAAAAGTCGGCACTGCTTGTTATTGTATGGTTAATTATTGCAAATATTGTAAACGCCCAGGTTAAGGAGCCCAATTTGGGGATCATCCCGGCGCCGGTATCGATCAGGCAGACCAATGGTCAGTTTGTGCTGAGCCAGGAAACCGTTATCCTGGCCGATAGCACCGAGAATAAGGCTGTAAAATTTCTGGCCGATTTTCTACTGAATAAATACGCGTTAAAGAACCAGCTTAAAGCCAACACCGGCGTTGCTGCCAACAATGCTATTATCCTAACCGCTTCCGGCACCGATGGCTTAGCCCCCGAGGGCTATCGCCTGAAAATTACACCTCAACAGGTTACTATTGCAGGCAAGGGAGCCGGTTTGTTTTATGGTATCCAAACCCTTATCCAGCTTTTGCCTTTGGAACACGGCGCTACCGTTAAATTGCCGGGGGTTGAGATTGAAGATTATCCCCGCTTCGGTTACCGCGGTGTACACCTTGATGTTTGCCGCCACTTTTTTGGAGCGCAATTCGTTAAAAAATATATCGACCTTTTGGCCGCTTACAAAATGAATACCTTCCACTGGCACCTAACCGATGACCAGGGCTGGCGCATCGAGATCAAGAAATATCCGCGGTTAACACAGGTTGGCAGCCAGCGTGCGCAAACACTTATTGGCAAATATACCGACCGCAATCCACAGTACGATGGTACGCCCCATGGTGGCTATTATACCCAGGAGGAAATAAAAGATGTAATTAAATACGCTGCCGACCGCTATATCAATATCGTACCCGAAATTGAAATGCCGGGCCACTCGCTGGCTGCTATTGCCGCTTACCCGCAGCTAAGCTGCGACCCGTCTAAAACCTACAAGGTAGGCGAAACCTGGGGTGTGGTAAGCGATGTGTATTGCCCTACCGAATACACCTTTAACTTTTTACAGGATGTGCTGACCGAGGTGATCGATCTGTTCCCCAGCAAGTATATACACATTGGTGGTGATGAAGTACCTAAGGAGGCCTGGAAGAAATCGGAGTTTTGCCAGAAACTGATCAAAAAGCTGAAGTTGAAAGATGAGCATGGCCTGCAAAGCTATTTTATACAGCGTATGGAGAAGTTCGTTAACTCCAAAGGTCGCAGCATTATCGGTTGGGACGAAATACTGGAAGGCGGCCTTGCACCCAATGCTACTGTAATGAGCTGGCGCGGCGAGGCCGGTGGTATCGCGGCAGCCAAACAAAATCACAACGTGATCATGACACCAGGCAGCGGCGGTTTGTATTTCGACCACCTGCAGGGGCCTGCCAGCCGTGAGCCGATCAGCATTGGCGGTTTCGCGCCGTATAGCAAGGTTTACAGCTATAACCCTGTACCGGCCGTATTAAGTGCCGACCAGCAAAAGTATATCCTGGGCGTGCAGGCCAATTTATGGACGGAGTATATCGCTACCGAAGATAAAGTAGAATATATGCTACTGCCACGTTTATTCGCCTTGAGCGAGGTAGCTTGGACTCCTTTGGCCAACAAGGATCTTAATAACTTTGAACTGCGCTTACCACGCCATTTGGCCTGGCTGGATAAGGCCGGTTATACCTACAGGCTGCCAAAAGCCAATGGCGCTATAGATACCATGACCGTAGGCACCCAATTGAATGTTAACCTTACGCCGCCATTCCCGGGCGCTAAGATCTATTACACGATTGATGGCTTTGATCCGGGGGAGACCACTTTGTTATATGATCATCCATTCACTTTAGATGTTCCCGAAGGGCAATTCCGTGAATTAAAGACGGTGGTGATCACTCCGGCAGGACATACCAGTTTGGTTTCGCATGCCATGGTGAGTAACAAGCCGGCATTGGCACCGGTTAGCTTTGATGGCACAACGCCTGGAGTGAAGTACAAAGTGATGAGCGGTATCTTCACCGAAGCCAACCAATTGGAAGCCGCCCCGGTGATCGATTCGGGGGTAGTTAAAACATTCAGCACAGCGGCCTTTAAAAAGAATAAGGCTTATGGCGTAATATATACCGGTTATATACGTATTGATAATGATGGAAAATACCTGTTTGCCACCAAACAGGGCGATGGCGCCAACATATTGATAGACGACCAAACCGTAGTGCTGAACGATGCCAAGCACGGTTTATACCATGACGGGGGCGAGGTGCTGCTGCAAAAGGGCTATCATAAATTTACGCTGAAATATTTTGAAGCCACCGCTTCAAATAATAACGTATTGCATATTTATATGACCATCCCCGGCAAACCACAGGGCGAGCTATCGGCCGAATCCATCTATAACTAAATAATGTGATGAGAAATATATTACGTTGTTGCCTATTTTTATTTACCGGTTCGGGCTTGTTGGTGGCTTGTACGCAGGAGCAACCCAAAAAGAATTTTGCCGATGCCAAATCAACAGCGCCTGCTGTGATGCAGCCTTTTCGTTTCCATAAGATGATAGAGGTATCGCCCGGGCAGGATTTTGATATCATGAGCTGGGGCAGGGGTAGTACCACATCGGGTTCGTTGCTGATCCTGCGGTCGGATACCATTAGTAAAACCTTTACCACCACCACCGGTGATCTGGATGGCGCCATTGCCGATGTGTTTAACTCGGATATGGATGCTGATGGGAATCCGGAATTGCTGATCGAAGCTAAGGCTAAAGATACCATTGCTTATATGTCTATCTACGCGTACGAGTTTAACGAAAGCAAAGCCAGCAAGCTTGATTTCCCTAAACTGACATCTACGCAAAAGAAGGGCTATCGTGGCAACGATAATTTTTACATGAAGGATGGCAAGCTGATACGCGAATACCCGATATACGATGGGAATACATCGGCAGCTAAGCCAACCGGACAAAAGCGTGTACTGCAATACAATATGCGCAGCAACAGTTTAACGGTGAAAGACCTGAGCGCCGATACCCTGAAAATGAAGGGGGATACCACAGCGGTAAAGAAGCCGGTGGAGAAGAAGGAAGAACCTAAGAACACTAAAACCGAAAAGAAGACAACTAAGCATAAGGAAACTCCTAAGAAAAAGAAGAAGCATCATCGTGGATAGGGGGTGTTTAAGGTCAAAAAAAGGTTAACACAATGTAACATAATTTTAGTGGTATTTTGTATTAAGTATTTGATTTTAAATTACTTAAATGAAAATGCAACACAAAACATGTTACATTGTTTTCACTGGTTTAAACCAGCTAAAATATAAAGAGCCTAAAACAAGAACGGCTTGCCAAAATGGCAAGTCGTTCTTGTTTTATCTGTTCTGCAAAGACTATCCCAATAAAGTTGCCTTCGTAGCATCCAGCACCTTAAATGATGCTGCCGAATCCGGTGCCTCTGAGTAAACGCGCAGTACAGGCTCGGTGCCCGACGGGCGGATCATTACCCAGGTGCCATCTTCAAAGAAGAATTTAAACCCGTCCAGATCTTCTTTGCGGGCAATTTTATGATCGCCGAATGAAGTGTATTTGTCGTTTTTGCAGTTGGAGATGATCGATTGCTTCAACTCTTCGGTTACATGCAAATCGTAACGCTCAACCGCGAATGAACCTACTACATCGTAAATTTCCTGTACCAGATCACTTAACGAGCGGCCGGTTTTTGCCATGAATTCCCAAATGATCAGGCCAATCCAAACGCCATCACGCTCAGGGATGTGACCGGCAGCAGCGATACCGCCCGATTCTTCACCACCAACCAGGAATGGTTTACCCGAGTTAACGATCAAATCGCAGATATATTTAAAGCCGATCTTGGTAACGGTATTGTTCAATCCGTAAGCATCGCACAGTTTTTGGATCTTGCTGGTACAGCTAAAGGTAGAATATACCTCGCCATTTTGCTTTTTCACTTTGTACATATAGTGGATCAGCAGTAGCAGGATGTGGTGCGAATCAACAAATTTGCCATCAGCATCATACAGGCCGATACGGTCGGCATCACCATCGGTTACCAAGCCTGAAGCGATCTCGCCGTCTGATAACTTGATCAGGTCTTCAAACTCCTGCAGGTTACGCTGGATAGGCTCAGGAGCCTGGCCATCGAAGCCCGGGTTATGATCGCAATGTAAAAAGGTGATATCAGGAAACAGGCGGCGCATTACATTTTGGCCGGCACCGTACATGGCATCATAAGCCCAGCTCATGCCGCAAGTGCGGATAGCCTCCAAGTCGAAGCTGTTCTCTACGTGGGCAACGTACATGTCTTCCAGGTTGGTAAATTCAACCAGGCCATCCTTTTGGTAATCAGCAACCGATTTTAACTGGATCTCAAACGTATCCGGGATGGTCGATTCTACTTTTTCAATATCATCCGGTGTGGCAGGGCCGCCGTATGATGCTTTAATTTTATAGCCATTGTACGATGGCGGGTTGTGGCTGGCGGTAATAATAATACCTGCCGATGCTTTGTGGCGCACGGTTCCCAGCGAGATCATTGGGGTAGATACAAAAGTATTTTCAGCACGGAAAACCTTTACACCCTGCGATGCCAGTACAGCGGTAGTAACATCGGCAAACAGCGGGCCGGCAAAACGAGGGTCGCAACCTACAACAGCACTTGGGTTTTCAAATTCCTTTTTTAACCATAGGGCGGTAGCATAGGCTACACGCTTAACATTTTCAACGGTAAAGTCGTCTGCAATAATGGCTCTCCAGCCATCTGTGCCAAATTTAATTTTGATCATTTATAGAAGCGATATGTGTTTAAAATCCTATTTTTAGCCCCTTGAAAAAGCTTATACAAGGATAGAAATATTTTCAATAACACAGCTAAAAAATAATAGTTTAAATAATATCAAATAAGCCCCTCCTGATCTGTCCCCGGGAGTGCGGATCTTAAAATAAAAAGCCCCTCTCCCTTGGGGAGGGGTTGGGGTGGGGTTAAAACATCATGTTCAATTCAGACACTATCAGCCGCTTTCAGCAATTAGAAACGCCTTTTTATTACTACGATATCAACCTGCTTAAGCAAACGCTTAAAGCTTGTTATGATGCATCGTCAAAATATAACTTCCATGTGCACTATGCCATGAAAGCCAATTTCAATCCAAAAGTGTTGGAGGCTGTACAGTCGTTTGGGTTTGGCGCCGACAGTGTGAGCGGTAACGAAGTAAAAGCCGCAATTGAGAACGGTTTCGCGCATGATAAAGTGGTATTTGCTGGCGTTGGTAAATCAGATAAAGAGATCAACTATGCGCTGGATACCGAGATCTTTTGCTTCAATGTAGAATCGGTACAGGAACTAACCATTATAAACGAACTGGCTAAAGCTAAAGGCAAGACTGCCCGTGTGGCTATCCGCATCAACCCTAATGTTGATGCTAAGACCCACCACTTTATCACCACTGGTTTAGAAGAAAATAAGTTTGGGGTAGATACCTGGCAGTTACCTAACGTGGTTGAAGCTTTAAATGCTTGCACTAATTTGGAGTTTATCGGCATCCACTTCCACATCGGTTCGCAAATTACCGATATGGAGGTATTTAAGAACCTGTGCGAAAAAGTAAACGTGCTGGATAAATGGTTCGAAGAGCAGGGTTTCGATATAAAAGTACTGAATGTGGGTGGCGGCTTAGGGGTGGATTATTATAATCCGGATACCAATAGCATCCCCGATTTTGAAGCTTACTTTAAAGTTTTTGCCGATAACCTTACGGTTAAAGCAGGGCAGGAGGTGCACTTTGAATTAGGCCGCGCGCTGGTAGCGCAATGCGCTACGCTGATCTCGCGCGTGCTGTATGTGAAAAACGGTTTAAAGAAAAACTTCCTGATACTGGATGCCGGCATGACCGAACTGATCCGCCCGATGCTTTACCAGGCTTATCACCAAATAGATAATATCAGTAAAGGTTTAGACCATGGACCATCGACCATGGACCATGGACTTGAAATGACCAAATACGATGTTGTTGGCCCGATATGCGAAAGTACCGATTGTTTCCGCAAAGATGTAGTACTGCCCGAGTCGTTCCGTGGCGACCTGGTGGCTATCCGCACGGCAGGGGCTTATGGCGAGGTGATGGTATCTAATTACAATTTAAGGGATAGGGTACAAAGTGTTTATCCCGAATAGTGCCTAAATAGCTGTAAATAAAAACGGCTCCTGGTTATTACCCGGAGCCGTTTTTATTTTCTTAAAGAAAAGATTACATTTTTTTAGCAGCAGTGTCTTTCTTAGCAGCAGTATCTTTCTTAGCCGAATCAACGATAGCTGAAGAATCTTTCTTAGCTGAATCAACGATAGCTGAAGAATCTTTTTTAGCTGAATCAGCAGCAGAACCTGAACCAGAACCTTTGCAAGCTGCAACTGATAAAGTGATAGCTAAACCTAAGAAAGCAAATTTGAATGCGTTTTTCATTTTTTTAAAGTTTTATAGTTTTTGCCTCTTAATACCGGGTTTTAAAAAAGGTAACCCAAGATTTTTAATTTTTTTTAAATAAAAATGCCCGGTTATTAACCAGGCATTTTTGCTTCTTGCTAAAGCAAGAATTACATTTTCTTAGCAGCAGTATCTTTCTTAGCTGAATCAACGATAGCTGAAGAATCTTTCTTAGCTGAATCAACAATAGTTGCAGAATCTTTTTTAGCCGAATCTACCGGGGTGCTTGAGCCTGAACCAGAGCAAGCGGCAACGGTTAAAGTGATAGCTAAACCTAAGAAAGCGAATTTGAATGCGTTTTTCATTTTTTTATAATTTTTAGTTTCGTGAGTTTGTATCCTTAATACTATTAATTAAAAAAGGTAACCCACAAAAAATATTTTTAAACAAAAAAACCCGGTCTTATCAACCGGGCTTTTTGTTTTGCTAAAGCAAAAATTACATTTTTTTAGCAGCAGTGTCTTTTTTAGCAGCAGAATCTTTCTTAGCTGAATCAACGATAGCTGAAGAATCTTTCTTAGCTGAATCTACAGTAGCAGCAGAATCTTTCTTAGCTGAATCAGCAGCAGAACCTGAACCAGAACCTTTGCAAGCTGCAACTGATAAAGTGATAGCTAAACCTAAGAAAGCGAATTTAAATGCGTTTTTCATTGTTGTTAAGTTTTTTAAAGTGATTTTAAATTTAGTGTTAATACCCGCAAATATAAAAAGGTAACCCACATATTTTAAAAAAAATAACAAATTACGCCAACAATGTTAAAAATATTACAATTATGGCTTCTTAACTATCGTTTTCTTCACCACTTTTTGTTTGATAACTGTTTTTAATACCGTATCCACCTTTACGGTCGGGGTATCGGCAACCAGTTTGGTGGTATCGGTTTTGCGGGCGGTATCTGTTTTTAACAGGGTATCGGTATGCGTGCTTACGCTTGTAGATGAATCGGTTTTGGTTGAGTTGCCCGACCCGCTGCAGGCGGCTAAAGATGCCGCTATAATTAAAGCAAGGCCGCTGGTTTTAATTGCTTTTTTTATGGTAGTGTTTTTAATTAATGCTAAAAACAAATAACCAGGTGCCTGGCTTTTATGTTTGCATGTTAATAATATAGCTTATTCAGCATCAGCATAAAGAGCGGTTTACCGCAATATTATTACCGATTTATTTTTTTTTATCAAATATGGGTTACAATTTAGCGCAAATTGTATTAAGTAGTGAGTAAAGAGATGAACAACAGCGTGCCTACCGACAGCGAAGTGATATTGGGCATACTGAATAACCAGGATACGGTACTTAAAAAGTTGTACATCGCGTACTTTCCGATGGTGCTGCAGTTAATTATTAATAACAACGGCACACAGGATGATGCCAAGGATATTTACCAGGAGGCCATCATTGTTCTTTATAATAAGGTAAAAGGCGGCGAGTTTGAACTGAGCAGCAAACTAAAAACCTTTATCTACTCGGTATGCCGGCGCTTATGGCTGAAGCGATTGAACCAGATGAGCCGTTACGGTGGCGATATCAGGGATTTCCAGGAGCATTTGCCGGTAGAGCAGGATGTTGACCTGCACGACGAGCGCGACATACAATTTGGTAAGATGCAAAGTTCGCTGCAATTGCTGGGCGAGCCTTGTAAGACGATCATCGAGGACTTTTATATCAACAACAGATCGATGCAGGAGATCTGCGAGAAATTTGGCTATACCAATGCGGATAACGCCAAAACACAGAAATACAAATGCCTGCAAAGGCTGAAGAAATTATTCTTTCAGCAGAAATAAGTAAGAAAATGAGTAACTACCAGTTAACAGAAGCAATTGAGCGCTATTTAAGCGGCGAAATGAGTGGCGATGAACGCGCCCATTTTGAGCAAATGCGTAAGGATAACGCTGATATTGACAACAAGATAGCCGAACACCTGCATTTTACAGGGCTATTAAAACAATATCGCGAACGTATTGAGCTGGAGAATAAACTGAACGCCATCCATAACGAAATGGATATCCATAGCCTGGTTGAAGAAATGACCATTCATCCATCGTGGGTAGTGCAAATGTGGCGTAATCACCACTCTAAAATATCTGTAGCAGCATCGGTGGCCATCTTCGCTGTGCTAACCGTTATGTTATCTACCGGCTTTTTTAAAAAACAGCCCGATGTTCAGTTACTGAGCAGGGAGATGGAAAAAATCAAAAGGTCGAACGCGGCTTTAACGCATGCTACCAGTGCTTTAGCAACCGAAATTCATAAAAAATCGTTAGGGCCGGGTAATTATAGCGGTTCGGGCTTCGCGCTGTCTTCAAACGGATACATTGTTACCAATAACCACATCATAAATGGTAACAGCAGCAAATCGCCCGACTCGATATATGTTCAGGATGCGCTGGGTAATGCCTATAAAGCTAAGCTGGTTTATTCCGAACCTAAGTACGATATCGCCATATTGAAAATAACAGACGATTCTTTCGAAGAACTACCGGCGTTGCCTTATAATTTCAAAAAAGGAAAAAGCGATCTGGGCGAGGACGTGTTTACACTGGGCTACTCAGAAGGTGATGCCCCGGTTATGGATAAAGGCTATTTGAGTTCTGAAAACGGCCGCAAAGGAGATTCTACCGGTTATCGTATCTCAATCCCGGTTAACCCGGGCAACAGTGGCAGCCCGCTGATCAACAGCAAGGGTAATGTGGTAGGTATCATATCAGGCCGCCAAACGCAGGTGGAGGGCGCGTCTTACGCTATTAAAACAGGATATTTATACAAGGCTATACAAAATGTGCCATTAGATTCGTTAAGTGGTAAATTAAGTCTGAGCAACAAGAACACGTTAGCCGGTTTAAGCCGGGTTCAGCAGATCAAAAAAATGAAGAATTACGTGTTCATGGTTAAAGTATACTAAGCAGGTTTATCCTGCAAAACCATACAGAGAGACGTAAGCATTTGCGTCTCTTTTTTTATGTGATTAAATTTGGCGATATGTTAAAATACCTTTTGATATTTTTTTGTGTAATAGGGTGCAGCCAGGTAAAGGCCCAATCTACAGCAAACGATCCCGCGCGCGATGAGTTTATCGATGACATGGCCAAATTTGCCAAAAAACAAAGTTTTGTGCAGGAGATCCCGAGGTTTAAAGGCGGCGCCGGCGATCTGTACGATTACCTGCAAAGCCATATTATCTACCCGCCCGAAGCAAGAAAAGAGCAGTTATCTGCACAGGTATTCGTTTCTTTTTTAATTGACTGGAAAACCGGTTTGCCAAAAGAAGTAAAGATAGTGCAAAGCAGCAACAAGATTTTCGAGGCGGAGACCTTACGCCTGATCAAAGCCATGCCCGCCTGGACACCCGCCAAACAAAACGGTACAAGCGTAGGGATGATCCTTACCATCCCCGTTTATTTTCATCTTGATTAATATTAAACAGCCGCGGTATAATACTCTTCCTTTTCGGTAGTGTGGATGCTGATAACACCCGAAAGGATCAGGTTTACTAATATGCGTTGCGCGTTTTTACGGCTGATGGTAAGTAGTTTGCAAAACTCCTTAATGTCAATACGGCTATTATGCTCAAGGTATTGCATCAGGGTTTGCTCATTGGCCGAGTAGTTGATCAGTACGCCTTGCTCTTCTGCCGAACGTTTCAGCACATCAACCACAATTTTGCTGGCCAGTACGCTTTTATCTTTTACACGCACATATACCCACCATTTGCCATCTTCACCAAGGGCGTAATGGGGTTTGGTGGTACTGTTTTCTATATTGACGATCAGCACCAGCTTATCATCAACATATACTTCCTCAAAAACAGGCTCAAGCGCCGGGCGGATAAAAAAGTTGGCCGCCCTGGTGATCATGTATTTCTCTTCTTCCTCAAACTTTACGCCCTTTATGCTGCCGTCATCGGCCACGCCAATTAGCAAGCGGCCGCCCTGGTTATTGGCAAAGGCCACCATGGTTTTGGCTATCTTTTCGCAGCGCGTTATGGTTTTTTTAAAGTCTAAGGTTACCCCTTCGCCCTCAAATATCAGCTTCTTGATATTCATCTTCAGTTTCCTCTTAGTTCTGTTGGGTAAGATAAGGCGAAAATATTTCCATCCATCTTTCCGGTTTGCTGATAACGGTGAACCCAAATTGCTCGTACAGGCCATGCGCATCGGCCGTAGCCAGCGACCATCGCCTTAAACCCTGCAGGTCGGGATGCGCCATAATGGTTTGCATCAGCCATTTGGAAAGCCCCATACCACGGTACTCATCCAAAACAAACACATCGGCAATGTACGCAAAAGTTGCTTTATCAGTGATTACCCGTGCAAAGCCAATTTGCTTTTTTACATCATAAATACCAAAGCACAGCGCGTTATCTATCGATAGGCGCAGTCTTTCAGGTGGTATGCCTTTTGCCCAGTACGAGTCGTTTTGCAGGAAGTTGCAGATCGTATCAAAATCGAGTAAACTGTTATCGGTTGAGATATGAAAACCTTTTGCGGTTAGTTCGGTAGCGTCCATTTTAGTTTAATTTACGGGCGTAAGCTTCGGTTTGTACAGTTACACATAGCTCACCTTGTGTATTGAAGATCTCAACGGTAAAGGTTTTAATAAACTTACCTTCGGTCATCAGCATGTGCTCGGCTTCGGCAATGGTAGCGTCATCCAGCATAATATCAAAATGTAAATGGGTTGTGGCGGGCTTTAAATATTGTATCTGTGCCGATTTAAGCCAAACGATAACCTGGTGGCCCCGGCGCAAAAATAATTGATGGAAAAGCAGGGGGTAAAAAGGATCGGCAGCGGCAAAGAGCGTTCCCCCGAAAATAGAGTTATTATAATTTTTATTGAAGATACTTTTCCTGATATTTACACTAACGCCCTTAAAACCAGGTGCAAACGATTTTACCCAGATACGCTGGAAAAACAATGGCGGATAGAAACGGATTGCCCATTTTAAAGTTTTTTCGGATACGATCATGGCGGTTAAATATCATAAAAAAAATAATGAAAGCCCAAATTTGTTAATTAAGCACACTGGTATAAATAGCTTAATGATTTGCTGTTTTAGCATACCAGCCATAGCTGCTTATTGATTTGTTTAGCAATAAATATAAATATTAAATGTTCGAAAGAATACGGTCTAAAGTTGTTGATAACAAGGGTCTTGCAGCTTTAAGGGCTCAAAATCAGCAAAAGAAAATTGTTTTTTGCAGTGGATGTTACGATATCCTGCAATCTGGTCACGCGGTATTTTTTAATCACGCCCGCCAGTTTGGCGATATATTGGTGGTAGGAGTGGGCCGCGATGCTACGCTTACTGCCTTAAAAGGTCCGGGCAGACCCGTTAATCCCGAAAATAACCGTGTTTATTTAGTTGCCGCCTTACAGGATGTAGATTACGCCGTATTGAACGACCATACTATTGGTGCCGGTAAAATAGACTTTAAGGAGGTGTTGACCGCCTTGCGTCCCGATATATTTATTTTGAACGATGACGATTCGGCCATTGCCATCAAACAGCAAATGTGCGATGAATTGGGGATAACCATACAATTGGTTGGCCGCGATGTACCGCCCGAATTAAAGGCCACATCTACATCGAACATTATTAACAAGATCAACCACTCGTACAAAGCAGCGCTTCGTATCGATTTTTCGGGCGGATGGACGGACGTGCCTTATATTATGCATGGCAAAAAGGGCTATGTATCAAACGTGGCCATTAAGCCGGTTATCGAACTAAAGAACGGTAACTTCAATTTTTCAGGTTATCCGCGTGGCAGCGGTTTAAGTACCTCTACCGCGGTGAAACTGCTGGAGTTGATCAGCGCGAGGAATTATAATGCCGAGGCCAAAACACTTACCGATATTGCCGAAGACCTGTTTAACCTTGAAAATAAAGAATTAAACTGGGCCATCGGCCGCCAGGATCAGTACGGCATTGTATTTGGCGGTTTCCATTGTTTTGAATCAGGTGACGATTATTCTAAGCCGATTGAAGTGGCCGTATCTAAAGAAACACTTGAAGGCTTCCGTAAAAACCTGTTACTGTTGCATACAGGTATTTCGCGCAACGCGCAGTCGGCAGTAGAGCAGGTATACGAGAACCACGACACACCTGAAGGCCGCGAAGCGCTGGATATTATAGGCGACTGCGGCTACAAGTTCGCGCACGCGCTTGCCGGTGCCGATTATATGGAATGCGCCCGCTTAATGGAGCGTAACTGGAATGCCCAAAAACAATTGGCCAGCGCCAGCACCAACGAAACGCTTGACCAAATGTATGCTTTCGCTAAAGAGAACGGTGCACACGGCGGCAAAATATGCGGCGCGGGTGGCGGTGGTGCATTTGTGTTTTATTGCCAGGATCCGTTTGAACTGAAACAGGCTATGAAGCGCAAGTTTGTTGATTGCTTTGAGATAGATTTTGAGTTTGAATACAGCAATATCAAGCAACTTAATTCGCTATAAATTTAAAATATACTGCGGCAGCGGGAGTTTAATTTGAGATATATTTGTATTTTTCTGTAACTTTTTTGCTTAATATGAAAAATACATAAACAAAGACTTCTTTAAGCGGGTTATTAAGCTATAAATGCTATTAATTCACTTATCAGAAGACCATGAAAAAGCAAATTTTAAGTTTCGCCATAGTCGCGACAATGATCGGTTCAATTGCAGCGGGCTGCAGTTCCGGGAAATCTGCCAGCAGTAGTGCAGATAGCGTAAAAAAGGATTCGATGGCTACCATGAGTGCCCCTAAGGACACGATGATGAAAACCGATACCACAAAGCGGGATACCACCAAGACCCCGCCAAAAATGTAAGTTAAACACAAACAAAACAGGCCCGATAACCGCGGGCCTGTTTTGTTATGCAAAGTTTTATAGTTTTAAACCTTTGCTACTTCCTTTATCTTTTTAACGGCCCTTGTTAAGGTGTTTGTTTTTGCCAGGCATCCAGGCGTTTGGTAATTGATTGATCGCTAATACTGCCCTTATTCAAGGCCAAAACCTCTGCATATATTTCTAAAAGCTTCATTACTTTTCTGCACTTCGCTGTATTTAGCCAGGAACAATTCATCCTGCATACCGCTGCGTTTTAAGGCCGATCGGTTAGCGTATTGATAGATTATGGTATCAGACATGGGGTAGAGATCCTGTTGTATAGGTGCCATCTAAAATACATAGAAATACCTTATTTAAAACACCTGTAACTAATTAATTGCAGGCATAGTTACGTTATCCCGAATGCCCGGAGCAAGCCATTGGCAAACCTTGCGGCCCGAATTTTGTTGTAGAATAGATCATCGTTGAATGATGATCCTATGAAAAAATAAAAGACCTATGAAACTGAAATTTATATTGCCGGCCTTGGCTCTAACGGCTGTGCTGGCGCAAGGTTGCGTAAGCAACAAAAAGTATGCGGAGCTGCAAGCCAGCTACAATAAGCTACAGGACGATACCCGCGACCTGAACGTAAAATATCAAACCAGCCAGCAACAATTATCCGGAGCAAACAGTCGGGTTAAGAGTTTGGAAGACCAGATAGCCGAGGCAAGAAGAAACCAATCGGCCTTACAAGCAGCTTTAGATAAATGTTTGGCATCGGGCAGCCAGGGGAATATGAACGTATCTAAACTGGTGGACGAGATCAACGCATCGAACAAGTACATTAAGCACCTGATCGAAGTAAAAAGTAAAAGCGACTCGCTTAACATGGTGCTGACCAATAATCTTACCCGCTCATTAAGCCGCGAGGAGATGAAGGATGTGGATGTGCAGGTGCTGAAAGGCGTGGTTTATATTTCGTTGTCGGATAATATGCTTTATAAATCGGGCAGCTATGAGATCTCGGACAAAGCCGGCGCTACGCTGAGCAAAATAGCCAAGATCATTATGGATTACCAGGGCTACGATGTGCTGATTGAAGGTAATACCGATAATGTGCCGATCATGCAAACCAATATCCGTAATAACTGGGACCTGAGCGCGCTGAGGGCATCTTCGGTGGTGCAGGCGCTGCAAAAGAATTATAATGTAGATCCTAAACGATTGACAGCCGGCGGCCGTGGCGAGTACAACCCGCTAACGGATAATACCACCGATGCCGGTAAAGCCCGTAACAGGCGCACGCAAATTATCATCACACCAAAACTCGATCAGTTTATGGAGTTGATAGGTAAAGCGCCTGCAACCGCTACTGAACAGAAGTAATGCAAGCCTTAAGCAAAAAGAAGGGGGGCGACTAATTAGTCGCCCCCCTTCTTTTTGCTTAATAATTCGTCATTCTGAACGTAGTGAAGAATCCCAAACTGTGCATTGCTGCCCTGCTTACCGGGGATACTTCACTGCCTTCAGTATGACGTTTGGAAGATCAGTGCCCATGCACCTTTTCACTGGTCAGTAAAGTAACACCATCGGGGAAATTCTCCACACCGTTGGCAAAGCTGTCATGGTCAATATTCATGCGTTCGTTCTCGATATAAATGTGCGAGCCGGCTACTTTAAAGTTACCTTTAATAGTAAATACCGGGTCGGGGTGTTGCGAGTGGATCTCGTTGGTGATATGGCTCGACAGGCCGGCATATTCGTGCCTGTCTAATTGATAAACATCCAACATGGGTTCGGCATGATTGGCATGATACAACCTTATACGATTGGGTTCGGTTACGGTATGAACATCCGCGCCATCCTGCACCATATTGCCGGTAACACGCACCGGGTGGTGGTCATCAACCGTATGGATATCCGCGTCTATTACCAACTCCTGGTCGGGCGAGCCATGGTTTTTATGGTAAAAACTACGGATGGTTAAAAATACAGTGCTGCTATCACCATCGTTATAGCTAATAGTACGGTGGTTACTCAAAAATACATTGGTGCCAAAAATGAATGCGTGTTTCATACTGTAATGCTTTATGGTTAATTGGTTAACTATTAGGATAAGTAGTATAAATGTATAAATGTTTTTGTGTAAACAGAAATAGTTGATAGTTAAATATTTAGATAAAATATGCTTAAACAGGCACTATTGTTGTGCTATTTGTAAGGTGATGGAAGCATCGTTATAAATTAATATTCATCTAAAACAAACTTTATGAAAACGCAACAGGATACAAAGAAGAGTGGAAACATGCAGGGGCAGACAACATCAGACAGGGCTTTCAATAAGCAACGCGAAGATCAGAAGCAGCAGGGTATCAGCAATGCCGGCGGGCAACAGTCGTTCCAAACATCAAGTAAAGATAGTATGCACAAGCCCGGGCATAAAAATCATAAAAAATAATTGCTTCAGAAAACGCCTCACCGAAAACGTGAGGCGTTTTTGTTTGGTAAACAGTTACATAACGTGGTTGCTGTAAAAACATAAATTAAATAAAAAGCTTTTTATACTTTTGGTGTAACATCATTTCAACAATCCTCGTCAAACAAAACAAAAAGCAAGCTATGAAAACTCTAAAACTTAAAATATTATTAGCCGGTTTGGCATGTGTTACAGCGTTTAGTTCGTGCATGATGAATTGCGTGCATGGCTCGGGTAATCAAATAACCGAAAGCAGGAAAGTGGCCGATTTTACCAGTATCGATATATCTGGCGGTTATGACATTGTGTTGAAGCAGGATAGTTCCTTATCCCTGAAGATAACCGCTGATGATAATGTGATGCAATACCTGCGCACCGAAGTGAACGGCGATAAGCTGAAGATCAATACTAAAAAAAATATCTGCGCTAAAAAAGCCATTTCTGTGGTTATCGGTGTACGCAACCTGGAAGAGATAAAAGGGGCCGGCGCTATAGAAATAAAATCAGATGGTAAACTGAATGTTAAAGACCTGAATATTAAATTATCAGGTGCAGGCAAGGTAGATCTTGACCTTAACGCGAATAACTTAACCACCAGGGGTTCAGGCGCTACCGAACTTATTTTGAAAGGGCAGGCATCCAGCCATAATGTTAATATTACCGGCAGTGGTAAATTAAACGCCTTTGATTTTGTGGTGGGTAAATATGATTTGGAAACCACCGGCGCAAGCGATTGCAAGATCAACGTGCTAACCGATCTGAATGTACATTCAACCGGCGCGGCCGATATCCAGTATAAAGGCAATCCAACCAATGTAAATACCAGCAAAACCGGCGCGGCAAGCATTAAAAAGGTTGATTGATTTCTATATAGAAAATTTGCCATTGCTGTAAGGAGCATAGCGACGTGGCAATCTCATAGGTAGGTCAGTATAGAGTGTCCTATAAGATTGCCGCGCTATCGCTTGCAATGACATATTTTAGAGTTTCCTTACCTCCAGGCACCCAGTATAGCACCCATCAGCACCAACGATACTACACTGTAGCCGCCGTTGATAAATATCAAACGCCAGCTTCGCAGTTCAAAAAGGCTGTGTATGGCAATGGCAGAGAAAGTCCAAACGCCTGCCAGGAAACCGGCCTGCGCTCCGGTTGTGGTGGTAGGGGCAGCTAAAAACGCGGCTAAATTTGCCGACATGATCAGCGAGAAGAAAGCCGTCATCCCGAAGGCGCGCGCTTTGTTACCTTTCCTGATCTCATCCTGGCTTAAACCAGTGTCCTTCATCCAGGTATTACCAAAAACCTTTGGCGAATACCATATACCGCCAACCATAAACGACGACAGCGCTGCTACAATAACAGCCAGCCAGTTAATTAATTTGGGATCCATAAATTGTTAAATTGTTTTAGGTGAATTACTGATTAAATATATGACTTATCAAGTAAATTAAAAACAATTGAATGATAATCACCCCTTTAAGGTGGCCGCTTATTAAAACTGTATCATAACCGTACATCAGGTGTAACACTTGCGTACACAATTGCGTCTTGTGATAAACATAAATAGCTAATAATCAGTTTATTGCTGCTGTGGTATAGCTTTAGGAGTATCGCGGTACACGTATCAGCTATCAATACCTTGTCAAAATGATCAAAAACTACATCAAAATAGCCTGGCGGAATATTAAAAGGCATAAAGGCTTTTCGCTTATCAACGCGGGTGGGCTATCTTTGGGTATGGCCAGCTGCCTTTTGCTGCTGCTATATGTGGGCTACCACTTCAATTTCGACAAGCAGTTTGATAACCTCGACCGTATTTATATTGTAGAGAACAACCAGCCCGGCGAGGACAAGATATATACTTTCTCAGCAACGCCGGCACCTATGGCCAATGCTATAAAAACGCAGGCACCGGGTGTGGAGGCCGTAAGCCGATTATGTTCATACACAGCCGGCGGGTTGATATCTTATAAGGATAATGGCCTGAAAAAATCGGGTGTTTTTGTGGATGCGTCATACTTTTCGATATTCAACTATAAGTTTTTGCAGGGCGATGCTGCCAAGGCCCTGGCACAACCTAACAGCATTGTGATCACGCAGGACCTGGCTATCGCTTTATTTGGTAAGGAGGAAGCGCTTAATAAAGTGATCAGGCGTAACGATAAAACGCCGCTTACAGTTACCGGTGTGATAGAAAATCCGGCACCTAATACCACTTTTCAGTTTGATTACCTGCTGCCATGGGCAGTGTTTGAGAACGAAGTATCCTGGGCTAAAACATCGGGCTGGGGCAGTAACTTTTGCCGCACTTTTGTTAAGTTAAAAGATGCAGCTGATTTTAAACCGGCCGATGGTGTAGTACGCAAACTTATCGCCCAAAATAATACCGGCGATAAGGCTGTTGCCATGCTTTTCCCTTATGGCGATATCCACCTGCACAATACTTTCGAGAATGGCAAATCGGTAGGCGGAATGATCAGCCAGCTGCATATTTTTGAGATCCTGGCATTTTGCATCCTGCTTATCGCCTGTGTGAATTTTATGAACCTGTCAACCGCCCGGTCGGAAGAACGCGCGCGTGAGGTGGGTATCCGCAAGGCTATTGGTTCGGGCCGTAACATGCTCATCTGGCAATTCATCAGCGAATCGGTGTTGTTATGTATTTTCTCCATGGTGGTAGCTGTCATCATTTTGGCGGCCGTGATCCCATCGTTCAATAACTTACTCAACATCAAATTGTCGCTGCCTTATCAGCAATGGTATTTCTGGGCAGGTTTGTTAAGTTTGGCGTTAGTTACAGGGCTTATTTCCGGCAGTTACCCGGCGTTTTACCTGTCATCCTTTAAACCGATAAAGGTTCTGAAAGGTACATTTAAGGCAGGTGCCAACGGCCTGCCGGTGCGTAAGGTATTAGTGGTGGTGCAGTTTGTGTTCGCCGTGTTTTTAATTTCATCAACCATCTGTATTTACAGGCAGATCAAATTTATCCAGGATAAAAGCATCGGTTACGATAAAAACAACCTGGTACAAATTAAGGCCGAGGGCAGCCTGGCCAATAAAAGCGAAGTGCTGATCAACCAGTTAAAAAGCGAAGGTATTATCACCCATGCCACTACGCTGCAACAGGATATCACCACCAATGGTAACAATACCTGGGATTTGGATTGGCCGGGCAAGCAGCCTAATAACCGCATCCTGTTCGATGCCTTTTTTACAGGATATGACCTGGTGCATACGGCCGGCCTGACCCTGGTTGCTGGTCGCGAGTTTTCTACCGAATACCCATCTGATACCGCCGGCACCACCATGATGATCAATGAAACAGCTGCAAAGGCCATGAACCTGGCGCATCCGGTTGGCTCTATTATTAAATATGGCAACAGGCCGGTAACCATTGTAGGTGTGTATAAGGATTTTGTATGGGGATCGCCTTATCAAAAAACGGCGCCCATGTTTAGCCAATGTATTGGCAGCAACGCCAGCGTGATAGCTATGCGCCTGAATAACAACAACAGCATCAGCCATAATATTGAGGCTATTGAAAAGCAAATGAAGCTGATCAACCCCGCTTATCCACCCGTAGTGAAATTTGTAGATGCTGATTTTGAAGCTAAATTTCAAAACGAGAAGTTACTGGGTACGCTGGCTAACCTGTTTGGCGGTTTAGCCATTGTAATCTCCTGCTTAGGGCTATTCGGTTTGGCCGCTTATGCTGCCGAGCAGCGCACCAAGGAGATAGGCGTTCGTAAAGTACTGGGCGCAAGTGTAAGCAGTCTTGTAGCCCTGCTATCGAAGGATTTTTTGAAGCTGGTGGGTATAGCCATTGCCTTAGCAGTGCCGCTATCGATATGGTCGCTTAATAAATGGCTGCAAAATTACGAGTACCATATCGGCATCAGCTGGTGGATATTGGCCATGGCGGGTATGATCACCATCATGATCGCTTTAATAACGGTAAGTTTTCAGGCCATAAAGGCGGCGTTAAGTAACCCGGTAAAGAGTTTAAGGAGTGAATAAAAAATAGTCCGGAAGCAATATAGAAAATAACGTCTTCCGGATTTGCGGACTTTCGGAGAAAACGAAGAAATATGATCAAAAATTACTTTAAAACCGCGTGGCGGAGTTTGTGGAAGCATCCTAAAACAACAGTGATCAACCTGGTAGGGTTAACCGTTGGCATTGTAGCCGCGGTGCTGATAACCCTTTGGGTGCAGAACGAATTGAGTTACGATCGCTATCATAAGGATGCCGGTAACATTTATCGTATAAAAACCATCTTAAAGCTATCGCCGCAGCAAACCTGGATCTGGGAAACCTCATCGCATAACCTGGGCGAGTTCGCGCAAAAACAACTGCCGCAGATAACGCAGGTTGCCCGTGTTTCCACTGCCTACGGAGGTTTGCTTTTAGATTATAACAATAAGCAGCTAAAGGAAAAACACTGCGCCTATGTAGATGAGCAATGGTTTAACATGTTTCACTACGATTTTGTGGAGGGCAACGAAGCTGCCTTTAACAAAGATCCATACAGTTTAATTTTAACCGAATCGACCGCTAAAAAGTATTTTGGCCGGGGAGAAGCTATCGGGCGCGTTATCAGGATAGACACCATTAACTATAAGGTGCAGGCGGTGTTGAAGGATAACCCCACCAACTCCAGCTTTCAGTTTGATGTTTTACTGCCCAATGCCGCGCGGACTGCTACCGCCAAGGCTAAAAAGAACGATCTTTCCTGGGGAAATTATAACTATCAAACCTATTTAAAGCTGAAGCCCGGCAGCAATACCGAAAAGTTAGGTAAAGCTTTAACCACCATACAACGCACTAACCAGCAAAAATCATCGGCTTCATTTAGTCTCATTAAGCTTACCGATTTGCATTTTGAAGACGACCTGCAAAGTTCAGAACTGCAGCATGGTAATCATAAAATGGTAAATGTGTTTGGCATTTTAGCGGTATTGCTAATGATCACCGCCTGCATTAATTACGTTAATTTAACCACCGCCCGCGCCAGCGTAAGGGCTAAGGAGGTAAGCGTTCGCAAGATCGTCGGCGCGGACAGGTCGCAACTGTTCGGTCAATTTATGGCCGAATCGTTCATTATTACAGGTCTTGCCCTAATGGCGGCTATTGTGGTCATCCAATTCAGCATGCCGGCCTTTAATAGCATTACCGATAAGCATTTTACCCGGCCATTGGCCAACTCCATCACCTGGATAATTTTATGCTCGACCCTGTTTGCCTGTACCGCACTTAACGGGATTTACCCGGCCGTGATGCTGTCGTCGTTCCAACCCATGAGTGTATTCAGGGGCAAAAGCATGCTGAATATTAAGGACACCGGCTTGCGCAAGGTTTTGGTGGTTACCCAGTTTGCCATATCGGTAATGCTAATAGTGGCCACTATGGTGATTTACCTGCAAATGAGTTACCTGCGCAATACCGACCTGGGGTACAACAAATCGCACATTTTCACCTTCGAATTGCCCTGGAAGGCAATGAGCAGCGACAATAAAAAGAATATCACCTTACTGGCCGCCGTCCGTAACGATCTGCAACAGCAAACCGCTATAGCGCAAGTTACGCAGGCCAGCAATAACATTGTTGAAATGAAGGGTGGTAATTCAGGTGGATTTGACTGGGATGGCCGCGACCCGAAGTTCGATCCGCCGTTTTGTGTCATGTCTGCCGATGTGGACTTTAACTCGATGATGCATTTAAAGCTGAAGGAGGGCCACTGGTTTGGCAAGGCCGATCAGCATAATGTGATCCTGAATGAAACAGCGGTGCA
This sequence comes from Mucilaginibacter mali, assembly GCF_013283875.1. Lineage (NCBI taxonomy): Bacteria > Pseudomonadati > Bacteroidota > Sphingobacteriia > Sphingobacteriales > Sphingobacteriaceae > Mucilaginibacter > Mucilaginibacter mali. The sequence goes on from NZ_CP054139.1 coordinate 2,088,909, forward strand.
GGCTATCGGTTTGCGGAAGCCGTATATCGGGCAGCGCTTTAAAAATCGCGATGACTCGGGCATGGTGGTAGGGGTGGTAAAGGACTTTCACTACCTGAGCCTGCACGAAAAGATCGGGGCGGTATTGATTGATTGCCACCCCGATTACCAGGCGTGTTTTTACATCCAAACCCGTGCCGGTAATACGCCCGGGGCGGTAGCGGCCGTTAAACGCATCTGGCAAAAATATGTAACTACCGATCCGTTTGAATTTAGCTTTATCGATGACAAATACAACGGCCTTTACCGTGCAGACGAACGGATATCAGTACTGATCACCATTTTTGCAGGCATTGCTATTATGGTCTCTGCGTTGGGTTTGTTAGGCCTGGCCGCGTTTGCTGCAGAGCAGCGCATCAAGGAAATAGGTATCCGTAAAGTATTAGGAGCCAGTGTGAAGAATATTGTAAGCCTGCTCTCGGCCGATTTTGTGAAGATGGTAGTAATAGCCAGTGTACTGGCATTCCCGGTAGCCTGGTGGGCAATGAATAAGTGGCTACAGGATTTTGCTTATCGTATAGAAATAACATGGTGGGTGTTTATAGCGGCTGGTATGGCCGCGCTGATTATTGCCCTGGCTACTATCAGTATTGAAGCGATAAAGGCCGCGGCAAGCAACCCGGTAAAGAGTTTAAGGAGTGAATAATACCCCTCCTAAATCCTCCCCGAAGGGTCAATGTCATTAAGTTAAGGATGATCAGCCGAATAAAGCCTCCTCTAAATCTCCCCCGGTAGGGGAGACTTAGGCTGCACAAGCGCAAAAATCTTAAAGTCCTCCCCTTTGGGGAGGATTTAGGTGGGGCTTAAAAGCTTAACTTAATGACATTGACCGAAGGGGGGGACTTGAAAAGGGTACCATGGTATAACAAATTAATATAAAACAATAGTTCCTCCCCGAAGGGGAGGTTAGGAGGGGTTCATGATCAAAAACTATATCAAAACGGCAATCCGCAATTTATGGAAGGGCCGCGTATTTAACGGCATGAATTTGTTGGGCTTATCGGTAGCCATTGCATGCTGTACTTTACTGTTCTTAACTGTATACTTCGAACTTTCGTTCGATAAATTCAATAAGAACCTGCCCGATATTTACCAGTTCTATTTTACATCGAACCGGGCACAAAAGGTAGAGAAGAATTCATCGATGCCAGTGCCATTAGCGCCGGCTATTAAGCAGGAGTACCAGGATGTGAAGCGCATTACCCGTGTGGCCAATGGCGGGGCGCAGGTAACCTATGGCGATAAGCAGGTAGGCGAGAACATCCACTTTGTTGATGAGGATTTCCTGAAGATCTTCACCTATCCTATTGCAAAGGGCAATGCTAATAACCCGCTGAAAAACCTGAATGATGTGGTAATTACCGAGTATGCGGCAAAAGCCATATTCGGCAGCCAGGAAGCGATAGGTAAAACCATCGAAATGAATTATGATGGCAAGCCGCAAAGCTTTATCGTAACAGCGGTAGCTAAGGATTTCCCGGATAATTCCAGCATCAGCTTTGATATATTAATGCGCTTTGAACATTACCCGGGCTATACAGATAACCTTACCCAATGGGAAAATCAAAATCATTCGGTTTATATCCAGCTGAATAGCAACACCAACGTACAGGGCTTTGAAAAGAGGCTGCAAGCGTTTATTCCCAAGCATTTTTCGGAAAGTGTGAAGAATATCATCCGCGATGGCGCCAAGCCTGATGCTGATGGACATGTAATGACGCTGAATATTATGCCTTACGCTAAAAACCACGTTAACGATGGTTCAAATGGCGCGGTTGAGGGTACTTCGGTAAGCGCGTCGTCGCTTGTGTCGCTGCTATGCATCGGTGTGTTTATCCTGTTTATCGCCTGTATCAATTTCGTAAATCTTTCGGTAGCGCGTTCGTTTACCCGTGCCCGCGAGGTGGGGGTGCGTAAAACATTGGGGGCCAGTAAACTTCAATTGCTTGGCCAGTTTTGGGTAGAAACCATTATGGTATGCTTTGGCGCGCTGCTTATCGGCCTGCTGATCGCGTATATGATCCTGCCGGGCTTTAAGTCGGCTTTTAAAAGCAATATCACAATGCAGATGCTGCTGCAGCCGGTACAATTGCTGAGCATGCTGGGGCTGTTCATCTTCATCACTTTTATAGCGGGTTTTTACCCGGCTTTAATTATGCTGCGTTATAAAACCGTGCAGGTGCTAAAAGGCACGGTAAATGCGGTTAAGCCAGGCAAAGTGCGTAATATCTTGCTGGTGGTGCAATTCTCTATATCAACGTTATTAATTGTCTGCACGCTTATTACCTGGCAGCAGATGAATTATGTGAAAAACATACCATTGGGCTTTAACAAGGCCGAAGTGTTAAGCATACCTGTAGGCCGTGGGCAAGACGGCAGCAAGGCGCTTGCCCTGTTTAGGAATGTATTAAACGGCGACCCAAATGTGGTAGCGTTGACTGGAGCTTATGACAATCTTGGCCGAGGGCTTGACGGCTCGCAGCGTTCGTCGGTAAACGGGTTCACCTATAACGGGCACGAGTTGCGTACAGCTATACAAAAGGTTGATTATGACTATCTTAAAACGCTGGATATCAAACTAATCGACGGCCGTGATTTTTCCCGCGATTTTGCTACCGACAGTGATGCCGTTGTGGTAAATGAAAATATGGCTAAGCTGATCAACGCCAAACATACGGTAGGTACTAATTTACCCATGAACGAGAACCGCCCATCGCGCGTGATCGGTGTGTTTAAAAATTACAATTTCCGCTCCCTGCACGATGAGATCATGCCACTAACCCTGGTGATGGATAAAAATTATAGCGTTAATTACATTTTTGTAAAAGTTAAGGCAGGCAACCTGGCGCAGGCTTTCAACAATATCAGCCAAAAATGGAAGGCCACCTTCCCAACGGTTGATTTTAAAGGCAGCTGGCTGAACGAGAACACCGAAAAGCAATACAAAAAAGAACAACACCTTTCTACCATATTTATTAGCAGTGCTATCATTGCCATCATCATTTCATGCATAGGATTGGTGGCCATGTCGGTAATGATCATGGTGCAGCGTACCAAAGAGATCGGGATCCGCAAAGTGCTGGGCTCAAGCATAACCAATATAGTAATGCTGCTCTCGGGCGATTTTATCAAGCTGGTTGCCCTGGCGGCGCTAATTTCGTTCCCGGTTGGCTGGTGGGTAATGAACAACTGGCTGGCCGATTTTGCCTACCACATCAATATACAGTGGTGGATATTTGCCCTTGCCGGTTTGATCGCTATTACGATCGCCTTCCTGACGGTGAGCCTGCAATCGCTGCGTGCGGCGCTGATCAACCCGGTAAAGAGTTTGAAGAGTGAATAAGACCCCTCCTAACCTCCCCAAAGGGGAGGAATTTAAAAGGACAGGGGATATGTATAATTAAATCAACAATCAAAATTCCTCCCCTTTGGGGAGGTTAGGAGGGGTAAATGATAAAGACCTATTTCAAAACAGCCTGGCGTTATCTGATGAATAACCGGGTTACAACTTTTATCAGCGTAACTGGCCTGGCGGTTGGCATTTGCTGCTTCCTGTTGCTGGCAACCTACCTGATCAATGAGTTACGGTATGATAAGTTTCATGTCAATGCCGCCCGTATAGTGCGGGTAGATAATCATTTTCAATCAGCTAATGACGACCATTCAAATGATGTAGCGGTTACACCTACGGCCGTAGTCCCCGAATTTAAACGCCAGATAGCCGAGGTTGAGGACGGCGCCCGGGTTTACAATTATTCGGATGGCAGGCCGGTCACCGTGCAGTATGGTGATAACGTGTTTAACGAAAAAAGTATGCTGCTGGCCGATGATAGCTTTTTTAAGATCTTCAGCTTTACATTTTTGAAAGGCAATGCTCAATCGGCAATGACCGATCCGCTGGCTGTCGTTATTTCAGAAAGCATCGCAAAAAAATATTTCGGCAGTACCGACCCGATGGGCAAAATATTAAAGGTAAACCAAAAGTATAATATGGTGGTTAGCGGCGTTATAGCCGATGTGCCCGCCTATTCGCATATTAAGTTTGATTTGATGGGCAATTACGATATCATGGATCGTTCCAAAACCCGTAAATGGGATTCGGCCAACGATTACTCGTACCTGTTACTAAAGCCTGGAATCAGCCTGAAAAATGCGGAGAAAAAGATGAATGCATACGCCGATGCTGCTACAAGCAATGGTACTAAGTCGGGCTATAAATCGTGGTTTACTTTAACGCCGCTTACTTCTATACACCTGTATTCAAACTTAAAGGATGAGCTGGAACCATCGGGAAGTATCAACTACGTTTATATTTTAAGCGCCGTAGCAGTAATACTACTGCTGCTGGCCTGTATCAATTTCCTTAACCTGGTAACCGCTAAGGCGGCCGAGCGCGCGCACGAGATAGGTGTGCGTAAAGTAATGGGAGCAGAGCGCACCCAATTATTTATACAGTTTATTGCCGAGGCCGGCCTGATCACCCTTTTTTCCTTACTGATCGGTATTGGCTTAACATGGTTGAGCTTTTCGGCGTTTAGCAATTTTACGGCACAACGTTTAAGTTTTGATACCTGGCAGCTTTCGTGGCTTATTGGCTTACTGGCAGCCTTATTTGTAGCTGTAACTTTTATAGCCGGTACTTATCCGGCCCTGTACCTGTCGGCGTTTAAACCGGTGGTAACCATGAAGGGCCGTGGCAGTAACAAAAGCGGCAACCTGCGTAAAGGGTTAGTAGTATTCCAGTTTGGCATATCGGTGTTTTTTATCATCTGTACCATGATCGTGGGCGGTCAACTGCACTACATTATGCACCGTAATACAGGTATCGACCGCTCGCAGGTATTAGTGCTGGATATCGGCGGGATGCCTTTTGATAAGATACAAGCCTATAAAACCGTACTCGAATCGCAGCCTAACGTTATGGCTTCCACCGCGTCGTACGATTCGCCGGTGAGTATTCGCGGCGGGTACAGTATCACCAAAGCCGAAGGTAAATCGCCCGATTACAGACTTTCGGTTACAGCCATCCCTGTGGAACGGAATTTTATCAATACCCTGGGTATTAAAATAATACAGGGCAGCAATTTTACCCTGGCGGATGAAGAACAAGTAAACACAACCGATGATACCAAGCGCCGGTATAGCTTTATAATTAACGAAACCGCGGCCAGGGCCCTGGGCTGGAAACCGGAAGAGGCCGTTGGTAAAGCTATTAATATGGGCGACAGCCGTGTAGGGACGATTAAAGCCGTTACTCACGATTTCAACTTCGCATCGTTGCACCAGGAAATAACCCCTGTGGTTATTTTTGCCGAGTATTACTGGTTTGGCAAATTGCTGATCAAAACTTCGGGCAAGGATATGGAAAGCACCATCAGCAATATCCAAACCAGCTGGAAGAAGTTTTACCCAAATGTGCCGTTCGATTACCATTTCCTCGACCAGGAGTACGATGCCATGTACCGCTCGGAACAGCGCACCGGTAATATCCTGAATGTATTTACCGCGGTAACTATCTTTATATCGTGCCTGGGTTTATTCGGTTTGGCTGTGTTTACTACAAAACAACGCTTTAAAGAAGTAAGCATCCGCAAGGTAATGGGGGCAAGCGTGGGCAGTATCGTTAAGTTAATATCGGGCGATTTTTTGAAGCTGGTATTGATATCGGTACTCATCGCATCGCCATTGGCCTGGTATGTAATGAATAAATGGCTGCTGGATTTTGCCTATCGCATCAATATACCATGGTGGGTATTTGTGCTGGCCGGCGGATTATCGATATTGATCGCATTCCTTACGGTGAGCATACAATCGGTAAAAGCGGCGCTGCTGAACCCGGTTAAGAGTTTGAGGAGTGAGTAAGAAATTGTCCGGAAGTCCGTATAAGTCGGAAAGTCCGGAAGATAGAATTTACTAATTATATCATCTTCCGGACTTTCGGTCTCTCCCGACTTTCGGACTAAAGTAATTCCCATGCTAAAAAACTATCTGAAAATCGCTTTTAGGACGCTGTTGCGCGACCGGTCATTCTCGGTATTGAACCTGTTTGGCTTAGCTATCGGGCTGGCCAGTGTCATCATGATCATGGCTTATATCCGCTATGAATTATCTTATGATAAGGGTTATAGCAATTATCCGCAGGTTTACCGCTTATTACAGGTAGATAAGCCCGGTTCGGTTAGTCCGCTACGGGTAAATGTAAATATGCACATGGCCGATGTTTTACAAAAGGAGTTTCCGGCTATCGTCGCGTCTACGCCACTGGGTTGTTCTACCATGCAGTTTAAATATCATAACGATATTGTAAAAGTGACAACGATAGATGCGAAGGCCGATTTCTTTAAAATATTCAACTATCAATTTTTAAGCGGTGACCCCAAAACCGCACTACAGCAACCCGGCAGCCTGGTGCTTAGCCAAACTGTGGCGAAGCAGTACTTTAACGGGATCAACTGCATCGGTAATACTATTACCGATAATTATGGCAATATCAGGCATGTGACGGGTGTGGTAAAAGACATGCCGCAAAACACCCACCTAAGGGCTGATGTGGTTATATCAGATGATAACCCCGACCAGGAGGTTTTCAATATGGAAAGCTACACCTCTATGCCGCAGTACGTATTGCTGAATAAAAATACCAATGCAGCACAGTTAGAACAACAATTTAAATCCATCTACAAAAAATACAAATTCCCCGAGGGCACGGGCGTGCGCTTGCAACCGGTTACCGATATCCATTTAAGATCGCACTATTTTAGCGAGATATCGGTTAACAGCGATATTAAATACATCTACATATTTGCTTCTATCGCGTTGCTTATCCTGTTTATCGCCTGCATTAATTATATTAATTTAACTACCGCCCGCTCATTGCAGCGTGCCCGCGAAATTGGCTTGCGCAAAGTATTAGGTGCGTTAAGGAAGCAATTGATCGTGCAGTTTTTAACCGAATCGTTCCTGTTTTTCCTGATCAGCACCATATTGGCTATTGTTATCGCTTACTCGCTTTGGCCGGTTTTTTCGGCAAAGATAACCGCTTACCAGCAGGTGCCTTTGTTTGATATCGCTGGCATGCTCGGTATCGCGCTGATATTTGCTGTTGGCGGTCTGCTTTCGGGGGCGTACCCGGCGTTTTTCCTTTCGGCGTTACAGCCGGTTAAGGTGCTGAAAGGTTTATCTAAGTTCGGTATCAATATCAGTCTTCGTAAGGCGCTGGTTGTTTTGCAGTTCAGCATTTCGGGGGTAATGATCATTGCCACCTTGATTGTCAACCGGCAGCTTAGTTATATCAGCAACGCGCGCCTTGGTTTTAACAAGGATAATTTGATAGACGTGCCTTTTTTCATCCGCAAAAGCCAGGTTACCGCTTTTAAAAGAGAGTTGCTTAAAAACAAGGATATTAAAGCGGTTAGCGTAGCATCGTGGCGTATGGGACAGGATTATGGCATGTGGAATAATTATAAGGACCGTACTGATACTACCAAAGACATAAGATACAACTTTACCTACGCCGACCTGAATTTTGTGAATACCATGGGGATCCGCATTTTAGAGGGCCGCAATTTTTCACGGGCATATGGGCGCGATATGTTATCGCCCGATTCGGCATGGCGGCTTTCAAAAAAAATGGGAGATGACGAACGGGCGGCTTTCCAGGCATCGTTTCCAATTATGCTTAACCAGGAGGCGGTTAATGCACTTGGCTTGAAAAACCCGGTGGGCAAGGTATTAACAAAACCCATAAAAGGCACCGTTATTGCCGTGGTAGAAAACTTTAATGGATTATCGCTGCATCAAAAAATAGGCCCTGTTATTATAAAAAGCGATCCGGAATGTGAGCAGGGCGATATGTACATCCGTGTTTCGTCGGCTAATATTTCGGCAAGCATTAGTTATATCGAAAGCAGGTGGAAAAAGTTTTATCCTGATAAACGGTTTGAGTTTGCTTTTACCGATGATAAATTGCAGCAATTATACACGGCAGATCAGCGCTTAGGTTCATTATTCAATATATTTTCTTCGCTGGCCATTATTATTGCCTGCCTGGGTTTATTCGGTCTGATATCGCTAACTGTACAAAACCGGGTAAAAGAAATAGGTATACGCAAGGTACTTGGCGCCAGTGTTTTAGATATCGCTAATTTGGTTTCTATGGATTTTATAAAGCTGGTAGTGATATCTTTCGTTATCGCTTCGCCCATAGGCTGGTATTTTATGAATAAATGGTTGCAGGACTTTGCTTATCGCACAAGTATCGATTGGTGGGTGTTTGCACTGGCCTGCGGCATTACCTTATTCATCGCCGTAGCTACGCTAAGCATCCGATCGGTAAAAGCGGCAATTACCAACCCTGTTAATAGTTTACGGAACGAGTAGGCAGGAGTCCGCAAGTCGGAAAGACCGGAAGTCCGAAAGATATGATCGGTTATATCTTTGGACTTCTGTCTTTCCGGACTTTCCGACCAACCTTTTATCTTCCGGACTTTCCGTCTTTACCGACTTCCGGGCTAACTGTATCATAACCGAACGCTCCGTGTTACATAAGCGGACGGTGAGTATCGTTATTTTCTTTTTAATGTATTGATATTCAGTTGATTTAATGTTTGGTACATTATTCAATAGGTTGGTATTGATCTGGTAAATAACTTAGTTGCAATAACAGGTCAATTATTTAAATCAAAACACAACAATTTAAAATGCTATCACTACAGCACATTTCAAAATACTTCCAGGCGGGCGGCAATAAAAACATTGTACTGAACGATATCAGCCTTGAGATAGAAGAAGGCGAGTTTGTATCTATTATGGGGCCATCGGGTTCGGGCAAATCAACTTTGCTTAATATTATCGGTATGCTGGATGAACCATCTGAAGGCTTCCACTATTTTATGGGCCAGGCGGTGCACCAGTTAAAAGAAAAGCAGCGTTCGTCCCTGTATAAGCAATATATCGGGTTTGTATTCCAGGCTTATCATTTAATTGATGAGCTTACCGTTTACGAAAACATCGAGACCCCGCTGATCTACCAGGATATCAAAGGTGCCGAGCGTAAGGCATTAGTTGCTGATATGCTCGACCGCTTCCAGATCGTGGGGAAGAAAGATCTTTTCCCGGCACAACTTTCAGGCGGGCAGCAGCAGTTGGTAGGTATTGCCCGTGCATTGATCGCCCAGCCACGCCTGATACTGGCGGATGAGCCTACAGGCAACCTGAACTCCAAACAAGGCGAGGAAATTATGGAGATCTTCCAAAAATTAAATAAAGACCACGGCGTAACCATTATACAGGTTACCCACTCAGAAAAAAACGCGGCATACGGTTCTAAGATCATCGAATTATTAGACGGTAAAATTGCCTCATCAACCAAATTATAATACACTGATGCGTTACTTTAAATACCTGTTATTACTTACTTTTTTAAGCGCTAAGGCATTTAGCCAAAGCGCCGATTCTGTACTCACCCTGCAGCAATGTATTGATATTGCCATTAAAAACAACCTTGATGTGCACAAAAGCCAGCTGCAAATGGAAGCCGATCGTATTTACTGGCAACAAGCACGCGAAAACCTGCTACCCGGATTCAGTGGCGATGTAAATCATTCGTTAAGTACCGGCCGCAGCCAGGACCCTACAACCTATACTTACGTTAACCAATCGATCACTACCGGCCAGTATGCCTTAAATGCTAACGTTACACTGTTCAACGGGCTTACCCTGCAAAACCGTATCAAACAGCAATCATTAGCTTACCAGGCTGGCCAAATGGATTACCAGCAGGCTAAGGAAAATATTACGCTCAGCGTGATAACAACCTATTTGAGCGTGCTGGATAACCAGGATCAGTTAGCGCAGGTGCAAACCCAGCTTGAAGTATCTAAAAAGCAATTAGACCGTAACGAGATATTGAACAAGGACGGTAATATTGCTCCGCAAACCCTTTACGATCTGCGCGGCCAGTCAGCAAACGATAAACTGTCTATCGTAAACACGCGTAACGCGGTATATGCGGCCAGGCTTAACCTGCTGCAAATTATGAACGTGCCCTTTGATAAGGAAGTAAAATTGCAGCGCCTCACAGCCGACCAATTACCCGGTGCCTACACAGCAACATCGGCACAGATATATACCAAAGCATTAGCAGACCTTTCTTTGGTTAAAGCGGCCGATCTTCGCCAGAAAAGTGCTGAAAAAGCTGTAAGCGCAACAAAGGGTAACCTGTTGCCATCCCTTTCGTTGTCAGGTGGTTTATTGACTAATTACTCCAGTGGCTCAAGTGCCGCCTTTAGCGATCAGTTTAAAAATAATTACAGCACTTACGGCGGCTTGGGTTTACATATTCCTATCCTAAACTCGTTTAAAAGTCGTAACGCGGTAGCATTGGCTAAGATCGACCTGCAAAATGCTAAATATGTAGCCGAAAATACCAAGATACAATTGAAGCAAAACATTGAGCAAGCCTACATCAACATGACCAGCGCTTACGAACGCTACCAGATATTAACCGACCAGGTAGCAGCCTATAGCGAATCGTTCAGGATAGCCGAAGTACGCTTTAACGACGGCGACTTAAACTCGGTTGATTACCTGGTGGCTAAAAGTAATATGGATAAATCCAAAACCAGCCTCATCAACGCGCGTTACGATTACTTTATCCGCACTAAAATATTAGATTACTACCAGGGTAAACTGGCTTTGTAATAGCTGTGGCAATTTAACCACAAAGCACACAAAGATTTTTCACAAAGACCACAAAGAATAAAAACTGATATTCTTTGTGGTCTTTGTGTTTATCAGCAAAAACAAATCCTTTGCGCTCTTTGTGGTTAAATTGCCTATATGGTTCATGGATTTTAAATACCTTAGCGTAAAATTTAACCTGTCATGAAAAAGCATCTCGCCCTGTCTGTTATTTGTTTGTTAGCCATAAAACTGGCATCCGCCCAAATCATCCCATCGTTTGAGTTTGGCCTGAAGGGCGGCATGAACCTTTCTAAGTTTTCGCATACGGCCACATTCGCTACCGGGAACAGGGCAGGGTACCTGGGCGGTGTATGGGCAAGGGTAGGGGGCCTGGGCTTCAACTTTCAGCCCGAGTTGTATATCACCGGCAAAAACGTAACCATAAATAACAACAACGGAACGGTTAACAAGGCATCGTTCACCAGTTTGGATGTGCCCTTGCTGTTGGGGAGTAAAATTGGCGCGTTTGGTGTTGGCGGCAGGTTTTATACCGGCCCGCTGTTCTCGTTGGCACTTTATAAAGATCAAAACCTTGGCGCGGCCTTAGGTAATGTAGCCCGCCTGAATTATAAAGACCAAAGCATGGCCTGGACGTTTGGCGCCGGATTGGATATCAAAAAAATATCTGTAGACCTGCGTTACGAATATGGCTTAAGCAAACAGCCCTACAATAACGGCCAGGACGAAACGCGCGTGAATATTTTTAACCTGACGCTGGGTTACCGTTTATTCTCGTTGTAAATTAAGCGGTTACCGCCGTTACCATCAGCATCCCTATTACACATATTATTGCCATTGCCCAATACATAACCGCAATGCCTGTCATTTTACTAATGGTACGCCAACGACTGCGTTGATATACTACCCGCAGGGAACGGTAAATGTAATAGACCGTATAGACCGTCACAAAAAGGGTAAGCAAATCGCTGAATGAGTGCCAGCTTGCGGGCAGGATGCGCTGAATAAGGAGTATAACGCCCGAAAACAGGAAGAAGAAGCAATGCAGATGAATGCTGTAGATGAGGTGCTCTACATAATACTTCCTGTTCTTCCAGAAGGTGATCTTGAGTATCAGGGCGAATAAGGGCAGCAGTACAAACATTACTTTAGGCGCGTTATGTTTCACGTCTTCCTTAAAGTGTTCCATCGCCTGTTCCTTGCCATATTTTTGTTCGTAAAGCAAAGTCCGCTCTTTAAAAAAGTGATCGAAAAAGCCATCGCGCTTAGCCGCGGGTAGTTTGCTTTGGCTGCGGTTATATAGTTCGGCCGTGCTATCGGTATCATCGCCGGTTCTGGTAATGGTAACCGGCGCGTGGATGCTATCCACCTTTACACCTTCTGCTTTGCCGGCCACGTGGTTTACCGTTTGCGATAATTTATCCCGCTGTTTGGCACTAAGGCTGCTGTCCTTAGCGATATCCTTCTTTACCGCGTCTATGATCTCGCTGTTCGAGTTTTTTTTCGTTTGATCATCGGTTCGGATAATATTATGATCGCCTTTAAAAAGCAGGATGAAGTATACCAAACTGATGAAAATATACATCTTAACAGGGTGCAGGTATTGCCCCCGCCGGCCGGCCATATATTCAATAGTGAGTTGCCCTGGTTTAAGCAGCAGGGGTTTTAGGGTGTGAAAAAACTGGTGATCGAAATGGAAGTAATCGCTTACGGCATGGTTAAGCATGTGGCCAAAACTTTCCTTTATTTCAAGGTTCTCCTGCCCGCAATTGTGGCAAAATTTGCCTTGAAGGTCGGAGCCGCAGTTCAGGCAGTCGTGCTCGTGGCGGTAGTGTTTCTTCATGGGTGATAGAGCCGGTAGATTTTTGTGCTTAAAAATAATAAAAAAGCCCGGTCTGCAATTTTAGCGGCCGGGCTTTTTTATTATTTATGCCTGAATAATTGTTAAGCGTGTTTATAAGCTTCCACCAACGCTTTATTGTGCTTATATCTGAATACAAACGGGAAGATAACGGCAATTACTAACGCGTAAGCGGCAAAGCTTAGCCAGATGTTATGCCAATCCTTTGCTCCATGGGCATCGGTAAAGAATTTTTGGATCACATTTCCACTGATCATACTGCCAAAGTATGCACCGAAGCCGTTCACCATCATCATAAACAAACCCTGGGCGCTGCCACGTATCTCGGGCGTGGTTTGGGTTTCTACAAACAACGAACCTGAGATATTAAAGAAATCGAAGGCCATGCCATAAACAATGCACGACAGGATGATCATCCATAAGCCATCGGCTGGGTTGCCAAATGCGAACAAGCCGAAGCGCAACACCCAGGCCAGCATGCTAAACAGCATCACGTTCTTAATACCAAACTTACGCAGGAAGAACGGGATAGCCAGGATAAACAAAGTCTCGGAAATTTGCGAGATGGACATGATGATGGCCGGGTATTTCACCGTGAGCGTATCCTGATAAGCGGCTATATTTTTAAAATCGTGGATGTAGGTATCACCATAGGCATTAGTTAACTGCAGGGCAGCCCCTAATAACATAGAGAAAGCGAAGAAGATAGCGAACTTAGGCGTTTTAAACAGCGCGAAGGCATTTAAGCCAAGCAGACTGGCAACCGATTTGTTATCAACCTTGCTTAACAGTGGCGGGCATTTCGGCAGGCTGAAGGCGTATAGGCCCAGCATTAACGATACCGCCGAAGCGATGTAGAATTGATTTGGCGATGTTTCGTTATGCGTAAGGCTAACTACCCAAAGCGCTACAATAAAGCCCACTGTGCCCCAGGTGCGGATAGGCGGATATACCTTTACCACATCTTGTCCCTCACCTTTTAATGCTGAATAGGCCACCGTGATTGATAGCGATAGGGTAGGCATGTAGCAGATCATGTTTAACAGGATGATCCAGAAAAAGGTATCCGGGTTGGTTACCATAGGCAGGCAGAACAATACGCCCGCACCAAGGATATGCATAATGCCGTATAATTTTTCGGCGTTGATAAGCCTATCTGATATAATACCTGTTAGGGCCGGCATAAAAATAGCCGAGATACCCATGGTGGAAAAAATAGCGCCAAACTGCGAACCCGACCAGCCTTTATTTTGAAACCAGTATGCACCAATGGTGATCAGCCACGCCCCCCAAATAAAAAACTGCATAAAATTCATCAGTATTAAGCGAAACTTAATATTCATATAGGTGCCGGTTTATATGTTATAGCTATGTTAAATTAAAGCGGGAAAGTAGTGATTTATTTGCGAAAGCAAAAAAATAGGGCAACAGATTTTTGCGGCACCCCAATTTATGAAAATTTTATTCGGTTCGATTACGATAACTTACCCGCTTTACAACATTTGCGTACTATTTACATTAATACTAATTTTGGTGTATGCCGGTTAATCAAAAAATAAAGGTTGCTGTTGATGGTGTGGTGTTTGGATATACATCAAAAGATGGTTTATTAATATTGCTGATAAAACGCGATGTTACACCATTTAAGGGCGATTGGGCGCTGCCGGGCGGTTTGGTGCTGGACGAAGAATCGCTGGAGGATGCTATTTACCGGGAACTGAAGGAGGAAACCGGTGTGCAGATCAACTACCTTGAACAACTGTATAGCTTCGGCAAGCCGGGCCGCGACCCGCGGAATAGGGTAGTGTCTATCACTTATTATGGCCTGGTTAAACCCGACGGCCTAATGCTTAATGCCGGTACCGATGCCGGCGATGCGCGCTGGTTCAACGTGAAGAACATGCCCGAACTGGCTTTCGATCACCGGGACATCGTATCGGTAGCCTTGAAGCGCTTGCAAAGTAAGATCGTATACGAACCTATTGGCTTTGAATTGCTGGATGAAAAGTTTCCCTTCTCCGAACTGGAGAAGTTATACATGGCTGTACTCGACCGGCCTATCGATAGGCGGAACTTCAAAAAGAAGGTCAGCAAGTTCGGATTCCTGATCGAAACTAATGAAAAACAAGCCCTCGAAACCGCTGGCCGCCCCGGTAATTTATTCTGCTTCGACCAGGAGAAATACTTCCAACTAAAAAAAGACGGCATTAACTTCGAGATTTAAAAGATTGATTTATAGTTATTTGTAAAATAATGTAAAATTTAATTTGCGTATTAAAAACGCATATTTATATTTGTGTATAATTAACGCAAATATAAATCATGAAAACAGCAGTAATTATCGCCCGGTTCCAATCGCCATACCTGCACGAGGGGCACCACAGCCTGATTAAACAGGTGATGTCCAACCACAATAAACTGGTAATTGTATTAGGGGTAAGCCCCATAAAAGGCAGCCGTAAAAATCCGTACGATTACTACACGCGTGAAAAGATGATCAAGAAGGAGTATCCCGAGGTGATCGTGCTGCCCATCAGCGATCACCCGAGCGATATCACCTGGTCGCAAAATTTGGATATGATGCTGAGCGGCGTTTTCCCGGCCGAGCAGTTTGCCCTGTATGGCAGCCGCGACAGCTTTATCCCATACTACAGCGGCAAATTTGAAACTGTAGAACTGCCCGAACATGGCGACTATAACGCCACCGAATTGCGTAACCAATTTGCAGATAAGGTTTACGACTCTACCGATTTTCGCGCAGGCATTTTGTACGCTTATCATAATCAGTATACCAAGGTGTTCCCAACGGTTGATATCGCCCTGTTCAGGAATAATAAAACCGAGTTGTTGCTGGGTAAAAAAGCCACCAACAATAAATGGCGCTTTGTAGGCGGCTTCGCCGATCCTGAAGATGCAAATTATGAAAGCGCTGCCGCCCGCGAACTGAAAGAGGAGTGCGGCGAACTGGAGTTTGGCGGGATGAGCTACGAAACATCGCGCAAGATAAACGACTGGCGTTATCGCAGTGAAGCGGACAAGATCATCACCCTGCTTTTCAGTTGCGATTATACAGCCGGCGAGCCAAAAGCCCAGGATGATATCATCGGCTTAGGCTGGGTAAAACTAAGCGAGATCCCGCAGTTGATAGATACCGGGCAGATCAGCGATGAGCACCT
Source organism: Mucilaginibacter mali (assembly GCF_013283875.1). Classification (NCBI taxonomy): domain Bacteria; kingdom Pseudomonadati; phylum Bacteroidota; class Sphingobacteriia; order Sphingobacteriales; family Sphingobacteriaceae; genus Mucilaginibacter; species Mucilaginibacter mali. Next base: position 2,104,686 of record NZ_CP054139.1, read on the forward strand.
GGAACTATTTCAGCATATTTTAAACAAGTACCTTAAAAACTAATGTTATGAAACGCGCAAATTTTGTATTACTGGCCGATGCCTATAAATACTCACACCATAAATTATACATTCCCGGCACCACCCATATTTACAGCTACCTGGAAAGTCGTGGCGGCTTATTTAACGAAACCATTTTCTTCGGCCTGCAATACTTTTTAAAGGAGTATGTGGAAGGAGTGGCCTTTACACAGCAAGACCTGGACGAAGCCGGACCATTTTTAAAACAGGTTTTTGGCAGGGATGATGTGTTTGATAAAAGCCGGTTTCAGTATATCCTTGATAAATACAACGGCAAACTACCCGTAAAAATAAAAACCGTTGCCGAAGGCACCGTAGTGCCCACCGGAAATGTGCTGATGACCATTGAAAACACCGACCCGGAATGTTTTTGGCTGACCAACTTTTTAGAAACCTTGCTGATGCAGGTTTGGTACCCCAGCACCGTGGCTACTTTAAGTCACCAGGTGAAAAAGGTGATCGGCCAGTTTTACAGCGAAACCGCCACCAAAGGCAGCGAAGCCGGGATTGATTTTGTATTGAACGACTTTGGCTTCCGTGGTGTAAGCAGTGTGGAGAGTGCCGGGTTAGGCGGCAGCGCTCACCTGATAAGCTTTTTAGGGAGTGATAATTTAGCCGGTTCTGTACTGGCACAGCAATATTATAATGCCAATAAAGTATATGGTGTAAGCATCACCGCTACCGAACATAGCATATGTACCTTATTAGGTAAAGATGGCGAACTGGATGTGTTCAGGCATATACTGAAAACGTTCCCAACCGGGATCATCGCCTGCGTATCCGACAGCTATAATATCTTCCGCGCCTGCGAAAGCTATTGGGGCGAAGAATTGAAGCAGGACATTTTAAAACGCGACGGCGTATTGGTGATCCGCCCCGACAGTGGCGACCCGGTAATGACCTTGCTGGAGATCTTTAAGATCCTGTTTGATAAATTCGGTTATATTACAAATAAAAAAGGCTATAAGGTGCTGCCACCGCAATTGCGCGTAATACAGGGCGATGGGGTAAATTACCATGCCATTATCGATATCTATAAGGCTTTACAAGCCAATGGCATCAGCGCCGAGAATTTGGTTTTAGGCATGGGCGGTGCCTTACTACAAAAGGTTGACCGCGATACCCAGCGCTTCGCTTTAAAATGCAGTTATGCTACCATTAACGGCCGGGATGTAAATGTTGAAAAAAGCCCCACCGAAATGGATAAAAACGGTAACATTACCGAAAGTTTTAAAAAGAGCAAGGCCGGCAAACTAAAATTGGTTAAAGCAGATGGCACTTACCGCACCGTAAAGCAACACGAATACCCTGAATTGCCCGACGAACTGGTAACCGTTTTTGAAAACGGCGAAACCGTAAAGGAGTGGAGCTTTGAGCAGGTAAGGGAACTAGCCAATAATAATTTATAAGAAATGAAAAAGCTACTGTTTCATATTAACGGATACCGCTACCTGGCCGAAAAGGTATTAGCCTGCGGCAAGTTTGAAGAGGGTGTAGTGGAGATAGACACCTTCTCGGACGGGGAATGTTACCAGCGGATCTGCACCCCGGTAGAGAACCGCGATGTGGTGTTGATCGGCGGAACGGTGAACGATGCGGCGACACTTGAACTGTTCGACCTGGCTTCTTCACTGGTGAGTTATGGGGCAAATTCGCTGAGTTTGGTGGTGCCGTACTTTGGCTATTCAACTATGGAGCGGGCCGTTAAGCCCGGCGAGGTGGTGACTGCCAAAACAAGGGCACGGTTGTTTTCGGCTATTCCACGCGGCAATAAAGGCAATAAGATCTACCTGTTTGATCTGCACACCGAGGGCCTGCCGCATTATTTTGAGCACGAACTTTACCCGGTACATGTGTATTGCAAGGATATTGTGATTGATGCAGCGAGGCAATACGGCGGCAATAATTTTGTAATGGCCAACACCGATGCCGGCCGGGCCAAATGGGTAGAATCGCTGGCTAACGATATGGGCGTTAATGCCGCCTTCATCTTAAAGCGCCGCCTCAGCGGCGACCATACCGAAGTAAGCGCCATCAACGCCGATGTGAAGGGTAAAACAGTGATGATATATGATGATATGATCCGCTCGGGCGGCAGTATCATCAACGCTGCACAAACTTATAAAGATGCCGGCGCGGCGGCCATTTATGTTATCTGCACACACGGTTTGTTTGTAAACAATGGCCTGGAGAAATTAAAGGCAAGCGGATTGATAGAAAAAGTGATCTGTACTGATACACATAAGAACATAAACCCTATCCACGATGAGTTTTTGGAGGTGAGGAGTGTGGCGGATTTGATTTGCGCTGCGGTTTAATTGGTGTGATCAAAAGACCGGCAATGGGCACCAATAATTTATTATTAATAAAAGATATTTAGGGAAACCACTATATTCGACCAAACTTTATTTACAATTTATGAGAAAAATTTTAACCACACTGCTAATTACGGCTGGATTTTGCACGGCCGCTTTTTCACAAACAAAGGGCACTACCGAATTTGGTATTAACGTTGGCTACAATGGCGCCACAGTAACAGCAGGCAACCTTACAAACACCGATTACAAAAGCGGTTTTAACGCGGGTGTTTCTGTTGAACACTATTTTTCGGAAAGCTGGAGCTTTAAAACAAAATTGCTTTACGATCAAAAGGGCTGGGACAATGGTTTTTACGGTACTAAAACTACTAATTACAGCTTAAACTACTTAACCGTTCCCTTGCTGGCTAACTGGCATTTTGGGCGTACTAAGAACTGGTTCCTTAATTTTGGCCCGTATGTAAGCTTTTTATTAGCTGCGTCGGAAAGCGCGGGAGGCCAGGATGTAAAACCTTATTTTAACACTGTAGATGGCGGGCTTGATCTGGGTATTGGTATAAAATTCCCGGTTGCCGAAAAAACGAAGTTCTTTATTGAACTTAACGGCCAGGGAGGTGTTACGGATATTGGTAAAAACAACAGCGGGTCTTCAATTAAAAACAGCCTGTCTTCTATAAATATCGGCCTTACTTTTTAAGCGTAAACAATAGTGTAAAAAAGGGGCTGTATCATAAATCATGGTATGGCCTCTTTTTTATTTGTGCATAATTTATTGGAATAAAGAGGGGTATTTATTTGATATAATAATCTGATTTTCATATATTTATGTATCGAAAGTAGCGTAGTATGTCCTCTAAAAGACCTGTATTCAAGCCCTACCAGCAACGGCAGTTGATGGCTATTCCTCCGACACTTGACGAATTAGTTCCGGCATCGCACCCGGTGCGTGTAGTTAACGATGTGATCGACAGGCTCTATCTGGAACCATTGCTGAAAGCTTATCATATCCGCGGGAGTTCAAGCTATCACCCGCAAATGTTGTTAAAGGTGCTGGTATATGGGTATGTAACCAACACCTACTCCAGCCGAAAGCTGGCAGCAGCCTGCCGGGAAAGCGTTTACCTGATGTGGCTGAGTTCGATGAACTATCCTGATCATAATACGATCAACCGTTTCCGGGGCGTACGTTTGAAGCATGCGCTGCGTGATGTGTTCGAAGATGTGGTGAAACTTTTGGCAGAGGAAGGCCTGCTCAGTATTGAAGAAGTGAATACGGACGGGACAAAGATAGAGGCGAATGCAAACCGGTATACCTTTGTCTGGAAGAAAGCGATTCAGACCAATAAGGAAAAGATGAAAAAGCAGCTGTCAGAGATATGGGACTATGCCCAAAGCGTAGCAAAAGAAGAAGACAGGCTGCCTGATCCGCCTGACTTTACTGTTATTGACAGTGAAAAGGTCAATGCCGCAGTAGATAAACTCAATGAGAAGCTTTCCTCGCGTGAGGATGTTTCCAAACAGGTCAAAAGCAAGCTGCGGTATATCAGCAAACATTACCCGCAGGCCATTGCCCGCTATGAGCAGCAGGAAGCTCTGCTGGGTGAACGCAACAGCTATTCCAAGACCGATACGGATGCCACATTCATGCGGATGAAGGAAGACCACATGAAAAACGGCCAGTTAAAACCGGGGTATAATGTTCAGATATCCACATCCAACCAGTTCATTGTCAATTACACCATTCACTCCAACACCACAGACACCAATACATTAAGTGCTCATTTAGCGCAGCATGAAGTCAGCTTTGGCAAAGCACCGCAAGTGCTTACAGCCGATGCCGGATATGGCTCCGAGGAGAACTACACGCGGTTGGAACAAAAAGGAACAATCGCCTTTGTAAAGTATGGGATGTTCGATAAGGAACAAAATGAGAATCACAACAACAAGCACCCTTTTGCAGCAAATAAGCTTTTTTACAACCAGGAGAAAGATTGTTACATCTGCCCGATGGGCCAGCAAATGAATTTCATCGGAACAAGTAAAAGAAAAACAAGCACGGAGTTTGAACAAACGGTAAAAAGATACCAGGCAGTTAACTGCGCTAACTGTCCGCTGAACGGTATTTGCCATAAATCAAAAGGGAATCGGATCATTGAAATCAATGAAAACCTGAACCGCCTGAAACAAAAGGCGCACGAGCTGTTAAACAGTGAAGAAGGCATACAACGGCGAAAGAAACGCTGCTTTGATGTAGAACCTGTATTTGGTAATATTAAGCAGAACCATGGCTTTAAACGGTTTATGCTCCGCGGCAAGGAAAAAGTAGAAATAGAATGGGGTTTAGTTGCAATCGCACAAAATCTAAGGAAAAAAGCGGCTTAAATGAGTCGTTTTACCACTCAGGTTCGCCCAAGAAAGCTACCCCCTCCCCCTCAAAAAATTCCATAGAAACTCAATACCAAATTCAGCTATTAGGCTAAAAAAATAAAGACCGCATCATTTGATTTATGATACGGCCTCTTTTTATTTGTTCCGATCTACAAATTCATCGGTAGAGAATTTAGATTTTAACGCTTGTGGATATAAACCAGTCTATAGGGATAAATTAATTAATACATTTATGTTAATAAAACCTGCAACATGGGACTTTTTGACTTTTTAAAACCTAAAGACAAGGGCAACAATAAAAACGCCTTTGTAAAACCATCGATAGAGCCTGATATTAAAGGCGGGTTTGATTTAAAGCTATCTGATTTTTATACCCAAACACAATCGGCACAGGTTATTTCGGTAAAAGTAAGTCCCGACTTTTACGAGCTGTTTCCTGAAGCTAAAGCGCCGGCAGAAACCGGCGATAAACTGGAGTTAAAAACCGCAGCAATTAATATTGTTTTTTGGGGACAAACTGTTGAAGTAAGTTTTAACCCGAACGATATCCCTGACAATTCCGAAGCATTTATCACCCAAATAAACAAGCAATTAAACTGGCTGATAAAGAACCCTGAAGCGGTGAACGAAGTGATCATCCGCGATTTGCTACAATTAAAAAACGACAATTGGCTAAATGAAGATGAAACACCGCTCACCAAAGAAAGCTTCTTAAAGTCTATAAGGCTAACATCGATAGGCTTTTATGAAGATACAAATTTCAGCTTGTACTATGACGATGGGGACTTATTCTTTGGCCACACGATCATCGTTGAAATAAATGCAGAAAGAGAAGTACAAGAGGCGTCTATAGCGGGGTAAATATGGCAAGACCTAAACCAGATCCACGTTATATCACCCGGGAGGCATTTATCTCCATAAGAGAAAAAATTGAATGGCCTTACGGTGATTGGATGCAAGATTGGCCCCTCGAAATTTCCGATAAAATAGATTTAGCTTCTTGTCTCGGGTTGTACCCTCGTTTAATCGACGAGGATGAAAAGTTTCTTTTAATGCAAGGCATGTTGTTCGCGTTAGATGAAGCCAACGAAAATGATCTTAAGCTTTACAGTCAGAAAATTACTGAAGTTTTAAAATCTGACTTCGATATTCATAAATCAACAATATACTATTGGACGCTTTATGGAACTGAGTCTGAAGATGGATTTACCATCACTCCATTGATGCAGCGGATATGGGATTCTCAACCCTAAGCACTATATATATTTATAAAGTTTGTTCGTATGCAGCAGATAAAACCCGCTACTGTCTGAATATCAAGACTTAATTTTACATTTTTTACATTTTTATTTACAATCCAAATTCCCCGCGCCGGATGATATCAAGGTAGTTTTGCCCAATCACTTTGATATAAAAAAAAATGAAAACACACTCACAAATCTGCATTTTATTCATGATGCTTGCTTTTTGCACCTATTGCCAGGGACAAAACAAAACAACCCTTTTAAAGGAAAACGCCGCCTCCGGGCCTAAAGAGGTGATCATGCCACAGGCACCAAACAAGCTTGTCCGCAGCATCAGGCAAGACAGCAAGGGCAATATCTGGCTTGCTTCAGCGAAAGGGGTTTTTCGCTACGATGGTAAATCCTTTACTAATGTTACCGATAAGGCGAGTTCGGCCGGCTTTTTTTCTGTTTTGGAAGATAGAAAAGGGAATTTTTGGTTTAGTTCTGCTGGTTCAGGGGTTTATTATTACGATGGGAAATCCTTTAAAAATTATACCATCAACAATGGACTTCCCGGTAATGGGGTTACCTGTATTTATGAAGATAAAGCCGGTAATATTTGGTTCGGCACGGAATCAGGAGCAAGCCGGTACGATGGCAAATCCTTTCGGACCTTTAAAATGAAGGAAACACTGGCGCCGCCCGGCGCCGGCGATTCTGTCCACGTATCAACTTTCGAAAGCGAGCTTTGGAGGCATAATGATATTAATGCCATTATTGAAGACAAAGCAGGCAAGTTATGGTTTGGTACCAAAGGCGATGTTTACGTTTATGATGGTAAAACATTTACCGCTGTCAAAAACACTAACGGCAAATCGTTTACAAATGTTGGTACCATAACAGAAGATAAAAAGGGCAATATCTGGCTTGGGGGTAAAGATGGCCTATGGCGTTATGACGGCCACATGTTTACCAATATCTCCCCAAACTTTATTAATTATATCTACGAAGATAAAACAGGCAATATCTGGACTACTTCGCAAAGTGCCAATGACCACGACTGGACACTTTCCCGTTATGATGCAAAATCACTGACCGACAAAGCGCCGGTTGTAACCGAGATCAAATCAAAATATAAAGGCAATAAAGGAATACTTTACGGGATCATGGAAGCTAATGACGGAAGTATTTGGTTAGGATCAGGCGATGGGGTTTCCCGGTATGATGGAAGTACGATTACGGAACTTAAAAACGCGGCCGGTCGGCAATAATGTGTATTGCTGATCTTAACATCATCTGTCAGTTATTTCAATCAATCTAATTCTTGTAGTATGAACAATAAGCTATTAACCAGTTACTTATTTTTAATTATTACTTCTTTTTTCCTGGGTTGTAGTGCAACCGGGGAAAATAAAAACAATACATCGTCGAGCTCCATATCCTTACATGTTGGGGATGAAAAATATTTTACTATAGATACAAAGGAAAGCGTTGTAGCATGGACAGGTTCAGGTGTTCACGGGAAGCATGACGGGTATGCCTATATATCAAAAGGAGAATTGATGATTGAAAACGGCCAACTTATGGGCGGTACTGTTGAAATAGACATGACCAAAACTGAGGGGCCTGGTCACGCGACGAATAATAACCTTATTAATCACTTAAAAGGTCCTGATTTTTTTGATGTTGAGAAATTCCCCTTTTCTACAATCGTAATTACCAAAAGCGCAGCAATAAACGGTGAGAATAAAACAGTTACAGGGAAGCTGATGATTAAAGGTATCACAGAGCCGGTTACCTTCCCGGCCAGAATAGAAATCAGGGACGGAATTGTAAAAGCGAGTGCCAGGCTGATCATCGATCGGACAAAATGGGGTATCCGTTACAATTCAGGAAAGTTCTATGATAATTTGGCTGATAGAGCTATTTCGGATTCCATTGGATTTCAGATCAATATCGTAGCAAAAAAATAAATAAGCTTGATACACAGCCTGAACTATGTAATGCCTTAAGACACGCGCGTGCGCAAACAATGGTTCAGGCTGTGTGTATCAAGCTTATTTTACAATTTTTACAATTTTATTTACAATCCAAATTCTTCATCCGGAAACATATCAAAGTAGATTTGTTTCATCAAAACTTATAGGACATGAAAACTAAAAAAACGAACAAATTATTTGTGTTTATTCCGGTTATCATCCTGGTACTGTTTTTACTAAATTCTTTTGTACTAAAAGAAAAGAAAGCGATGGTAAAAACAACAGGGACTTTGAATATCGTTTTCAGATCTACCGACGGCGGACAAACATGGCAGAACATTAGCAAAGGCCTGCCCGGAAATTTGCAGAGAGAAGGTGTGCCGGCGTATGGTTTTTTTGCAAATGACCGTGGCCTGTATTTACGTGCCGGCAATGGGGTTTATCACAGTGAGCCAAATTCCGCAACTTCGTTTTGGGCAAAAGAGACCATTCCCGGTATACAGCGTAACATTGTCCCCGGCAAGGATGGAATTTTTGCTTATGATTTTAGGGGGCAGTTTTTACAAAAGATAAACGGGCAGCGTGATTGGTCGCCCATGTACACCAATTTTCAAGAGCAGGCCGTACGCCTTAACAAAACGGTAGATTGGATGTACAAAAACTATAAAGAGAAACAAGTAAGCAGCCTTTTTGAAAGCACGGAGGGTACAGTTCTCGTCGGCTCCAACAACGCCGTTTATAGATCAGCTAACAGTGGGAAAACCTGGGAATATGTGCAGGTTGAAGGCTGGGTAATGAAAATGATAGAGTCGAACGGTGTACTCCTGGCGCTCAGCTCACGGGGAATATTACGGTCGGACGATGATGGTAAAAATTGGGACCGGGTGATCAGTAAAGCGGGTGCTGGCGTAGCTGTGGAATGTATTGACGGCGGATTTGCCGCTATAGCCTACAACTCCACAACAAAAACCAACACCCTGCACATTTCACGGGATAATGGAAAAACCTGGAACGACATAGGAGCAGGACTTCAGCCTTCCTGGGGGAGTTCATTATTCAAAAAACTATTCGATCCTAAATTTTCATTCTATATTTCATCAATTAAACAAGCGGGCAAATATTTAATATGTAGTAGCTCAGATGGTGTTTTCCGGTCGGCTGACATGGGCAAAACGTGGGAAAAACTATTACTTCCTTCTATAGAAAATAAGGGCTTCAGTTTATCTGCTTCAGGCAATGTGATTTATCTTATGCCAAACAGAGGGTGTTAAAAAACGCCACAATAGCTTTTTAGCTTTTTGAAATTCTTATCGATTAATAAACATGCGATACACACACGTATATGCTTTGCTACTGGCGTTTGTTTTTTGCGGCCGCTGCATGGCGCAAACCCAAGCAGACTTGCCCAAAGACAATGGCAAGCCCGATGACAAAAACGCAAGCACAACTGCCGGGCCTAACAGCATCACCCGGAATATCATACAAGATAGGAAGGGCAATATTTGGATCGCCTCGTGGGAGGGGGTGTTCCGGTACGATGGGAGATCATTCATCAACATTACCCGTAAAGTAAGTTCGGCGCGGTTTTTTTCTCTTTTAGAAGATAGCAAAGGCAACCTGTGGTTCGGCTCTATTGGTTCCGGCGTTTATCGTTACGATGGGAAGTCCTTTAAAAATCTGACCATTAAGGATGGCTTGCTTAATAATGATGTTGGCAGTATTTACGAAGATAAAAAAGGCAATATCTGGTTCGGTGTTTTCGGGGGCGCAAGCCGTTACAATGGGAAGTCATTCCGCAATTATATCATCAACGGCCAGGCGATGAATGAAGACCGGACTGGTAAAACTTTTGCGGATAGGCCGCCTTACGAGGTGAACGCCATTATTGAAGATAAGGCCGGCATGTTTTGGTTTGCCACCAGGGGCAATACCTTTGTGTATGACGGAAAAACCTTTACCGTTGCAATGCACGAAAACCAACCTTTTCAAAATGTCCGTACGATGATGACAGACAAAAAGGGCAATATTTGGCTGGGCGGCAATGATGGCCTTTGGCGCTATGACGGCAGCACATTTACCCTTTTAAAACCGAAGTTTACCGGTTATATCTACCAGGATAAAAAGGGCAACATCTGGACCAGTTCAGAAAAGGATAACAGCCGGGACTGGGCAGTTTCCCGGTACGATGAAAAGACTTTATATACCGCGAAGCCAACTGCAGCCGAAATAATTACTAAACCAATGACTTTCGGGATAACGGGAGATAGCAAAGGCAATATTTGGTTTGGTGCTGTTGACGGGGTGTATCGTTATGATGGGGTTGGTGTTAGTGATTTTAGAGGTGCGGGTTATTTGATGAAGCAATGGGAGTAATAAGCAAGCTTTGTTGGTGTTGGCGCATTTGTGGACAGTGTGTCATTAGTGTGGATCTGATTCCCGCTTTGAATACGCCCATTCAAGCGTGCCGCTTGAATGCGTGGATTTATTAAGCGTGCCGCTTAATTTTTTTGTGCCAATACATCAATTTAAGCGGAACGCTTAGATTGATGTATATCCAAGCGACACGCTTGGATAGGCGGGTGATGGGAGTACTGTTACCGATTTTAAAGATAGCAATGGAAAGCCTTTGATGAATGAGTGGAATTGAGCGGGCGTTGGATTGGTTGGTTTTAACAACCAGCACTGCGAAGTGGTGCCGTGATAAGATCGACTACGGGCTGAACTTTAATTAATTCCCTCTCCGCTACCCGAAAGCGTCCCCATTTGTGGTAAATTAT